>DASZWS010000137.1:0-4963 GCA_035546515.1 Vitreimonas sp. | reverse complement strand
TGGATTTCAAGATCAGCCACATCGTCCGCGGCGAAGATCACGTCACCAATTCCGGCGTGCAGATCGAAATCTTCGAAGCTCTCGGCGGACCGGTGCCGGACTTCGGGCATTTCCCGTTGCTGGTTGGCGCCGATGGGGAAGCATTGTCGAAGCGGCTGGGTTCGCTGTCGGTGATGGATTTGCGTGTGCAGGGTTACGAGCCGATGGCGGTTTTGTCGCACCTGGCAAAGATCGGCACCTCCGACCCAGTGGAGGCGCGGCTGCAGTTTGCACAACTGGTCGAGGAGTTCAGCTTCGACA
Source organism: Vitreimonas sp. (assembly GCA_035546515.1). GTDB lineage: Bacteria > Pseudomonadota > Alphaproteobacteria > Caulobacterales > Aquidulcibacteraceae > Vitreimonas. The sequence continues at coordinate 4,663 of DASZWS010000137.1, read as the reverse complement.
AAATCGGCCGCGCGCCAGCGCGGTTCGATCCGGAAGAATTGAAGCGCGTCAACGCAGCGGTGCTGCACCAAACCGACTACGCCGCAGTGAAGGATCGCTTGGCGAAGCTTGGCGCCGACAAGGGTGAAGCGTTCTGGAACGCGATCCGCGCGAACCTCGTTCTGTTGCCGGACGTGGTGGAGTGGGTGCGTGTGGTCGAAGGGCCGATTGATCCAGTCGTGAACGACAAAGCGTTCGCCAGCGCCGCCGCCGAGGTGTTGCCGCAAGGCGCCTACGATGCAACCACGTGGCAGGCCTTTACCAACGCGGTGAAAGAAAAGACCGGGGCCAAAGGCAAGGCGCTGTTCATGCCGTTACGCCAAGCGCTGACGGGCATGGACCACGGCCCGGAAATGGCGGCGCTGTTCCCGCTGATCGGCGAAGCTCGCGCGCGCAAGCGGCTGATGGGAGAAGCGGCGTGAAGGTCGAAACGCCGCTCTATCGGTTGACGCTCGGCGGTGATTGGATCGAGCAGCCATCGTCGCGGGGTGCGCAGAAGATTTTCACGTCGAGCCGTCACGCGACGACGCTTTCGGTGCTGTCGCAAGAACTGACCGATGCGACCTCGAAAAACACGGTCGAGGCCGCGCGCATGCTTCTCGCCATGCGGCTCGATGCAGAAAACAAGATCGCCGAGGCCAACAACAATCCGATCAAAATCGCCGAGCCGATGCTGGTGGCGCAGCCTTGGGGCGCGTCGGTCGCTTATTACGGTGCGGATTCACAAGGGCGTCAGTTTCACTATTCGGCGGCGGTTTGGCCGCGGCAAATCCTGACGCTGTTCGTGGAATCCAACCGCCTGACGCAATTGCAGCTGAAGGAAGTGATGGCTGAGGTGCTCGCAGGTGTCGAGTTCAACGCCGACGTGGCTTGAGGCGCCGCGGCTGGCGCCTGTGGCCCGCGGACCCTTCGACAAGCTCAGGGTGACGCTACTTTGAAACCGCGCAGTTCGAAGATGGCGTCAGCCTGAGCTTGTCGAAGGCCGACGCTTGCGCAAAAGCCTAAGAGGCGAACGCAACGCGCATGGCGCCGACCTGACGGATGGCGCCTGGTGCGAGCTTAGGAAATTCGCCCACCAGCGCCGTGTTTGGCGCCAGCCGCGCGATCGTCGCTAGCGTTTCTTCCATCTCCGCTTTCGCCAAGGCTTCGCCGACACAGCGATGCGCGCCGCCGCCGAAGACCGGATGCCAGCGTGGATGGTCGTCACGCTTGACGTTGAAGCTCTCGGGATCGGCGTAAACCTCCGGATCGCGCAGCGCTGACAACAACGACACGGCGATTGGCGTGCCGGCCGGCACGAGAAATCCGTCAACATCCAAATCCTGCACCGCCACACGTGGGACCCCGGAGACGATGGGCTGATAGCGCAGCCCTTCATTGACGACGCCTTTCTTCAGGCCATCGGGATCGGCGCAGAAGGCGCGCCATTGTTCGGGATGCGTCAGCAAGGTCGCCAGCGTCATGCAGAGCGAGCCCCGCGTGGTGTCGGAACCGGCGAGGATGAGGCCCAGCACCTGCGTGCGGATTTCTGCCTCGCTCAAGTTCTCGTCCTGCGCCGTCTCGGCAACGTAGCTGGAGATGAAGTCGCCCTTCGGCATGTTGCGGCGGTCGTTGAGCAGACCTTCAACGTAGGCGTTGAAGTCGACGAGGCTCTTCTCGATTTGTGCACGCCGTTCGACGTCGATGAAGCCGATGGCCGCTGCGGTGTCGGCAATCCATTGCATGAACACCGGCAGGTCGCTGCGCGGGATGCCGAGAATTTCTGCAATGATGCGCGCCGGGATTTGCGCGGCGATCTCGCCGACAAAGTCGATTGGCCCTTTGTTCAGGCGTTCTTCGACCAGTTCGGTTGCAAGTGCGGTGACGCGCGGGCGCATGGCGTCCATCAGCTTGAATGCGAAAGTCCGGGAAACCGGCGCCCGACGGCGGCGGTGCACGTCGCCGTTGGCAAACAGCATCGCGTCGCTGCACAGATCCCAGATTGGCCCTGAGGTGATGCCCTGCATCATTTTGGTTTCCATCTCCAGCTGGCGCGTCGCGTCGCTGGTCACCAGTTCGAGATGGCGGTGGCGCAGCGCCAGCACGATGCCAATCGGGGTTCGCGCGATTGGCGTCTGTTGGCGCAACGCATTCAATACGACGTAAGGGTCGCCGCCTTCTTCGAAGGGCGCTTCAGGTGCTTCACTGAGTGGACGCAAGGCCATGGGGAGGACTCCGATGTTCCTCACCCTATAGATGCCCCCGCGCGCCGCGAAGCGGTCTCACGTCGCGGCGCCACCACGTCAACGCATTCTGACTTTACGTGCGCGTCAAGGCGTCGAGGCTGTCGATCTCGCGCTGAAGCGCCCGTGCGGCGGCGCGGTTGAGTGCGGCGATTCCGAGAAAAGCCGCTGCGGCGATGCCGATGGTGACTGCGAAAATGGCGATGCGCGCGAATAACGGCGCGTGGCCGGCAGGTGCGAACGCAACTCCGGCGACAAACACAATAAAGCCTGGGACCAGCGGTCCCAGATACCAGGACCACACGCTGCTGACGGCGGCATGCTGCTTCACAAGTTGCGCGCGGTAGAAGTCCGACCAGCTCGCACCTGCCGCTTCCGTCTCAGCTTTGGTGGCCGCACGCCCCAGCCGGTGCAGTTGCCACACGACATAGATGGTGCCGAGCACGATCAGCACCGCGCCGAGTTGCGCCAGCGGCGCAGGCGTTTGGATGGCCGTGTAGGCAAACACGCCGATTACCAGAATGGCGGCGAGATATTCGCCGCGATTGCGGGTTTGCACGCGCTGCTGGAGGCGTACGGCGCGCGTGTGCACCTCATCGAGGCTCATGGCGAATGGCTCCGGCTTCTGCTTCATCCAAAGCGATTGCAGGGGATCGCGCTCAGACATGCGTACGTTCCTGGAAGTGTTGCGCGAGGTGAGATTTGAGACGCGAGATGCGCGTGGCGATCGCGCCTGACGAAAGGCCGACAATCTCGCCGATTGCAGCAGCGTCGAGACCTTCGAGGTAGAGCGTGATGATTTGACGATCTGGCGCCGGCAGGGCGCGGATCAGAGCGCGCAAGCGCTCGAGTGCGTCGGACTCCTCGATGGCTTCGCTTAGATTTTGCGGCGCGGGCAGGTCGGTGATTTGGTCGAGGCTGACTTTGGCGCGATTAGCGCGGCTTTCCTTGCCGATATGCGTCGCCGCCACGTTGTTGGCGACGCGATAGACCCAAGTGCGCTCCGAGCAGCGGCCATCGAAGGCGGCGAAGCTCCGCCAAAGCGCAACGTGCATGTCTTGCAGCAAATCGCGCCTGCGCTCGGGATTGGCTTCTGCGGCGTGCGCAAGCCGCTGCAGCGCCTGGCCGTATTCGGCTGCTGCTGCGGCGTAGCGTTCATCCTGGCCAGCGCTCATGCCAGGATAGTCTAGCGACGCCGTGGTTTCTTACGTAGGCACGAAGCGAAGCGAGACGCCGTCGTTGCAGTAGCGCAGGCCGGTAGGGCGAGGCCCGTCCGGGAACACATGGCCTTGGTGGCCGAGGCACTGGGCGCAGTGGTACTCGGTGCGCTCCTCGATGAGCTGATTGTCGACTGTGGTGCCGATATTTTCGTGGATGACGTCGTAGAAGCTCGGCCAGCCGGTGCCGCTGTCGAATTTCCACTGCGAACGAAAAAGCGGCAGCCCGCAGCCCAGACACACGAAGGTTCCGGTGCGGTGCTCGTTCAGGAGTGGGCTGCTGAAGGGACGCTCGGTGCCTTGCTGGCGTAGCACGACATAGCTGGCCGCCGGCAGCTGGGCGCGCCATTCGGCGTCCGTCTTGTGGCGCCATGGCGAATTGGCGAAGCGCCGTTCGCTGGCCTGGTCGCCGGTAGCGGCGGCAGGCGGGGAGCAGGCGAGAAGCGGGAGCACGGCGGCAGCGCCAAGCAGGGAGCGTCGGGAAAGGCTGTTCATGTGCCCTAATACGTGCGCCAACGGCAGGCGGTTTCAACCCGCTTTGCGACCAATCAGGCGGTCACCGGCAGGCCCAGGGTGGCAAAGCAATCGTCGATGGAGTGAACGTAGGCGTAAGCTGTGGAGAAGGCTGCCGGCGTCAGCCGGGCGTCGATGGTGTGCTGCATCAGCGTGAAGAAGGGCGACCAGAAATTGTCCTCACAGAGAAAAATGATTGGTTTCTGGTGCAGGTCCAGCCGCCGCCACGACAGCATTTCCACGGCTTCCTCTAGCGTGCCGATGCCGCCTGGCAGCACCACGAAGGCGTCGCTTTGCTCGAACATGATCTGTTTGCGCTCGTGCATGGTGTCGACCATGCGGTGCGGGACGTTTTCGAGGACAATCTCGCGGCGTTCGAGAAATTTAGGCATGACCCCGAGCACGTCGCCGCCGGCCGCAAACGCCGCCTTGGCGCAGCGGCCCATCAGGCCAATCGAGCCGCCGCCATACACCAGGCGCAGGCCGCGCCCGGCCAAAGCGGCGCCAAATCTGGTTGCGAGGTCGAGATAAGCGGGCTCCGTCGTCTCCGATGAGCCGCAATAGACGCAGACCGAGGTCACCGGGCGGCCGAGGGGACTGGAATCAGCCATGTGTTCAATCAAACTAAGCCAATAAGGCCGCATTGCGGGGAAAAAGCCGCGTGCCTAAGTC
>DASZWS010000136.1:0-6947 GCA_035546515.1 Vitreimonas sp. | reverse complement strand
CAACCACGCAATCGCGGCGCTGTCGGACTGATAAGCCGGCGTGAACAGATACGACGCCGCCTGATAAAGCCGGATATGCCAGAGCCGCGTGCGCGCATATTCGCCAAGCGCCGCGTCGAGATTGCTCTGCCGCTTCAGCGCTTCCGTCAGCGCCAGCGCATCCAGCAGCGCCATGTTGGCGCCCTGCCCAAGCTGCGGCGACGTGCAGTGCCAAGAATCGCCGACATGCACGACGTGCCGCGAAACCGGATCGCGCAGCGTCCGATGCGCGTAAGCTGCGAACACCAAATCCTCATGCCGCGCAATTTGCGCCAGCAAAGGCGCCGTCTCCGGCCAAAGCGCCAAAACGCTTTGCTTCCAAGCATCCAGATCGCCCGCTGCCCACGCCCCGCGATCCGCGTGCTTCAAACTCCAAAAGAAAGCGGCTTGATTGGGCCCATCGGCGCGGGTTTTGCCGATCGGCAGCACGCCCACCATTTTCCGCGCGCGCTCGTAGCGCTGCTCCAGCGCACATGGGTCGAAACCGCCCGCCCAATCCAAACTCGCCCACAGCGCCCCGAATGGCAGCGGCGCATTCGGCGCCCGCGAGAGCGGCGAGCGCGCCCCCAGCGCGTCAATCGCCAGATCGAACTTGGCGCTCACCCGCCCATCGGCAAAGCGCAAGCGCCCGTCTTCAACGGCGACCACATCGCACTTCGGCTCAAATCCCGCGCCCGCCGCCTTCGCCGCATCAAACAAAGTTTGAAACAACGCCCCGCGATGCACGCCGACGCCGGTCAACGCAGCGGCGCCCAACGCGTTATAGCGAACGTCCAGCACCACGCGCTGTGACGGCGCGACCTTGCCGTAAAGCCGCTCAATCCGCGCCCCACGTTGGCGCAACACATCACCAATGCCGATGCGGTCGAGCACGTAAAGCCCGACCGGCTGCAGAATGAGTCCCGAACCAATGGGCCGCGGCGTCGACAGCCTGTCGTAGATGACAACCTCAACGCCTTGCTGCCGCAACAACGCAGCCGTCGCGAGCCCCGCAACACCGCAGCCGGCGATCGCAACGTTGCGCAACGCAGGCATCTCAGCCGAGACGTTCGAGCGCGGCGACGAAAAAGCCGTCGCATCCCGTCTGGAGGGGAGTCATCTGCAACGCCAGCCCACGCTTGTGACCGGGAATATCGTCACGCGCCAATCCTACAGCGCGGAAGCCGGCGTAAGATGCGAGGAACGCGTCGACCTGATCTTCATTCTCTTCCGGCAGCACGGAGCACGTTACATAGATTAGCCTCCCGCCAACCTTCACCAGCGGCGCTGCAAGCGCCAGCGCCTCGCGCTGCTCTTGCATCCGCACCTGAAGCGCGTTTGGCCGCAGGCGCCACTTCGAATCCGGATTGCGCCGCCACGTGCCAGAACCGGTACACGGCGCATCGACGAACACCAGATCCATGCGCCCGTGCAAATCCTCCAGCGCATCCTTGGTCCGCATCGGCGTTCGTATCTGAATGTTGCGCGCATGCGCGCGCTCGGCGCGCTCCTTGAGTGGCGCAAGGCGGCGGCCATCGACGTCGTAGGCGTAAATCTGCCCCTTGTTCTGCATCGCCGCTGCAAGCGCCAAGGTCTTGCCCCCGCCGCCCGCGCACACATCGGCCACCTGCATCCCTGGCGCGACGCCGGAGAGCGCAACCGCCAACTGACTGCCTTCGTCCTGAACCTCGAACCGGCCTTTGAGAAAACTTTGCTCCGTCGCCCAAGGAAACGTCCGCCCCTGCGACCACGGAATCCGCACGCCGTCCGCGGAAAACGGCGTCACCGCCGGCGGCTCCTTCAGTTTCGGGCTTTCCGAGAGCGCCGCAATCAAAGGCGCGCGCGTGGTCCGCAAGCTATTTGCTCGCAAATCCAGCGGCGCCGGCGCCGCCAAAGCCGCGCCTTCTTCGCCGCGCGCATCCCCGAACGCACGCGCCAAGCTCGCGTCAAGCCATTCTGGATAGTCGCCTTGAACCCAGGCGGGCGCACCATCGAGCGTCGCCGATTGAAGCGCGCTCAATTCTTGCTCATTCGGCGGCGACGGCGCATGCGGATCATCGACGAGACTTTGCGCAATCCAGTCGGCGCTTTGCCCAAACCCCCACCGCAAAGCGCCCCACACCCACGCGCGTGGCGTATCTTGCTTGAACCGCCAAGCACTCGATTGCTTCCATCGCAAAGCACCGAACACCAGATCGCCGATTTCCGCACGATCTTTCGAACCGGCGAAGCGATGCGTCAGCATCCACGCTTTCACAGCATCCGCCGCGGGGCGGCGTTCGGTTTCGAGCGAGGTGAGAATTTCAATGGCTGCCTGCTGGCGAGCGCCGTTACGCATCGGGAGAACCCCACAAAAAGGCCGACGCACGTCGCGTCAGCTTATGGTTTGACCGAACACCAAGAGATTTCCGTCCGGCGCCAGAATGCAAAGTTCACGCTGGCCGTACATTTTGTCTGCAGGCCCATGCACATCGCCTGCTGGCAACGTATCAAGCCTCGGCTTCAGTTCCCTGTACAGCGCTTCGATGTCCTGGACGTCGATATAATAAGCAAACCGCCGATTGCCGGGCGGCGCTCCATTGCCTTCATCATCATTCTGCAGGAGCCGCACCCCGCATTTCTCGCGTTCGAGATAGGCGTAGGTCCCAAAGTGAATGTGTTTGGTGAAACCGACCATTTCGAAAAAGGCGATCGCCTTATCGATATCAGGCACATGAATGAACGGCGTGATGCGGATGAAATTGTCCGCCACGGCTCAGCCTCCGAGCGGATAGTTCGGCGCTTCGCGCGTTATCGAAACGTCGTGAACGTGGCTTTCGCGCAAGCCGGCGGAAGAAATCTTCACGAACCGCGCTTTCGTGCGCAGCTCTTCCATGTTCTTGGCGCCGACATATCCCATCGCCGCGCGCAAGCCGCCGACGAGTTGATGCAGAATGTTCGCCACCGACCCTTTGAACGGCACGCGGCCCTCGATGCCTTCCGGCACCAGCTTCATTTGATCGGTGACTTCTTTTTGGAAGTAGCGGTCAGCCGAGCCACGGGCCATCGCCCCCAACGACCCCATGCCACGATAAGATTTGTACGAACGGCCTTGGTAGAGGATCACCTCGCCCGGCGCTTCTTCGCTGCCCGCCAGCAACGAGCCGATCATCGCCACTTCGGCGCCGCCCGCCAACGCTTTGGCCAAATCGCCGGAGAACTTGATGCCGCCATCGGCGATCACGGGCACGTTGGCCTTTTTCGCCGCACTCGCCGCATCCATCACCGCGGTCAGCTGCGGCACGCCCACACCGGCGACAATCCGTGTGGTGCAGATCGAGCCAGGACCAATGCCGACCTTCACCGCATCCGCGCCCGCATCGATCAAGGCTTTGGCGCCGTCAGCCGTGGCGATGTTGCCGGCGATCACCTGCGTCATATTCGACGCTTTCTTGATCCGATTCACCGCTTCGAGGACGCCCTTCGAATGGCCATGCGCGGTGTCGATCACCAGCACATCCACACCGGCTTCGATCAACGCCAGAGAACGCTCATAGCCAGCATCGCCAATCGTCGAGGCCGCACCGACACGAAGGCGCCCCTGCTCGTCCTTGGCGCGGTTCGGGAAGGCTTGCGCCTTTTCAAAATCTTTCACGGTGATCAGGCCAGTGATGCGTCCACCAGCGTCGACAACGAGCAGGCGCTCAATGCGATGTTTGTGCAACAAGCGCTTCGCTTCTTCTTCGCCCGCGCCTTCCCGCACCGTGACGAGTTCGCGCGTCATCAAATCGGCGACTTTCTCGTGCTTCTCGGCAAAGCGCATGTCGCGATTGGTGAGAATACCGACCAGCTTCTTCGAACCCGGCTCAACAACCGGGAAGCCGGAAATCTTCCGCGCTTCCTTGATCGCTAGAATGTCGCCGATGCTTTGGTCGGCGGTGATGGTGATCGGATCGATCACCATGCCGCTCTCGAACTTTTTGACGATCTTCACCTGCTCGGCCTGCTCGTGCGGCTCAAGGTTGCGGTGAATGATGCCCATGCCGCCGGCCTGCGCCATGGCGATGGCGAGGCGCGCCTCGGTCACGGTGTCCATGGCGGCGGAAATAAGCGGGATGTTGAGGTCTATGGAGCGTGTCAGCCGCGTCTTGGTGTTGGCGTCGGCGGGCAGCACTTCGGACGCGCCCGGCTCCAGCAGGACGTCGTCAAAGGTCAGAGCTTCACGGATTTCCATGGACGGCTGGTAGAGATTCTCTGTGGACTTGGCAAGACTTGGGGTTAGCTGAGCGCGAGGTAGGAAGCGGATGGCCGCCATGAAATATGACATTTCGGTCGAAACCGTCGCACCGCGCATGCTTGCGGCATGCCGCGGTCAGGCTCGGCTTGGCGAAATTGGCGCCGTCGCCATGCCGCTCTTGGACAAGGTTTACGCCTTTCTGAGCACGCGCCCGCAGCTTCAGTTTCCGAGCAGTCACAACCTTTTCCTGTACCACCACCCCGCCCGCCGCGAGGAGCCGATGACCATTGATTTCGGGGTCGAGGTGGCCTGCGCGTTTCCGCCGGAGGACGGCATCACCTGCGTGCAAACGCCGGCGGGCCAAGCCGCGCGCACGCTCTATGTCGGGCCGTACGCGCAGATGCATCCGGCGCACCAGGCGATCCACCAGTGGTGCGCGCAAAATGGCAAGATGATCGGTGGCATGTCGTGGGAGGTTTACGGCGATTGGACTAGGGACGAGTCCAAACTGGAGACCGAGATTTTCTACCTGCTGATCTAGGCCTTCTTACCCTGCGCAACGAGATAAACCTCTGGGCTGCCGGCGCGGCTCGCGGGGGGCTTGGCGTGATGCACGCTGGTGAAATGCTGCTTCAGCCTTTGCAGCAGCGCCGCGTCAAGCCCGCCTTGGAATGCTTTGGTCACGAACGCGCCGCCGGGGGCGAGAACGTCCATGGCGAATTCGGCAGCGGCTTCCGCCAGCGCGCCGGTGCGGATCTGATCGGTCTTGGCGTGACCAGTCGTGCTGGCGGCCATATCAGAGAGCACAAGATCGGGCGGACCTCCCAGCGCTTCGATTAAAGCGCCCGGCGCTTCAGGCGCGAGAAAATCCATCTCCAGAAACGTCGCGCCCGGCAGTGGATCAACCGGCAGCACGTCAATGCCAACAATGGCGCGCACGCCCTTTTTTACCGCGACCTGAGTCCAACTTCCAGGCGCGGCGCCCAAATCAACCACGCGTTGACCGCGCTTCAGCAGGCCGAACTTTTCATCGAGCTCGATCAACTTGAATGCCGAACGCGCACGCCAGCCTTCGGCGATCGCGCGCTGCACGTAGGGATCGTTGACCTGGCGCTCGAGCCATTTGCGCGAGCTTTCCTTGCGCACGTTTTTCTTCTTGATGCGCGTCGCCATCTCACGCGCGCCGCTAGGCGATGTGATCTGCTTGTTGCGCCAGCGGCGCTTCGGTTCGGGAGGGTCTTCGTCGCTCATGGCGCAGCCTTGTGCTCGGCCATCAGCCGCAACAACACGCCCTCGCGCAAGCCGCGGTCAGCCACGCGAATGCGCGTCGCCGGCCAGACCCGTAGCACCGCGTCGAGAATGGCGCCGCCGATCACCACGAGGTCAGCGCGATCCTTGCCAATGCAGGGATTGGCCGCACGTTCAGCTCGCGTTTGAGCCAGCAGCCTGGCGATGGTGGCCCGGCAATCGCTGACATCGAACCACATGCCATCGACCCGCGCGCGCTGATAGCGCGGCAGGTCCAGGAACACCCCGGCAAGACTGGTGACGGTGCCGGAGGTGCCGATGATATCGGCGCGCCCGCTTACAAACGCATCGCGCAGACCATCGCCGCCGCCGGCCGCTTCGATCTGCCCGGCGATCCGCGACACCAGCGCTTCGTACCAGGCGCCATTGTCGTCCTCCGGCTCAGCCTCTTCATCAGCCAGCACGACCACGCCCATCGGCACCGACCGCCACCCCAGGATCGGCGGCTTCAGCCCGCCACTCAGCGCTTCCTTCGGCTCTACCCAAGAGAGCTCGGTTGAGCCGCCGCCGATATCGACAATCATCGCGTAGTCGGCGGCCGGCTCCAGCAAACTTGCGCAACCAAGCACCGCGAGACGCGCTTCGTCCTCCGGCGTGATGATCTGAAAGTTGAGTCCAAGATCGGACCGCACGCGATTGAGAAACATCTGTCCGTTCGACGCAGCGCGGCACGCTTGTGTCGCCACGCATCCCACCGCGATGGGCGTGCGCGCCTCGATACGCTGTGCGCAGGCAACGAGCGCCTGATACGCGCGCGCCATTGCAGCGTCGCTCAGTTTGCCGGTGTGGGAGAGGCCTTCACCCAAGCGCACGATGCGCGAATAGCCATCGACAACACGCAAGCTGCCGTCGCCATTCTGCGTCGCCATCAACAGGCGACAATTGTTGGTGCCCAAATCGATCGCCGCAAACACCGGTGCGCGCGACCGCGGGCCGGGCCCGGCGCCGCCGCGCGACGCCTCCGCCCACCCATTGCGTGACATTGCAAAACATTCCGGCGACCGCTTTCGCGGCCGCAAATCCATTCAGTCGGCGTTCATGCTAACGCTTTTGAGCCGCCTGGAAACCCTTGTTTTGCCGGGTTTTAGCCCGCTTCCGGAGAAAAGCGCGTGCGCCAAGCCACACAAAATCGTGTGCAGGGCTCCAATCCTTGTTTCGTGCGTTATCGTCATTACCTTACCAAAGCGAGAGACAGGAAGACTCGAGGAAGGAGGAAGAAAATGCGCGAAGCCAAATTCTCCCTCGGACAAGTGGTCCGCCACAAGCTCTTCCCGTTCCGGGGCGTTGTGTTCGACGTCGATCCAGAATTCTCCAACACGGAGGAATGGTTAAACGCGATACCCGAACCAATCCGTCCCAACCGGGACCAGCCGTTCTACCACTTGTTCGCGGAAAACGCGGAGAG
>DASZWS010000135.1:0-3759 GCA_035546515.1 Vitreimonas sp. | reverse complement strand
GCGTTCGGTAAATTGCATTGAATTGGCTTCCGGCATGCGCGGGGCGACTGCAAAACCTTTGCCGCCCGGTCTTTAAGAAAGCGGGGCTTATGGCATGGCGCATATCGGGTGTCCACGCGCCCCACGCGGCATATGGACAGGGGCGCGCCCCGGCCCTAACCGGACGCGCAAGCGGACGTGGCGGAATTGGTAGACGCACTGGATTTAGGTTCCAGCGCCGCAAGGCGTGCGGGTTCGAGTCCCGCCGTCCGCACCACCTGACCTAGTTGTCCCAGCCGCTGGAGGCCGCTTCCGAGGCCGCCTCGTTCACCGGCCGGGAAATTAGCCCGGTGCGCGTGATGTTGACCTGGTAACGCGCGCCATCCGCCATCGGCTGATACGTGCCGCTGCCGTGCTTTACATCCACCAGCGGCAGATGGGTGGCCATGCTCTTGGCGATCGGGAAAAGGTCGATGCCTGTGCTGCGCTGTGGCCGGATGTCGTACACGCTGCGCTCGGCGTTCAACTCTTGCTGTGTGTCGGCGTAACGCCCGGAGAAGCGATCGAGCCGGTACTGGGTGTCGAGACCCAGAATGTTGGCCCATGGCTTCCAAACCAGCACGCGCGCTTCCATACGCCATTCGTCACCGTGCACCTCGTAAGTATGGACAACGGGCTGCGGATTTTGGTCGGTTGCCGGCTCAGTGACCGTCGCCTCAAAAAGTTGCGGGCCCTTCTGATGCAGTTCGATCAGCGCGACCGGCTGTTCGTAGGTGAGCCGGTGGTAAGTCTGAATGTTGAGACCAAGCAGGCCAACCACCGCGCCGATCCCCAAGAAGACCGCCCCGCCCGTAACGCCGCGCCCGCCCTTGAAGGGGCGTCCACGAAACAGCCATCCAAGGCCGCTGAGGAGGAGCGCCAACCCGACGACGCCGACGAAGCCGGGTATGATCCACCACCACCAAACCATCGCTGAACCCCTTCTCGCGCGCGTGTCCCTGCTCACGGTTAACCCAAAAGGCCCGACCGCGACAGGTCCGTTCACCCTAAAGGACGCCGCCTGAGACCCGGAGCGGCCAAGGCATTGAGCAACGGGGGCAAAATCTCCGAAATATCCTCAGCGATGAGGCCGGGCCCTAGCGCCTCTCCGGCACGCCCATGCAGCCAGACGCCAGCCCCTGCCGCCGCGAAACTGGCCATGCCCTGCCCGATCAATCCGGCGATGAGTCCCGCGAGCGCATCTCCGGACCCGGCGGTGGCGAGAAACGGCGTCCCGCTGGTGTTGACGAGAACTTTCCCGTCAGGCGCGGCGACGACGGTGTCGGGCCCCTTCAACACGATCGTGCATCCCGCCTTGGCGGCGGCGGCGCGCGCAGCGTCGACGCGAGTAGCGCTCGCCTTGAGCGCGCCAGGAAACGCCCGTTCGAATTCGCCGGCGTGCGGCGTCAGCACGTCACTAGCGCCAAGCACGCCCTCGCCGAGCGGCGACAGCAGCGTGATAGCGTCGGCATCAATCACCATCGGCGCGCGTGGGGTCTGCTTGAGCGCGGCTTTGAGCTTGGCGCGAGCGCCCGTATCGGTCCCGAACGCCGGGCCGATCACCAGGGCTTGTGCTTCGCCTACGGCTGCGGCGATGGCGTCGGCGTCATCGGCTTCACGCACCATGATCGCGGTCAGTTGGGCGGCGTTTTCGTTCAAGGCGTCCCGCGGGCTCAGCACCGTCACAAGGCCGGCGCCGACACGCAGAGCGTTGCGCGCCGCCAGCCGCGCCGCTCCGGTGCGCGCGCGGCCGCCGCTCGCCACGTACACATGCCCGCGCCGATGCTTGTAGGTTTCAGCCGCAGGCCACGGAAGCGCATCCGCCCAGCAGGCTGCGGCGTTCTCAAACGTGTTGATCGCCTCCCGAGCGACCAGCGCATCGCTTACGCCGATGTCGGCGACCGACACTTCACCGCAAAAGCCGCGGCCCGGCATCAACACATGCGCAGGTTTCTTCCGCACAAAGGTGACCGTCAGCGCCGCGCGCGCGCAGACATCGCCGACCGGCGCTGCGCGGTCGCCGTGGAGTCCGCTTGGCACATCAACGGCCACAACGGTTTCAGGCGCGGCCGCAAATCGCGCCGCTAACGCCGCGGCTTCGCCTTGCAGCGGCCGCGACAGGCCTGCCCCGAACATCGCGTCCACGAATAAACGCGGCTCGTATTTGCGCGACCCGATTGGCAGCGTCTCCCCGCTCCAACGCGCCGCCGCTGCGCGCGCATCGCCGCCGAGCCCTTCGATCCCCGTGAGCGTTTCGACCCAAACTGGCCAACCGCGATCAAGCAGCGCGCGCGCGGCGACCCAACCGTCGCCACCATTGTTGCCCGGCCCGCACACGACTGCCGTTGGCCGGGGCGAATACCGCGCAACGACTGCGTCGGCGACCGCGCGCCCAGCATTGTCCATCAACGTGAGCGTCGAAATACCCGATGCAGCGGCGGCCTCGTCGATCGCACGCATCTGCGCAATCGAGATGACCTCGCTGGTCACCCGCGACGGCCTTCACCTAAGGGATCAGTATAGAATACCATCCGCAGATCGCCCTTCTCGACTTTCAGTTCGGTGATCGACGCGAAGTCCGGACGGCAAACCGCAATGTCATCGACGCGCAGTGCGGCGCCGACGATGATGTTGATCGCGACGTAATGCGTGAACATAGCCGTATCGGCTTCGATTCCACGCACGGCGGCGAGCACGTTGTCGCGATACGTGCGCATGCGCTGATCCACATCGCCCCACGTCTTCGTGCTGGAGGAAGAAAAATTCTCCAGCATCCAAGCGCGCGCGTCGGAAACGCCTGCCGGCGGCTGCACTTCTCCGATGCGCGGCTCCAGGATGACCTTCTGCCGCTGTAGTTTTGCGGCGGGATCTGCCGATTCCTGCGCACGCTTCGCAGGAGAAGAAACGATCTTGAGGGGGCCAAATTCGACCAGCCGCTGTGCGGAGTGGTCCACCTGATTGCGCCCGAAACGGGACAAACCGGGATCGGCGCCGCCGCCCCAATCGTCCAAAGGCTCCCCGTGCCGCACTAAAAATAATCGCGCCATATAGCTCCTTACCAAAGGCTCCCCGACCGTGACCAGCCGGTTCGCTAGGCGCCAGGCGCCCGATTGGCAGGCGCCCTGCCGCCAATGCAGTCAAATAAGCGCGCAACGCTTGGCTCGACTCGCGTCAACGGGCCATCACGCGGGAATACGCGTGGGGTCGAAGGGAATAGAGCTATGAAAAAGGTCGAGGCCATCATCAAGCCGTTCAAGCTGGACGACGTGAAGGAAGCACTGCAGCAATTGGGATTACAGGGGATGACTGTCGTCGAAGCCAAAGGCTTCGGCCGGCAAAAGGGTCACACGGAGCTCTACCGGGGCGCTGAGTATGTTGTGGATTTCCTCCCCAAACTGAAGGTCGAAGTGGTCGTCGGCGACGACCAGGTCGACGCGGTGCTCGAGGCCATCCAACGCGCGGCCAAGACCGGCAAGATCGGCGACGGGAAGATTTTTGTGCTTGATGTCCAGAACGTGGTGCGCATCCGCACTGGCGAAACTGGTCCGGCAGCGATCTGATCGCTGCTCCAGTAACTGATTCTGGCGTGTCCAACGTGCACGCCACTGCGTGCCTAGAAGAAGCTGCACAACCGGGGAGTAACAAGGAAAATGACAACCGCTGATGATGTCCTGAAGCTGATCAAGGATAAGGAAGTCCAATTCGTCGATCTGCGCTTCAACGATCTGCGCGGGAAGATGC
>DASZWS010000134.1:0-5459 GCA_035546515.1 Vitreimonas sp. | reverse complement strand
TGGATTTCAGCGCCCGTTTCATTTCTGGCCTGCCGGAAGCAGCACACATGCCTCATCGGTACCGGTTCGGTCCAGAGTTCTCCCCCCGGCGCAGGAAGATTTCGCAGATTGCACGGTTTATGCCTGCACCGGCTTGGGACGGCGTCGCGATAGCCAGCGTCGCACCGGCGTATCGTAAACGGCGTCTAGGATAGCGGCGAGGATAACCACCACAACGACGACAATGACGTAGTGCGTTGATGCAGACAGCGCGTCCCAACCCCGATAAAGGCTTGGACCGACCGCTTGCAGCCATTTCCAAAGCGGTACGTGCAAGATGTAGATTCCGTACGACAAGGCGCCGCCCGCCGCGCTGACTTGCGCCAGCACGCCGCGCACTTGTGACCCCGCGCACAACGCCACGAGCGCGGGGCACAGCAGCAATCCGGCCATGAGATCGTAAACCCAGCGCCACTGCGCGGGCGTGGGAATCATGAAAATCGCCAGAAGTCCGACGAAGGCCAACAAGGCCGGGAGCGCGACCTTGATGCGGTCGCGCAGGCGATAGATCAGCACCCCCATGAAGAACTCATAGACGACGCGCGGAAAGCCGCCCCAAAAGTTGTCCCAATTCCACCCGAGGTCGAGCTTCTGAAAGTGCGCCGTGGCAAAGATGAACGGGACCGCGCTCAGCGCGATAAGCGCAAGCAGAAGCCGCAATCCCAGTCGCCGGATCAGCAGCGCGAATATCACGTTGACGAAGAGCTCAAAGAAGAGCGACCAGCCCGGCCCGTCGAGCGGATAGACACCATACGTGTCGGTGCTGAATTGCGGTGGGCAAGGCAGAAAGAGAAGCGCGAACCCGAAGGACCAAAAGGCGTTCTGGGGTGGAAAGTCGACCAGCCCGCGCGTCGCGAGGTTGAATGCGAGCACCGCGCCCGCGAGCGAACCCAAGATGTACAAGGGATAGAGGCGGATCACCCGCGCTTTCATGAACGCCCACAGCGACATGCCCGAGCGCAAGCGTTGGGCATAGACGTGAGTCAGCACGAAGCCGCTCAGAGCAAAGAAGAAGTCGACGGCGAGGTAGCGGCCTGGAAACAGCCGGGTTAACCCAGGCGAAACAACGTGATCCATGATCACGCACAGCGCAGCCAAGCCGCGCATGCCATCAAGCACGACAAAACGCTGCGTGTCGGCTTTCTGGCTTTCTGTCATGACCGCTCTCACAGCATAGGATAAGCAGGCGCGGCGCGACAGGCTTCTCGCAGGGGCTGTGAAATTCGCCGCAGGCGCGCGGCGCAACACTTGCGGGTCGGCGTTCTTAACCTTGGAGACGGCGCGTCGGCATGAGCGCGGGCGAGAAAATTGCGGTCGTCATTGCGGCGTACAACGCCGAACCGACGCTCGACCGGGCGATCGCTTCAGCGCTGGCGCAGCCGGAGACCGGCGAGGTCTGCGTCGTTGACGACGCCTCCGCCGACGGGACCGCAGCCCTGGTGCAAAGCTGGACTGAGCGCGATCCGCGCGTTTCCCTGATCCGGCAGAGCCTTAACCAAGGACCGTCAGCCGCGCGCAACGCGGCCATCGCGGCGACCCATTGTCCTTGGATCGCCATTCTGGACGCCGACGATTATTTGGCGCCAGGAAGATTTGCAGCGCTCATGTCCAAGGGCGCCGAGGCGGACCTTATCGCCGATGCGCTCATCCGTGTTTTCGAGGGGCAAGCGCCACCGGCGCTCACCGAAGCCTTCGCTCCACAGGCACTCAGCTTTGAGGCCTTCGTTATCGGCAATCTCGGCGCACAAACAGGCGCGCTCGATCTTGGCTTCCTGAAGCCGGTATTTCGCCGCGCGTTCTGGGACGCGCATGCCCTTTCCTACCGGACGGATATGCGTCTTGGTGAGGACTATGAACTCTACGCACGCGCCCTTTTGCTCGGCGCCCGTTTCTTGGTCGGCGGGGCAACCGGCTACATCTCGGTGGAACGTGAAGGGTCGTTGAGCAAGGCGCACAGCGAGGCTGATCTCGAAAAGCTGCGCGATTGCGACGCTGGTTTACGGGCCGTACGCGCACTCTCGGCCAGTGAGGACCGCGCTTTGCGGCGGCGCTGGACCAGCATGGATTGCCGTCTGCAATGGCGCCGGCTGATCAGCGCGGTGAAGACGCGGGATTTTCGCGCCGCGCTGACCACGTTCCATACGCCAGACGCGGCGGTTTACCTTGCCGCCCGCCTCGGCGAGCAGGTCTGGGAACGTAGCGCCGCCGCGTTGCGTCGCGCCTAGGAAATCCACAGGCGCGCGCGCCTTCCGCACCGGGCGCTGCAGCTGGTTGGGGAATTTGTCGCGCGTTGGCTTGCGAATTGAATTCGTCGTCGATCTATGCGGCGATCAAGCGTTGGCATAGAACAAGGGAGAGGTCCCAAACCATGACTATGCCGATTTGGCACACGCGCCGCACCCTGCTCCGCGCGCTCGCGCTGGGCGCAGGCACTACCGCACTCGCCGCTTGCACCACCGTCCCGCCGACGCCGCCCGACATGATGACCCACGTTGAGTATCGGCTGGGTCCCGGCGACCAGCTTCGCATTACGGTGTTCGGCGAAACCGACCTGACCGGGACTTTTACGGTCGGATCGCAGGGCGTGATCGCGTATCCTCTGGTGGGAGAAGTCCCCGCGGCTGGGAAAACCGTCCCGGAATTCACCACCGCATTGTCCACAGCGCTCGAGCAATACGTGCGTGCCCCCAACGTTAGCGTCGAGGTCGCGAATTATCGGCCATTTTTCATCCTCGGAGAGGTTCAGCGTCCCGGTACCTATCCGTATTCTGCAAGCCTGACGGTGCTCAACGCGGTCGCGACGGCGGGCGGATTCACCTATCGCGCGAACCAGGGCGTGGTTTTCATCCGCCACGCGAACGAGGATGTGGAGCACTCCTATCCCATCACCATCGCCACGCCGGTACTGCCGGGCGATACGGTTCGAGTCCCCGAACGCTTCTTCTGAGCACGTCACCGAATTGGCGTGCGCCGGATTGCAGCTAATTGGTCACTACTGCGGCGCAGAGCCTGCATAAGCGGCTTGTAGGACGACTTCCGGCGTGCGGCTGTGCTAGCTTGGAGCCGTTTCTGGCCGAGTGATCCTCGGGTGGAACGTGGTGGAGACGATGGGGACCTTGGCCGGCGTTTACGTACAAGACAATAAGCCTGGGTTCGGTGTGTGCCGATGAACATGATTAGCAAAGATCCACCCCAGGGACCCCCGGGTTATCCCTCCTCGGCTCAGCCTCAAGGCTTGGCGGAAATGTTTGGGGTGACGGGCGCGCTGCAGATGCTGCGCCGACGCCTCATCATCATGGTGCTGGTTGGCGCGACTGTCGCAGCGGCGGTCTTTACCTTCCTCATGCTGCGCCCGCCGAGCTACGACGCGACGGCGCTGGTAATGATCAACCCGCGCCAGGAACGCGTTCTCACCAACGACGATGTCATGGGCCAGATGCCCCGCGATTCCGCGGCGATCGATTCCGAAATCGAACTGCTGAAGTCTCCGGCGCTGATGAACGAGCTGGCGGAAGCGCTGGGCATGATGCGCCGTAACGACGCCGCCGGGGCCGGCAGCGCCGAGAGCAACGTGGCGGCTGGCTTGGCCGGTGCAATCGATGTGCGCCGCCGCGGCCTCACCTACGTGATTGAAATTACCGCACACGCCAACGATGCGCGCCGCGCTCAGCTGATCGCCAACACCTACGCCGACGTGTACATCACCAGCCAGGTCAACCAGCGCGTTGACACCGTGCAGCGCGCCAACTCCTGGCTGTCGCGCCGCTTGGCCGAACTGCGCCAAGACGTGCAACAGAAGGAAAGCGCTGCGGAAACCTTCCGCGTGCAGAACGGCCTGATGGCCGCCCAAGGCAGCACGCTGCAGGAAAGCGAAATCACCAACGTTCAGAACCAAGTTCTGGCGGCGCAGGCGGATCTGGCCGCGGCGGAAGCTCGCTATCGCCAGCTGCAGGATTTGCGCGCGTCCGGCGCCTCGCTCGACACCATGGGCAACGCGCTCAACTCGGAAACCATCCGTTCGCTGCGCGATCGCGAGGCCGACGTCACGCGCCGGCAATCGGACTTGGAAAACCGCTACCTGCCGACCCACCCGGCAGTGCAGGCCGTGCGCGCCGAGCGCCAGGATGTCGAAAATCAGATCACCCAGGAAATTCAGCGTATTTCCGTGAACCTTGGCAACGAGGTGGCGGTGGCGCAGGCACGCGTGGCGACGCTGCAGGCTTCGCTGCGGACAGCGACAGGTGATTTGAGCCAGAACTCCAGCGCCAGCGTGCGCTTGCGCGAACTTGAACGCGAAGCCGCTGCGAGCCGCGAAGCGTATGAATCGTACCTGCAGCGCTATCAGCAAATCGCCGATCAGGACCAACTCAATACGTCAGACGCCCATCTGCTTGCCTACGCCTCGCAGCCGGGTTCGCCCGCTTCGCCGAAGCTGCGCGTTTCCCTGGCGCTCGCGCTGGCGGCTGGCATGCTGCTCGGCCTGATCGCCGGCGTGATCGCGGAAATCCTCGATCAATCGGTGAAGAACGCCGACGATCTGGAAACCAAAGTCGGCTATCCAGCCATTGCGTCGATCCCAGCCATCTCCAAGCGCATGATGCGGCAAATGCCGCCGGCAGAGCGCCATCCCTCCGGCTATCTCGTCGGGCGACCAATGTCGGCGTTCACTGAAGCATTGCGCGTGCTGCGGACGGTGATCGTATATTCGCGCCTCGATTTCTCGGTGAAGGTTGTCGCCGTCACCTCGGCTCTGCCGGATGAAGGCAAAACCACGATTTCGATGTGCCTCGCGCGCGTCGCGGCGATGTCGGGCCAGCGCGTCGTCGTGGTCGATTGCGACTTGCGCAAGCAGTCCATCAACGACGTGCTTGACGTCGAAACCGACGTCGGCATCCTGCAAGTGCTGGCAGGCGAAGCGCCGTGGCGCTCGGCCATCATGCGCGATCCGAACTCCGACGCACACGTGCTGCCGGTGGCGACCTCGGGATTCACGCCGCGCGACGTGTTCGGTTCGGAAGCAATGTCGCGCTTGGTGTCGGAGCTGCGCGGCCACTACGACCTGGTCATCCTCGACTGCGCCCCCATTCTGGCGGTCGCGGAAACGCGCATCCTGGTGAAGCACGCGGATACGACCGTGATCGTAGCGCGGGCAGGCCGCTCAGCCATCGGCGCGGTGCGTACGGCTGTGCAACAGACCGAAGGCGCCGGCGGCAAAGTGCTGGGCATTGCGCTCAACTGCGTCGAGCCGCATTGGCAGTCCTACGGTGACTCCCTCTACTTCTACCAATCCAAGTCGTACTACAGCGTGTCCTGAGCAGCGCATTAGCCGCCATGAGCATCGCTTATTTTGTCCATGAACTGGCGGATGCGGCGGTTCAGAAGCGGTTGCGCATGTTGCGCAGCGCCGGCGAGGACGTCGC
>DASZWS010000133.1:0-10454 GCA_035546515.1 Vitreimonas sp. | reverse complement strand
GCGTAGTCCTGCAATAGGTTGGCGTCGGCGCCCTGCGGGGCGCGGAAGGTCACGCTGTAGCGGTCGGTCTCGATCTGCTGCTCGACGTAGCCGGCGCTGCCTGTGCCGGCGGCGGCCGCATAGGGCGGCGCGGCGGTGGCGCAGCCCGCGAGGGTCAATGCGGCCGCGGCTAGGATGATGGTGCGGATCATGGCTTGGTCCTGACTGAATCCCTCTGCCTCAGTCTATCAGGTTTATGGAGACAACGCCGTTTCAAGCCCGAGTGATTGCGCTGCGGCCAGAAATTCCGGAGGCGGCGGCGCCTCCAAGGCGATCCGGCCGGCTTCGGGATGAGGCAAATCCAGGCGCAGGGCGTGCAAAAGCAGTTGGGGGGTCGACGTCGCGCCCAGCTGGAAGAGCCCGCCATACTTGCCATCCCCCGCGATGGGGACGCCGATATGGGCAAGATGGGCCCGGAGCTGGTGCATACGCCCGGTTTCGGGCTGGAGCTCGACCAAAGCCGCGCCGTTGGCGGCCTTCAACGTGCGGTAGCGCGTGCGGGCCGCCTGCCCGTTGGCGGCCACCTCCATGATGTCGAGGCCCTTACGGGAGACTTTGTGAAGCGGCGCATCGATCTCGCCCTCGGGTGGCGCGGGCGCGCCGCAGGTAATGGCGAGGTAGGTTTTCTCGGCGTCGCGGCCGGCGAAGGCGGCGGAGAAGAAGGCGGCGGCGGGCTTGGTGCGCGCCGCGATGATGACGCCAGAGGTCTCGCGGTCGAGGCGATGAACGAGACGCGGGGTCTTGCCATTGGATTTGGCGAAGACGGCAAGCAGGTCTTCGAGGCTTTGCGCGACGCCGGCGCCGCCCTGCACCGGGAGTCCAGATGGCTTGTTGAAGGCGATGAGTTGCCCGTCCTCATAAATGACGAGGCTGCGGGCAAAGGCGACGTCACCGTCGCTCGGCCTCCTCGGCCTTGAACCCTCGTGCGTCGCCATTCCGCGATCTTAGCGCAACACTTGGCGAAGTCAGTGCTGCACTTCTCCCGCCAGCGCCGGCAGACCGGTTGCGCCATCCGGCACCGGTTCGCCGCCATGTTCGGAGAACCATTGCAGCGTGTTGACCACTTTGATGATCATGCCTGAAGGACGCGAGGCGATATCATGGCTGGCGCCGGGCACGCGGATGAGGCGCGTCTCTACGTGGCGCAAGCGCAGCGCTTCGTAAAATTGCTCCGCTTCGCCTGACGGCGTGCGCATATCGGCCTCGCCAGTGATGAGCGCCGTAGGCGTGGTGACATTGCCTACGCGGGAGAGCGGCGAACGCGCCCAGTAGCGATCGATCGCGCCCTGCTCCCACGGAAATTCGCCGAGCCAATATTGCGCGTAAAGCGGCGTGAAGTCTGAGGTCAGCACAAAACTCGCCCAATTGATCACGGGCTTCTGCACCACGGCTGCGGCGAAACGATTGGTTGAGCCGACAATCCAGGCGGTAAGTACGCCGCCGCCGGAGCCGCCGGTAACAAACAACCGATGCGGGTCGATCGGCTCGCGCGCGATGGTCGCGTCCACGACGCTCATCAAGTCGTCATAGTCTTTGTCGGGATAGTCGCGGTTGATGAGATTGCCGAACTCACCACCGTACGAGTCGGAGCCGCGCGGATTGGCGTACACGACGATGTAGCCTGCGGCAGCGTAGAGCTGAATCTCGGCAGCGAAGGATGGGCCGTAGGCGGCGACCGGGCCACCGTGAATTTCGAGGAGCAGCGGATATTTCTTGGTCGCGTCGAAATTCGGCGGGCGCACAATCCAAGCATCGATCGGCCGCTGATCGACGCTAGACGGCACAACGATGTGTTCAGCGGTTGGAATGGTTTTGCCGGCGAAGATGTCGTCGTTGAGGTGGGTAATGCGGCGGCCGCCGGAGACGCTGACGTCGCTCGGCTGCGTCGGCGTTGTCGTGGTGGCGGCATAAGCGCCGCTCGCATTCACCGAGAACGCGCCGCCGGTGTAGGGCCGCCCGACGTCGGTGCCACCGACGTTGCTCAGAACCGTGCTGACGTTGCCGCCGCTGGCGCCGATGCGTCCAAGCTTGGTGACGCCGTGATCGGCGAACAGGAAATAAATCGAACCATTGCCGGCCCATTGCGGGTCTTGCACGTCGCGATCGAAATGCGCGGTGATGTTGCGCGCGCCCGTGCCGTCGGCGTTGGCGACGTAGAGATCGGCAACCTGGTAGAATTGCTGGCGATCGTCGAACCCGACATAGGCAAGATGGCGCCCGTCCGGTGAGAGTACCGGTGAATCTTCGGGACCGTGCCGATTGGTGAGACGCGTGATCGTGCCGTCGGCGATGGTCAGCGCGTACACGTCGCTTTCGACGGCGCGATACTCCCAACCCTCTTCGGCATTTGCCGAGAACACCAAGCGGCGGCCGTCGCTCGACCACGATAGGCGGCCATCGTGGTTGCGGTCCTGATAAGTCAACTGGCGCGGCGTGCCGCCCTCGGCTGGAACAACGAAAATCTGCTCGAAGCCCGAGTGCAGATAGCCCGCGCCGTCGATGCGATAGACCACGCCCTCAATGACGCGCGCGGGCTCCGCCCATTGAGCGCCTTCCGGCTTCGGCGGCATGCCTGCGGGCTGTGGATTCGACTCTTCGACGAAGCCCTCAAACGCGAGCGTCTTGCCATCGGGCGACCAGGTGAGATTGCTGGCTCCGCCGGCAAGGCGGGCGATCGTCGCGGAGCGCTGCGTGTCGAGATAGAACACACGCAGTTCGTCGCCCGCAGGTTCGCCCGCAACGTAGGCAATGGCGCGGCCGTTCGGCGACCACACCGGCGAGCCGTAATTGCCGGCGCCTTGGATCAGCGGACGATTGCTGCGGCCTTCGGATTCCACCAGCCAGATCGAATGCCGGAAATGGTCGGTCATAATGTCGGCGGAGACGCGCACGTAGGCGACCGTGCGGCCATCCGGCGAAATCTGCGGGCTGTCGGCGTATTCGAGATTGAAAATATCGGCGGCGACGAAATGCGTTGCAGGCGCGCGCTGTGGATCGGCGACGGCGGCGGTGGCGAAACAAAGCACGGCGATGGCCGCGACGGCGCGGATAAGCATGAAGCGTCCCCCCTGGAGTTCAAAGCAAGGCTACAGCGGGCCCTCGCACGCCGGAAGCGCAGTTCGCCGCATTGGCGAGGACCAGCGGACTTCGGTTAGCGCGAGGCGATAAGCGCCAGCGTCACGCGCATCAGCGGGCCGATTTCGGTGTTGAGGACGAGATCGGCGTGGTGATCGAGCTCGGTCGGATCGCGGTTGACGATGACAAGCTTGGCGCCGTGGCGCTTCGCTTCGATCGGCAAACCGGCGGCGGGATACACGACCAGCGACGAACCGAGCACCAGGAAGAGATCGCACGCGCGCGCTTCCTCAGTCGCGCGCATCATTTCCTCGACCGGCATGGATTGGCCGAAGGAGATGGTGGCGGTTTTCAGTAAGCCCGCACAATGCGCGCAGACGATCTCCTCGCCGCGCCGCCATGGCATCTCCAGGTCGTCGAACTCGTGGCGCGCGCCGCAATCGAGGCACTTGGCGTAAGAGGCGTTGCCGTGCAGTTCGATGACTTTGTCGGCGGGCGCGCCGGAATCTTGGTGCAGGTTATCGACATTTTGCGTGATGACGGCGCTGACCTTGCCTTGGTTCACCAGTGCCGCAACGGCGTTGTGGCCGGCGTTGGGTGAAGCGCCCGTCCAACCGGCAGTCCGGTTAAACACGCGCGTCCACGCTTCCTGCCGCGCCGCGGGCGAGGCGACGAAGTCCTGAAACAGGATGGGCTTCATCTTGCTCCAGACGCCGCCCGGACTGCGGAAATCGGGAATGCCGCTTTCAGTAGAAATGCCGGCGCCCGTAAAAACGACGGCGCGGCGCGACGCGCTGAGGTAGCGCGCGAGCTGTTCGGCGGCGTCGCTCATCCTGGCCCCGCCCTCAACCTGCCAAACAAGATGATGATGAGCAAAATGCCGGTGGGCCAGATGAACCAGACAGTTCCGTTCCAATTGAACAGATTGATCAGCGCCAGCGCTACGGCGATCATCGCCAAGCGCACGTAAGTTTTGCCGAACCAACCGCGTGCAAATAGCGGCGCGGCGCGCATGCCAAGCACGAACGCCATCAGCAACAACGCCCATTGCGACCAGAAAGCGCCGCCATCAGCGACGTCGGCGGCAAACAAGAGCGCCCAGATAGCGCCAAGCAGTATCGCCTCGTGAATCGAACGGCGGCGTAGGTCGACGGGCGGCTTGCTTTTGCGGTCTGTTTTCGCTGGCTTCTCCGGTTTTGCTTCCGGTTGCGGTGCGGGCGCTGCTATGTCGGGGGTGGCGACGCTGTAAACTGCTACGCTCTCGGCGAAGTTCTTCGGGCGTTTTTCGCCAAGATAGGAAAAACCAACGCTGAGTTTCTTCTGCACCTGGTCATAGACCTGGCGCGAAATGAGGATGCCGCCGGGATCGGCCATGCTTTGCAGGCGCGCGGCCAGATTGACGCCTTCACCAAGGAGATCATCGCCATCGACGATGACGTCGCCCAGATGCACGCCGATGCGGAAACGCAGGTCGTTTTGCCGGGCGTTGGCGCTCAATTCCTGCTGCACCTCGATGGCGCATTGCACGGCTTCGACGACGGATGGAAATTCGGCAATGAGCCCGTCGCCGGCGGTGTTGGCGATGCGGCCGTGGTGGCGTTCGATGAACTTGGCGAAGACATCGCGCGCGGCGCGCAGCGATTGCAGCGCACCGACCTCATCGGTCTCCATGACGCGGCTGTAGCCGTCGGCGTCGGCGGCGAGGATGGTGGTGAGCTTGCGTTGCACCGGAGATGACATAGCGCCCTCCCTAGCCTCTATCGGCACAGCCGTCACCCGCCATCGCACCGGAGTTGGCGGGACTTGGCGGCTCGAAATCTCGTCTCCATGTAAGCGCCGAGGGGATCGCCATGCTCTTGGGCCTGTTCGCGCTTTGCATCGTCATTTTGCGGTTCTTTCCAGAAACCACACTGGCGCGCGTGCTAAATTCTGCGCTGGTTGAGCCGCCGCTTGCGTGGCTCGCGAACGTGCGGCGCCGCGACCTCATTTTCCTGTTGCTGGTGGGCGTGCTGCTGCTCGCGGCGGGTGACTTCATCGCGGTCTTTGGCATGAGCGAATTGCTGATGATCGGCGCCAGCCTTTCTGTGTATTTCGACGCGGTCCTGGTGACGACCGCGGTGACGATTGCCGCTACGGCGGTGACGGCCTGGCGCTATGCTCGCGCACGCCTTGGGACACGGCGCTATGTTGGGTCACGGCGGCGGACCTCGGCGCTTCGCGAACGCGCCACGAGAAAGACGCGGCGCCCTCGCCCTGGCGATGATGAAGATGCGCCTGCGTGGGGCCTCGCTCTGACGATCTAGGCGTCAGCCGCCCTCGCGTTCAGCGCGCAGTTTGGCCCAATGCTCGAGCCGCTCCTTGATAGCGCCTTCGCGGCCTCGACCCTCGGGTTTGTAGAATTGCTGGCGCGACATTTCGTCAGGAAAATAGTTCTGGCCGGAGAAGCCTTCTTCCGCGTCGTGGTCGTATGCGTAGCCAGACCCGTAGCCCAGATCCTTCATGAACTTGGTTGGCGCGTTGCGGATGTGCAGAGGCGGGGCGAGCGCGCCTGTCTCCTGCGCGGCGCGCTTGGCCGCGCCGTAAGCGACATAAGCGGCGTTCGACTTGGGCGCGGTGGCCAGATGGATCACCGCTTGCGCTAAATGCACCTCGCACTCAGGTTGGCCGAGAAAATCGACGGCGTCCTTCGCGGCGAGACAAATCATCAGCGCAGTCGGATCGGCGAGGCCGATATCTTCCGACGCAGCGCGCACCAAGCGCCGTGCAAGGTAAAGCGGCTGCTCGCCGCCGGCCAGCATACGCGCGAGCCAATAGAGCGCCGCATCCGGATCGGAGCCGCGGATGCTTTTGTGCAGCGCGGAGATGAGATTGTAGTGCTCTTCACGATCCTTGTCGTAAGCCGGCGCCCGCTTTTGCAACATCTCGCCAAGCGCTTTGGCGTCGAGCGGTGTTGGCGTCTTCAGCGCGAACAGCTCCTCCGCAAGCGTCAACAAGTAGCGCCCGTCACCGTCAGCCAGATTGCAGAGTGCAATGCGCGCTTCGTCAGTGAGTGGCAGCTGTTTGCCGAGCAGCGCTTCGGCGCGCTGCAGCAACAGTTCGAGCGCCGCATCATCCAGCCGCTTCAGCACGAACACTTGCGCGCGCGACAACAGCGCCGCGTTGATTTCGAAGCTCGGGTTCTCGGTGGTGGCGCCGACGAGAGTCACCACGCCCTGCTCGACATACGGGAGAAAGCCGTCCTGCTGGGCGCGGTTGAAGCGATGGATCTCGTCGACAAACAGCAGCGTGCCCTTGCCGCTGGCGCGGCGGCCGCGCGCGGTTTCGAATGCCTTCTTGAGATCCGCAACGCCCGAAAACACGGCGCTGATCTGTTGAAATTCGAGACCGCTCTCTTCCGCGAGCAAACGCGCAATCGTCGTCTTGCCGACGCCGGGAGGCCCCCACAGCACCATCGACGCCAACCGCTTTTGCGCCAGCATGCGGCCAATGGGGCCGTTCGGATTGAGCAAGTGATCTTGCCCGACCACCTCAGAGACCTTTTGCGGCCGCAGGCGATCCGCGAGCGGACGCGGCGCCTCGTGCTCCATGCCGGCGGCTTCGAAGAGATCGGCCATGACGCTATAGATAGCGCCGAATCTGCCCGAAGCGACTGCCGATCAGCGTCCGAACCTGATCTCCGCGTGCTGACCGCCGCGTTGCACGCCAATAATCCAGCCTGTGCCGGCGTTGAGCTGGCTCTGCACTTGGTCGGCGCTGCGCACAGCGTTGCCGTTGATCTCGTCGATGATATCGCCGGGCCGGAAGCCAACACGGGCCGCAAGCCCGGTGGGCGCCAGCGCCTGAATAAACACACCCTGTGCAAAGGGATCGAGACCAGCCTGCTCAGCCGTGGCCGGCGTCAGCGTGACCACGCGTGATCCGCTCAACGGATTTTGTCCCGTGACCGTAACGGGGGCCGGCGAGCCGCCCGGTGGCGCTTCGGCGGTGGCGGTAAGCGTCAAGCGATGGCCGTCACGCTGCACGACGAGCGGCACGCGCGAGCCGGTGTCCTGCGTCGCGAACTGGTAGCGCACGCCAGCTTCGTCGTGGACGTCCTGACCAGCGACCTGGAGGATCACGTCGCCGCGTTGCAGGCCTGCGCGCTCGCCAGCCGCACGCGGATAAAGCTCGGCCACCAAGACGCCGTCTGGCCGCGCCAAGCCAATCGAGCGCGCGAGGTCGGGCGTCACGGCCTGCAACCGCGCGCCGATCCACGGCTGCACGAAGCTGTGGCCGCCGCCGACAGCGGTGTCGATGACACGACGCACGAGATCCGCCGGAATGGCGAAGCCGATGCCAGCGGAGTCGCCCGATTGCGACAGGATCGAGCTGTTGATGCCGACCAGCTCGCCATTCATGTTCACCAGCGCACCGCCGCTATTGCCGCGATTGATCGGCGCGTCGGTTTGAATGAAGAAGGAATCGCTGCCGATTTCTGTACGCGCGAGCGCGGAGATGATGCCGCTGGTGACGGTCTGCGAAAGCCCAAACGGATTGCCGATGGCGATGACGAGATCGCCGACTTGCAGACTGCGCGTGTCGGCCAGCGGCAAGGTCGGCAGCTGTTCGCCCGGCACGTTGATTTTCAGTACCGCCAGATCGACGCGCGGATCGGCGAGCATCACTGTGGCGCTGAATTCGCGGCGGTCGGCCAGCACCACCTTCAGTGTCGTGCCGCCTTCGATGACGTGATTGTTGGTGACGATGATGCCGTCGGCGCGAACGATCACGCCCGAGCCAAGCGAACGCTCCATGCGCTCGCGCGGCACGCCGAACTGCTGAAAGAACGGATTGGCGTACGCGCTCGTTTGCACGGTCCGATCAGCATAGACGTTCACGACCGCGGGGCTGGCGCGCGACGCAACGGGTGCGAACGAAAGCTGCATCTGACCCTGGCTGCTGGGCACGGCCCGTTGCGCCTGGGCGACCATAGGCATGGCGGTCGAAGCAAGAACGAACAGAAACGCCAGCGCGGCGCGCGATGTCGGCATGAGACAGGACCCCAAAACGTGCGCCGGATCATGCGCCGGGTCGTGTCGGAAACATGGCAGGTGCGGGCCTAGGCGGCGATCTGCGCCCGCAGTGCGGCCAATAGCACGCGCCAATGCTCGCCCTGGCGGGCAAGGAACGGACGCTCAGGGAAGCCGTGCTTGGCGACATGGCCCTGGGGAACGCTTTCCCAGCCGCGATGTTCGACGCTGACACGGGTCTCGCCCTCACCGACCGGTTCAAATGTGACCGTGACATGGGTCTGCTGGTCCGGCGCGAACGTGGCCTGGCGCCAGCTGAAAGCCAGTTTGACGCCCGGCGCCCATGTGGTGATGCGGCCGATCTCGAATGTCTTGCCGTTCGGGAGATCGGTAACGAGCCGGCCGTTCTCGCCGGGCTCAAAACGCAAGGCGCCATCACCGCGTGGTGTGAGCTGGAAGAAGCGCTCCGGGCGCCACCACACACCGATGTCTTGCGTGAACACCTCAAACGCGCGCTGCGGCGACGCTTGCACGCGTAGTGAAACGATGACGGCGGAGCCGGTTGTCACTTCTTCTTCTCAATGTGAGTTTTGAAGGCCCCCAACTGGCTCACCCACATGCGCTCAGTTTGTTCGAGCCACTTTTTGAGATCGGTCATCGCGCCGTCTTTCAGCGCATAGATGCGCACGCGCGCATCGAACTCCGGATGTGTTTCCTCGACCAGGCCTGCGCTCTTGAGCTCACGCAAATGCCGGCTCATGGCTGGTGCTGGAAGCGCGAGCGCCTCGGCAAGCTCACCGGCGCGCCGTGGCTTCTGGACCAGCAATTCCACTACCCGCCGCCGCGCCGGATCGGCCAGCGCCGCGAACGTGGCGTCGATATTACGTTTGGCGCTCACAAGCGGGTCTGAGTCTTCAGGCCCATGGCCTTGTCCCACGCGGCGGATTCCATGCGTTGCACGGTTTGACCGAACGTCCAGATGTGGCCTTCCGGATCGACGCAGCGAAACGTGCGGTCACCGTAAAATTGGGTCTCCGGCTCCTGCATAATTTGTGCGCCGGCCTTGCGGGCGCGTTCGCAGCAGGCGTCGATATCGTCGTCGACCTGGACGTGGACGGTTTGCGTGTTGATGCCGTCGATGGACTTGGGGCTGCGGTGCTTTTCCGTCCATTCGGTGCCGATCATCACCACCGAATTGCCGAACGTCATCTCCGAATGCGCGAGATTGCCCTCGCTATCGAGGATCACCATGAGCGGCTCGAAACCGAACGCTTCTTCCAGCCATTTGAACGCGGCTTTCGGATCCTTGTAGCTCAGCGCGCTTGAGAGCCCCTTCGAGCGGTAATAGTCGGCCATCGGTCGTCTCCTTGCGACTGTCGATAATATTTCTATTTATTGCCAAGTATATCGTCAAGAGAATGTGATGGTCCTTCGTCTTGGACACTCCGCGCGGGTCTCCATGATGAGATACCGGCGCGCGCCCAATCGGATGCGCCGGCGCCCAAACCGAACGCACAATGAAAAAAGCGGCGCCATTTCTGGCGCCGCTTTTAACCTCAGCTGCAGTGCCTATGCGGCGCTTAGCCTTCGTCGGTGTAGATCGCTTCCGGACGCGGGCCGCTGTCCTTGCCGCGCGCTTCCGGGTCGCGGTCAACGAACTCGATCACCGCCAGAGGGGCGTTGTCGCCATAGCGGAAGCCCGCCTTCAGCACGCGCGTGTAACCGCCGGCGCGGCCCTTCATCCGCGGCGCCAGGGTGTCGAACAGCTTGTTGGTCTGCGTCTCGTCACGCATGCGCGCGACAACGAGACGGCGCGAACCGAGGTCGCCCTTCTTCGCCAAAGTGACGAGACGTTCGACCACCGGGCGGAGGGCTTTCGCCTTCGGCAGCGTGGTGACGATCTGCTCGTGCTTAACCAGCGCCGCAGCCATGTTGGCGAACATCGCTTGGCGATGAGCCGAGGTGCGGTTCAGTTTTTTATGTCCAGCGCCGTGACGCATTGTCTTTTTCCCGGGAATGAGGACTAGGGATTGGGGACTGGGATGGCCTGAACCTGATCCCTAATCCCTAACACCTAATCCCTAGATTTGGTCTTCGTACTTCTTCGCGAGTTCTTCGATATTGTCCGGCGGCCAGTTCTCGACCGCCATACCGAGGTGCAGGCCCATCGAGGCCAGCACTTCCTTGATTTCGTTCAGCGACTTACGGCCGAAGTTCGGGGTGCGCAGCATTTCGCCTTCCGACTTCTGGATCAGGTCGCCGATATAAACGATGTTGTCGTTCTTCAAGCAGTTGGCCGAACGCACCGAAAGTTCGAGTTCGTCGACCTTC
>DASZWS010000132.1:0-6738 GCA_035546515.1 Vitreimonas sp. | reverse complement strand
TCCCCGCGGTCGGCGGGCGCTGACCTCAATCATATGGATGCGGAATTGGCGCAGTTTGGATGACGCGCGTCACACCGCGCGGCAAAGCCTAGTTAACCACTGGCTTCTTCACTTGCGGCGCGAGCGCAGGCGGCAACGGCGCCGCATCTATGCCCTCGTCCGCCAACTCTCGCGCTTCCTCTGGCGTGGCTTCACCCCAGATCGAGCGTTCTTCGCTTTCGCCCGCATGCATTTTGCGGGCTTCGTCGGCGAACTTGTCGCCGACATAGTCGAAATTTTCTTTGATATGCTCGCGCACCTTGGCTGCCATCGCCATGGCCACCGCGCGTTCGGCGCGCGCATCTTTCTTGCGGCCGGTCACCACCGCGGGCGCCATCGGCGCCTTCTCAACATGCGTGGTGCCGCAATGGGGACAAAGCAACTGCCCCTTTTCAGCTTGTGCGTCGAAATCGGCGATCGAGCCGAACCAGGCCTCGAATTCATCACCGTTTTGGCAGCGAAGGTCGTAGCGGATCACGTGTTCTTCTCAGGGACCTTCAAACTTGCGCCCGCCTTGCCAGGCGGGGATTTTTTCACGCGTCGCAGCGACCATGTCCAGGTCCAAGTCAGCGACGATGTAGCCAGGCTCATCATGATCGAGCTTGGCCAGCACTTTCCCCCAAGGATCGATGATCAGCGAGTGACCCCAGGTTGAGCGCCCGTCTTCGTGACGTCCGCCTTGGGCCGGCGCAATCACGAAGGACATGGCCTCGATGGCCCGCGCGCGCAACAGCGTCTCCCAATGCGCCTGACCCGTCGGCACGGTGAACGCAGCCGGCACGGTGATGATTTCCGCGCCGGCGCGCGATAGCGCGCCATAGAGGTCTGGAAAGCGCAGATCATAGCAGATGGTCATGCCGATCTTCGCGCCCATCGGCCCCTCCGCGAGCACCGCCTTGCCGCCGCCCTCGACCGTCGCGCTTTCACGATATGTCTCGCCGCCGCCGAGCGTCACGTCGAACATGTTGATCTTGTCGTAGCGCGCAGCGACTTTGCCTTCGTCGGAAAACAAGAACGAGCGATTGAAGACTTTGCCCGCCCCGGTGGCGATCGCGCCGGAGCCGAGCAAGAGCCAAACGCCCAGTTCTTGCGCCAGCCGTCCCCACGCGGCCAATTCAGGTTCGTGCTTCTCATCGGTGGACGCCGCAATCATGGCGTCGCGATCGCGATTGAGCCGCAGCGTGTTCTCCGGCGTGCAAATCAAGCGCGCGCCGGCCGCTGCGGCTTCCCGCAACAAAGGCTCGGCTTGCGCGCGATTGGCGGCGGGCTCGACGCCGGAGCGCAATTGTATGGCGGCGGCGCGGAGTTTGCGCATCAGGCGCGCGTCAGCAGCGGATCAAGCCCGCCGCGTTGCTCAAGCGCATGAAGATCGTCGCAGCCGCCAACATGCACGTCGCCGACAAAAATCTGCGGAAACGTCCAGCGCCCGGAACGCTGAATCATCTCTTGGCGAAGGTCTGGATCGCCGGTCGCGTCGATTTCTTTCACAGCCACGCCCTTGCGCTCCAAGAGCGCGATGGCCCGCGTGCAGTACGGGCAGAAAGAGCGCGTATAGACGGTGACCTCGGCCATGTCCGACTCAAAACTGTCATAACAAGATATCCATTGGCCTAACGACGCGCGCCAGGGTGACTGCATGCACTTCTGCAGCCCCGGCTTTGCGAAATGCACGGGCGCACGCCTCCAAAGTGGCCCCGGTGGTGAAAACGTCATCAACCACAAGGATCGTTTTGCCGTCGAACCGCGCTGAGGCTTTGATCGCGCCGGCGACGTTGCGGCGGCGTTCCGATGCGGAAAGCCCGGCTTGGCTCGACCGGCGTTTGACGCGATTGAGCGCGCCCGGCTTCCAGGGCTTGCCGCTCGCGCGCGCCAAAGCCTGCGCCAGCCACGCCGCCTGGTTGAAGCTGCGCGCCGCGAGGCGGGTCCAATGCATGGGCGCCGGCGCCAAGAAATCCGCCTTCGCCAGCGCATCGCCGGCGGCTTGCGCCATCCAGCGGGCAAACACCGGAAGCCCGTCGCGGCGCCCGCCCCGCTTCACATCCAGCACCAGGCGGCGCGCGTGGTCGTCGTATGCCAAAGCGGCGCGGGCAGTGTCATAGGCCGGCTTGCGCGCCGCACAGGCGCCGCACACGCCACCGGGCCCGGGATCCTCTTGCAACGGAAACCCGCAGCGATGGCAAAGCGGCGCGGCCAGGAACTGCAGCTCATTCCAGAGGTCGGCCTCGATCACCCCCGGCCGGTCCACCGGCGCGTCCGACAGCAACGAGCGCGGCGGCCAGATCAGGTCTGACAGCCGCGAGATGACGCCGCGTTTCCGGAACGCGCCATCCGCGCGATAAGGAGCGCTCATGCCGCCTGCCCAACCTCCGTTAGGACCATTCGAGCCACGCCTCGTACGCCAACGCAAGCGGCGCGCGCGCGCCGGTTTTCGCGAGGCGGCGTTTCTGCATCAACAGGCAGCGGCCGATTTGGCCGATCGGCTGGAGGCGATCCCACGCAATTTCGAACGCACCCTGGCGCTGGGCGGCGGCGGATTGTTTTCGGCTGAGCTGGCGCAGCGGCCTGGCTTGCGCGCACGCATGCCCCATGTGCTCGAGGTCGATATTGGCGGCGGTGCGGTGGAAATCGATCCGGAAAACTTGCCGTTCGGCGATGGCGTCTTCAATCTGGTGGTCTCGCCGCTGACGCTGCACTGGGTCAACGACCTGCCGGGCGCACTTATCCAAATTCGCCGCGCGCTGAAGCCGGACGGGCTCATGCTTGCATCGCTGTTCGGCGGCGAGACGCTGAACGAATTGCGCATCTCTCTGATTGAGGCGGAGTCTGAACTGACGGGCGGCGCGGGCCCGCGCGTGTCGCCGTTCGCAGACCTGCAGGACATCGCGGGCTTGTTGCAGCGCGCCGGCTTCGCGCTGCCGGCCGCCGATCGGGATATCACCACGGTGCGCTATCGCGAGCCGATGCGGCTGTTGGCCGACCTGCGTGCGATGGGGGAGACGTCGGCGCTGACTGAGCGCAATCCGCGCGCATTGAGCCGCCGCATCCTCGCACGTACCTTTGAGATCTATCGCGACCGCTTCAGCGATCCCGATGGGCGCGTGCGTGCGACCTTCGAGATTCTGACCGCCACCGGCTGGGCGCCGCACGAAAGCCAACAGCAACCGTTGAAGCCAGGCAGCGCCAAAGCGCGATTGGCCGATGCGCTAAAAACGAAGGAACAAAGCGCCGGTGAAAAACCCGGCGGCTAGCGCGCTGGCCGCGTCATCGTCCACATGTGCAGGCCGGGTTTGTCGAACTCGCCGGTGATTTCGAAGCCGTGGCGCGCGTAGAGGTCGACGTTCCGCTGCGATGACGTTTCCAGATACGCAGGCAAATGCTGCGCATCGACCGGCGCAAGCTGCGCCTTCAGCATCGCCGAGCCCACGCCTTTGCCTTGCGCCGCCGTTGAAACGCCCAAGAAAACCAGGTGCGCATGCGGCGCCTTCGGGTGGAATTTTTCCAGTTCCTCAGCGAGCGCCAGCCCGCGCAGCGTGCCGGCGATCCCCGCGATGGAAAGCAGCATCGGCGCCAGCTGCAATTCCTGCAGAAACGTGAAATCGTAGGCCTTGCGATTTGGCCCCAGCCAAATGGCGCTGCCGAGCGGTTCACCATCGCTTTCCGCGATCCACAATTCGCGCTCAGGATGCACCGCGTCGGCGACCGCCGCATCGAAGAACTTGCGGCGCGCCGGCGTCTTCTTTGCGTCCTGACGCAGCCAGTAATTCATGCCGCCTTCGTCGACAAAAGCGTCGGTGAGGACCGCAGCTGCGACCGCGCTTTCATCTGCGCGCGCAACGCGCACGGTGGGCGGCGCGCTCATATTTTTTCGGAAATACGAATTGCGGCGCGGCAGCCGAACTTCACCAACGCCGACAATACGGGATAGCCGGGCGCATCCTTTGCGCCTTGGTCGATCGCCGTCTGCTTGTGCGCGACCTCGTCGGCGCGGAATTTGTCGATCGTTTCCTTCAGTTCGGGGTCGCTGCGTCCGAGGCGATCACTTTGTCTTTGGTAGTGATCTTCAATGACTTCTTCGACCGCTTCCGTGCAGGCGTGGGCCGCGCTCTCGCCGAGTAGCGCCGTCATCGCGCCCAGACCAAAACCGGCGACGCGCCAGACCGGCGCCATCGCTGTGGGGCGAACACCGCGTTCGGCAATCATGCGGTCGAACACTTTGAGATGCTCTTGCTCGCCGGCTTCCATGTCCGCGATCACCCGCGCCGCGTGCGATTTGGCGCCGATGCGTTCGAACACCGCCAGCTGCCCACGATAAATCTGTACCGCGCCGTACTCGCCCGCGTGATCGACGCGGATCATTTCCTCGATCTCGCGACTTTGCGCGCTTTCACCCGGCATTGACGGCGTCGTCCGCGTCATGACTTCCGCTCCGGCGCGAAGGCGATCAATCCGCTCAACAGCGCCATGGCTAAAGATATGAGCGCATTATAGTTCGCCATCGTCAAACCGAACAAATTCCATTGCGGCGTATCGCAGCGGACGACGGGACCTACCGGTGCGCGGAAGCTGATCGGGCCAGTGTTTTCGAACTCGCAGGTTTCGGGGATCCAGTGGAGCTCCACCGCGGTGTGTTTGGCCGCCATGGCGAAGCTGCCGATAAACGCCAGCGCGATCAAGAACGCCGCCCAGCGTGCTTGCTCCGGGCGCCGGCGGGTATGGAGGAAAGCGGCAATCGCCAGAGCGACAATGCCCCAATGCCACTCGCGTTGCGCGAGGCACATCTGGCATGGCGCCATATGCCCGAAGGTCTCAAATGCATGTGCGCCCGCGAGCAAGGCGGCGGAAACCATCAGTGCTATGGCAGGCCAAAGCGGACGCGCGCGATCCAGCATCAATGCACCAGGAAATGCAGCGCCAGTAGAGCCCCGACAAGCACCACTGCAACGATGGCAAGCGTAAGGCCAATACGCTTTTCGATGACTGGACCAATCTGCGGGCCAAAACGCTTGAACAGATAAGACACCGCAAAGAAGCGTGTACTACGGGTGAGGATTGAACAGCCGATCAGGATCAACAACGAGAATTTCAGGATGCCGCAGGCGATGGTGACCAGCTTGTAGGGAACAGGCACCAAGCCTTGACCCAAAATCACCCAGGGCATCACTGAAAGCGAGTTCGCCCGAAAATGTTCGAACGCCGCCGTCAGGCCGAACAGATTGAGGATCCACGCGCCGAGACTTTCGGCGAAGAAATAGCCGATCGCATACCCCAGGACGGCGCCGAGCACCGAGCCAGCCATCGTGATGAAGGCAAAGCGCGCCCACTTTTCCGGATGAGCAGCGGCCATCGGCCCCAGCACCACGTCCGGCGGGATGGGGAAAAACGAACTCTCGGCGAACGCCAATACAAACAACCCACGCTCGGCGTGGGGGCTTCTGGCGAGCGCGACCGTGCGGTCCTTGAGGGCGGAGAGCATGCCAGCGGGGCCTAGCATGGCCTGGGCCAAAGGTCAGCGGGGCGCCGCTGCGGACAGGGTATTTGACACAGGAGCGCGGGGCTCTTAACCGTCCCGCCTCGCTCTTGGCGGCCCCAATGGCGGAATCGGTAGACGCAGCAGATTCAAAATCTGCCGTTGGCAACAACGTGTCCGTTCGAGTCGGACTTGGGGCACCACGGCTTCGCCGTTAAGCGACCATCGCTTCCACTTTGTCCCAGAACGCCTTCGGCAGATCGAGGCCGGAGAACCGCTTCAATTCCTGCGCGAGCGTCGGCGAGGTGACGTTAATCTCGATCAGCTTACCGGCGATGACGTCGAGGCCGGCGAAGACGATGCCTTCGCGCTTCAGCAACGGGGCGACGGCGGCGGTGATGGCGCGATCAGCGTCGTCCACCTCGCCCGGCGCAGCCGTACCGCCGACGGCGAGATTGGCGCGGAAGTCGCCCTCCTTAGGCAATCGCCGCAACGCCGCAAACGGCTCGCCATTCAACACGAACACGCGTTTGTCTCCGCCTGAGACCGCGGGCAGAAATTCCTGCACCAGCACCGGCTCGCGCCCCGCGGCCTCGATGAAGGCTTTAGCTTTGGCGCGAAACTGCGGGTCGTTCGACTCCAGTTTGATGACGCCGTCGCCACCCATCATGAACAGTATCTTGAGCACCACCTGCTCGAATTGGTTTGCAAACGCCTGCAGCGCATCGAGATCGCTGCCCACCCAGGTTTTCGGCGTCAGCTCCGGGAAATGCAGGATCGACATTTTCTCGGAGATGTTGCGGATGCCGAGCGGCGGGTTGATCACAAGGGTCTTCGCCAGCTCCAACAAATAAGTATTGGAGATGTAACCCATGTCGAACGGCGGGTCCTGACGCACCAGGACGACGTCAAAGTCGTCGACATTGCGAATCGCCGTTTCGTGCGTCTCGTAATGCTTCTTCTGATCGAAGCTTACTGAGACCCGGTTGGCCCGCGCCTTCACTACGCCCAGCTCATAGAACAGATCGTTCGGCGCGAACCACCACACCTCGTGACCCCGCGCTTGCGCCTCGACCATGAGCGCTAGCGACGTGTCATGGTTCACGATCATCTTTTCGATCGGATCCATCTGCACTGCGATGCGAAGCGACTTCATGCGTCAGACAGCTTTGGCGGCGCGCCCATTGATGCGGGCGCCGCGCAGATGTTCGGCGATGAGGAACGCCAAGTCG
>DASZWS010000131.1:0-4900 GCA_035546515.1 Vitreimonas sp. | reverse complement strand
CCACCGCCTTGATGTCCGCCGCCACCCGGTCTCCGGCCCCGGCCCCGCTGACGCTTCATCGAAAAATCTGCCATGTGTTTTCTGGTTCCGTAGCGCACGGGCCCATCACAGCGCGACGCGGGAAACGCCCGCGCCGATCGGCCTCGTCGCATTCACATCAAAGAGCCCGATCAGTGCCGGGCAGTTCCTGGGCGTTGGTTCGCCGCTTCGTTACCTGACCTCTTGCTGAGGGAGCGCGGCGGCGCTTCTGGGGCGCGCCTGCCATTTCGAAATCATAAGCCTGTCCAGCCCCGCAGACATCGTTTGGCTGTCGATTCCGATTGATAGACTAATGCCTCCACTCGGCTGATCCAAGGGATTTTTCAGGGGCGGTGCTGCGCCAAACGGCCCCTGATCACACGTGGCACGCCGCTGAGGTCGTTCTTTACCTCCTCCGGGGTGAGCCCGGCGTCGTCGGCCAGCGCCCAAGCCGCCTCCGCCTGTCCCACACCCAACTCCACGACGAAATTGCCACCAGGCTTCAGGACCCGGCGGATCTCTGGAAAGACAGCGCGGTAGGCGGTGAGGCCGTCAAAGCCGCCGTCCAAGGCCAAGCGCGGCTCATGCTTGGCGACCTCTGGCTCAAGCCGATCAATCTCGTAGGTGCGAATGTAGGGCGGGTTTGAGACAACAAGATCGAACGAGGCGTCGTCGAGCCCTTCAGCCCAATCCCCTTCACGCAGCTCAACGCGGGACGCGAGACCGAGAGCGTGCGCATTTTGGTTGGCGACCGTAAGAGCGGGCTCGCTTTTGTCGACGCCGACACCGGTGGCGAGCGGGCGCGCACCGAGCAGCGCGAATAGGATGGCGCCCGAGCCTACCCCAAGATCGAGCACACGCGCCGGTTCTGCGAACGGCAGCATTTGTAGCGCCAGTTCGACGACGAATTCGGTCTCCGGCCGCGGGATCAACACGTCGCGATTGACGGCGAGTTCGATGGTCCAAAACGGCTTCGAACCGACGATGTGGCCCATCGGTTCGCGCGCCTCACGGCGCTTCACGAGTGCGTCGACCTTTGCGACCTGATCGTCAGTAAGTTCACGGCGCGGATCGGTGATGATGTCTGTGCGTTGAACGCCGGCGCCAGCTTCAAGCAACATGCGTGCATCGAGAACCGGTGTGTCGACGCCGGCGGCGATCAAGCGATCGCGCGTTTCGCGCCACAACGTGACGAGGTCCGTCACGTCTCGTCCTCCAACGCCGCGAGTTTGGCGGCTTGATCTTCTGCCGCGAGCGCGTCGAGGATCGGATCGAGCGCGCCGTTGATCACTTCAGGCAGATTGTAAACTGTCAGATTGATGCGGTGGTCGGTGACCCGGCCTTGCGGGAAATTGTAGGTGCGGATCCGTTCGCTGCGGTCGCCGGAGCCGATCTGACCTTTGCGTTCCGCTGCCCGTTCCTTGGCTTGCCGCTCGCGTTCGGCGTCATAGAGCTTGGTGCGCAGCATCTGCATCGCTTGTGCACGGTTCTGGTGCTGGGACTTGAGCTGGCTAATGACGACGATGCCCGATGGCATGTGGGTGATGCGCACCGCGGAGTCAGTTTTGTTGACGTGCTGACCGCCGGCGCCGGACGCGCGCATGGTGTCGATGCGGATGTCCTTGTCGTCGATGACGATATCGACGTCGCCTTCGGGCTGTGGCAGCACCGCGACCGTCGCGGCGGAGGTGTGTACGCGGCCGCTGGCCTCTGTTTCCGGCACGCGTTGCACGCGATGCACGCCGCTTTCGAACTGCAGACGCCCGAATACGCCGTTGCCAGTGACACTGGCGGTGGCTTCCTTCACACCGCCGATGCCGGTCTCGGAGATATCTTCAATTTCGAATTTCCAGCCGCGACGCCCGGCATAGCGCTGATACATCCGCAGCAGGTCGCCCGCGAACAGCGCCGCCTCTTCGCCGCCGGTGCCGGCGCGCACTTCGATGACGGCGGAGGCGTTGTCGTCTTTGTCTTTTGGCGCCAGCAGCAACAGCGCCGCGCGCTCAAGCTCCGGCAGTTTGTCCTTCGCGGGCTGCAGCTCCTCCTTAGCCATCGCAGCGACATCCGGGTCGCTGTCGCGCGCCATGGCTTCAAGGCTAGCGACCTCAGCGCGCTGCGCATTGAGCGCGTTCACCGCTTCCACCAACGGGCGCAGCTCTGCATGCTCCTGACTGAGCTTGGTTATCTCGGCGCCGTCGGTCGCCGCGCCCAAGCGCGCTTCGACACGTTCGAAGCGATCGACGGCCTGACTTAGCCGCCGCTCTAATCTGGCGATATCGGACATGGGCGCAGCGTCACATGGTCGAGGTGAAGATTTCCGGCTGCACCGGGGAAATCTGCGGTGACGCGAAGGCGATTTCCTGCGTCGGCCGGCGATCGTAGGGCACGATCACCTCAACCGCGCTGCCATTGGCCGCCTCGATGTGGAAGCACAACGCATGCGCGTCGTCGGCGCGGGAACGACCGTCGAATACGAGACCAGCCGCGATCAAACCGTTCTGATCGTCGTCAACACGGAAGAAGGTGATGAGCCCCGAGATGTGATCCGGCGGCGCCGATTTTTCGATCGGCAGATCGACGTTGGCGTGAATCTGTTCGCCGGTTTTGCGGGTGCCCGCGCCAAACGGCACGAACGATCCGCCCTGCAACAAGGCCTCGTGCGCACGGTCGAACAGATACTGGTAGGTTTCCTGCAAATGGCGCTGCAGCATTTGCTCAAACCTTCTCGCGCGCCTCGCGCAGCGTGCGCGCCCGATCCTCTACAAGACTTACGATATGGTCGATCATGTCGGCATTGTCGACCTTATGGTCCGGTTTGCCGGACACATACATCATGCCCGCGCCCTTGCCCCCACCGGTGAAGCCAAGGTCGGTCATCAGCGCTTCGCCGGGGCCGTTGACCACGCAACCGATGATCGAAAGCGTGATGGGCTCAGAGATGTGCGCGAGGCGTTTTTCCAAGGCGTCAACTGTGCTGATCACGTCATAGCCCTGCCGCGCGCAGGATGGGCAGGCGATGATGGTGACGCCGCGCTGGCGCAGGCCCATCGATTTGAGCAGATCGTTGCCGACTTTGATCTCCTCGACCGGATCGGCGGCGAGCGAGACGCGAATTGTGTCGCCGATGCCGGCCCACAGCAGCGAGCCCATGGCGATCGCGGACTTGATCGTACCCATGCGCAGCGCGCCGGCTTCGGTTACGCCCAGATGCAGCGGCGCATCCGTCGCTTCCGCGAGGGCTTGATAAGCGGCGGCGGTCAAGAACACATCCGATGCTTTCACGCTGATCTTGTATTCGCGGAAGTCGTGCTCCTCGAGCAAAGCCGCGTGATAGAGCGCGCTTTCCACCATCGCATCAGGGCACGGCTCGCCGTATTTTTCCAGGAGATGCGATTCAAGCGAGCCCGCGTTGACGCCTATGCGGATTGAACAGCCGTGATCTTTGGCCGCCTGCACCACTTCCTTTACGCGCTGCGCGTTGCCGATATTGCCGGGATTGATGCGCAGGCACGCTGCACCCGCGGCCGCAGCTTCGAGCGCGCGCTTGTAGTGAAAGTGAATGTCAGCAACGAGCGGCACTTTGGCGGCGCGGGCGATCTCTTTGAACGCGGCGGTGGAGTCCTCGTCCGGACACGACACCCGCACGATATCGGCGCCAGCTTCTTCCATGCGCCGGATTTGATCGATGGTCGCCTTCGCGTCCGAGGTCGGCGTGTTGGTCATCGACTGCACGGTGATGGGCGCATCGCCGCCCACCGCAACAGCGCCCACGTGAATCTGGCGCGACTTGCGGCGCGCGATCTTCCGCCAAGGGCGGATGTGGTGGAGGTCGGGCTGTCCGCCGTCCATGACGCGGTGTCCTTTCACGCCTCAGATAGCGGCTGCGGACCGGCGCTAACAGCCCCGTAAGCTGCGGCTCTAGGTGCGCGGCGCGTTAAGCTGCGCCTGTTCCACAGGGCGGATCTCGTCGATTTGCCGTCCCAGCACCGGCATGCCGGCCACGCCCAGCAGTCCCGCCGACTGGCCATTTATGAACACCTCGAAGGCGCCGCCGTCCCGGGCGTGCAGCGTCCAGCCGGGGCTGGGGTCGGGCCTATAGACCTCACCCGGGTTAAGGTTGCGGGACAGGAACACCGTGCCGTCGGGACCGCGCGCTTCAAGCCAGGATTGGCTCAACGCCCGAATTTCGACCACCCGGCTAGGCGCATCGCCCGTGCTGATGGGGACGGCCGACCCGTTCCCCTGCTGACTGGCGTAGTTTTCGGCCGACGATGGGGCCGTGGCTGGATGCTGCGCCTGGAACGCACGCCAACCGACGAAGGCCACGGCCAGCACCACCAGAGCCACCGCCGCCAGCCACGGCCGGCGCTTGCCTGGTTTGGAGGTCGGATTGCGGATCGGCTTGCTGACGTCTTCGCGCGTCAGCGCGTTTTCAGCCTGGAATTGGTCAACGATGGCCTTCTCGTCGAGGCCAAGCTCGCGCGCATAGGACCGCAAGAACGCCAGGGCGTAAGCCTTGCCCGGCAGCATCTTGATGTTCATCGCCTCAAGCGCTTCGAGGAATTCGGCACGCACACGGATGCGGTCGGCGACCTCAGCGATGCTCCAGCCGCGTTGCTGACGCGCTTCGGTCAGTTTGCGCCCTGCCTGCCATGCGGGATCAACCACAGGTGCAGCCGCAGCCGTCTCAGCTTGGCGCATCTGACGCGCGCCAGTCTCGGGTTCTTCCGGACGATCGGAGGAAGACGGTTGAAGCATATCCAAACTTGGCCCCTCCTTAGAGGCCATGCGGGGTTAAGAGCATATTTCGAGCCACCCATAACGTGTAGGTGCGAATCGGCGCGACCTCAACGCATTGCGTTAGCGCGTCACAGCGGTAACC
>DASZWS010000130.1:0-2374 GCA_035546515.1 Vitreimonas sp. | reverse complement strand
GGCGGCTCCCGTGTGCTCCTGCGCAAGTTGCGGGAGATCATGGAGCAAGGCGGTTCGGCGCAAGAGCGCCTGAACAGCCTCGTCGCCATGATCGGCTCGACCATGGTCGCCGACGTTTGCTCGATTTATCTGACGCGCGGCGGCTTCCACGAATTATTCGCGACGCAGGGATTGTCGCCAGAAGCGGTGCACCGCACGCGCTTGCGTCTCGGCGAAGGCCTTGTCGGCTTGGTCGCTGAAAGCACACAACCGCTCAACATCGCCGACGCGCCGCACCATGAGCGCTTCTCGTATCGGCCGGAAACCGGCGAAGACCCGTACAACTCGTTCCTTGGGGTGCCCATTGTGCGCTCTGAGCGCACCTTCGGCGTGCTGGTGGTGCAGAACCGCGTGCATCGCATTTACACCGATGACGAAGTTGAGGCGCTGCAAACCATCGCCATGGTGCTGGCCGAGATGGTGGCGTCGAACGCGTTCGGCGATCTCACCGGCCTCAACGAAGTTGAAGCCCGCCCAAGCCGGCCGGAGTCGCTGCATGGCCGCGCGTTTTCCGATGGCCTCGTGATCGGCACGGCGGTCCTGCACGAGCCGCACGCGCCGCTTGGCCGCGTCATCGCAGACGATCCCGTGCGCGAAGATATGCGCCTCGATGCGGCCTTGGGGCAGGTGCGCAGCGCCCTGAAAGAGATGCTGGAGGGCGACCCGGGCAGATTGTCCGGGGTATCGCGCGATGTTCTGGAGACCTTCCAGATGCTGGCGCAGGACCCAAGCTGGGAAGCGAAGTTGCGCCAAGGCGTGCGTTCAGGACTCTCCGCCGACGCCTCGGTCGAGCGCGTACGCGGCGAGCATCGCGCCAAGCTCAACACCACGCGCGATCCCTACATGCGCGAGCGCATGCATGATCTGGAAGATTTGGATAATCGGCTGTTGCGTGCGCTCGCCGGCGTCGACGGGAGCAAGGCGCAGCCGATGCCCGAAGGCGCTATTCTCATTGCGCGGGAGCTCGGCCCAGCAGAATTGTTGGACTATGGGGCGGAACGGCTGAGCGGCGTGGCGTTGGAAGAGGGCGCCGCGACTGCGCACGCAGCGATAGTCGCGCGCGCGCTGGGCATCCCAATGGTCGGCGCCTTGACCGGACTTTTGTCGCGCGTTGAAGCGGGCGACACGGTCGTCCTTGATGGCGAATCCGGTGAGGTGCGGCTGCGGCCTGAGCCCGCTATCGTTCATGCTTACGAGCAGCGTATCAGCTTGCGTTCGGCGCGTGATGAAGAGTTCGCGCGCATGCGCGACAAGCCAGCCGTCACCAAGGACGGCCAGCGCATGACACTGCTGCTGAATGCGGGCTTGGCGCTCGACGTACATCATCTCGATGAAGCGGGCGCCGAAGGCATTGGTCTTTTCCGCACCGAGTTTCAGTTCATGGTCTCGGAGACGTTGCCGCGGCTGGAGGCGCAGACCGCACTTTACCGCGACGTGCTGGAAGCCGCCGGCGATCGCCCGGTCACATTCCGGACACTCGACTTGGGCGGCGACAA
This sequence comes from Vitreimonas sp., assembly GCA_035546515.1. GTDB lineage: Bacteria > Pseudomonadota > Alphaproteobacteria > Caulobacterales > Aquidulcibacteraceae > Vitreimonas. The sequence continues at coordinate 839 of DASZWS010000130.1, read as the reverse complement.
GGTACTGCCGTATGTGGCCGCGGAGCGCGAGGAAAACCCGGCCCTCGGCTGGCGGGCGGTGCGCATTGGCCTCGATCGGCCAGCGCTGCTGCGTTACCAGCTGCGCGCGCTGATCAGCGCCGCCGAAGGCCGGCATCTGCGGGTGATGTTTCCGTTGGTTACCACGGTGCAGGAATTCGAGGCTGCGCGGGCCTTGGTTGACCGTGAGTTGGAGTGGAGCAAACGCTACCGCCGCAAGCCGCCCGCGCGCATCGAGGTGGGCGTCATGGTCGAGGCGCCGGCTTTGGCCTGGAGCATTCCAGATCTCAAAGGCCGGGCGGAGTTCATCTCCATCGGCACCAACGATCTCATGCAATATTTCTTCGCCGCCGATCGCGGCAACGCGCGCGTCTCCGATCGCTATGACATTCTGTCGGCGCCAGCGCTGCGCTTCCTCCAACGCATCCGCCAGGACGCCGACGCCGCCGGCTTGCCAGTGACCATTTGCGGCGAAGCGGCGGGTAGATCCCTGGAGGCGATGGCTTTTGCCGCGCTGGGATTCCGACGCCTGTCGATGCCCGCATCCGGGATTGGACCGGTCAAGCGCATGTCCATGGCGCTCGACACACAAGTGGCGGCGGTGGCGTTGGGGCGCATGATGGAGCACGCCGAACGTGCGTCGCTGCGCGCTGAACTCACAAATTTCGCCAGCGAAACAGGGTTACCGCTGTGACGCGCTAACGCAATGCGTTGAGGTCGCGCCGATTCGCACCTACACGTTATGGGTGGCTCGAAATATGCTCTTAACCCCGCATGGCCTCTAAGGAGGGGCCAAGTTTGGATATGCTTCAACCGTCTTC
>DASZWS010000129.1:0-6610 GCA_035546515.1 Vitreimonas sp. | reverse complement strand
AATTCGCCGGTCCGTTCGGCGATGGCTTTTTCGAGCGCGGTGACGAAGGCTTCGTCACGTTGTTTGCGTTCAATTTCTATGAGTTTGCGCTCGGTGATATCGGTGAATAGCACGGCGAATCGCCGCTGCTCCGCATCCCCGATTGGATAGCAGTACACATCGAACCAGCGATGAAGCCCCAGATGAGTGTGCTCCACGCGTTCGGGAACTTGCGTACGCACGACGCGCGCGAACATGTCGAACCAGAATTCTTCCGGACTGCTTTCAATTTCTCGCCGCCATCGCCCGACGACGTCTGAGAGCCCTGTCAACTTGCTCAGCGCGGGGTTGGCTTCGACAAAGCGATAGTCGATGGGGCCGGGTCCGTCCTTGAGCTCAGCAATGTAGAAGCCGGCCTCGATCGAATTGTAGAGGGTGCGAAAGCGCGCCTCGCTCTCGCGGAGGCCGTCCTCGGCGAGACGCCGCTCGGTGATGTCGGTGGCAATGCCTACCGAACGACACGCTCCCGAGGCGCGCATGATGAAGCGGCCATAGGTTTCAATCCAACGCATCTCACCGTCATTGGGACGAATGATGCGATATTCGCAGCGCCAATCGGCGCCGCGTTCGGCCGCTGAATCGTGCTCACGCTCCACCCGTTCGCGATCATCCGGATGCAGCACGCTCTGCCAAAGCGCGTAAGTGCCCCGCAGATCAGCGGTCGGTTCAAGACCAAGCAGACGGAATGCGCTTTCGCTCCAGACGCCGACGCCGCTCGCCAGATCGAGTTCGTAGGCGCCGATGCCGGCGCCCTCGGCCGCCAGCCGCAGGCGCTCCTCGCTCTTGCGCAGCTGACGTTCGGCGAATTCCTGCTGTGTGAGGTCGTCAATGGCGACGCAAATGCCGCTCGCCCAGGGGCGAATACGAATCTCGATGCTTTTGCCGGGCGTGAGCGAAGACTCCGCCAGCAACTTCGAGGGCTCGCGCTTGTCCATCGCCAATTCAAGCGCGTCGCCAAACTCGGTGCCGCGGCCTTGTGGGAATATCTCCCAGAAATTACGCCCGACCACCCGTTCCGGGCTGAAGCCAAAATATTCCTCGGCGGCTTTGTTGAAGGCGACGACGCGCCAATTCTGGTCAATGGCGTAGAAGGCGTCAGAGACGCAGTCGATCGCATCTAGGAAGCGACGATCCGCTTCGCTGAGCGCTGAGTCGTTAGGACGCGCCGCGCTCACGCACGTCGCCTCATCACACGAGTTATAAGCTCCCAAACGCCCAAGAACCCTCCGCCGGACTCTGCTCAACGCAGCAAGCACCGGCTTTGTTCCAAGGCAAGTCCGTGTGTTGGTTGAGGCGCGTTAACCGCGCCTCGGCAACGTGCTCTAAGCCGGCATCCATGGCGGCGTCGGCAGAGCCTTCGAGCGCAGAAATTCCGGGTTGAAGAGCTTGGAGCTGTAACGGTTGCCGTAGTCGCAAAGCACCGTAACGATGGTTTTGCCCGGGCCTAGCTTCTTTGCCAGCTCCACCGCCCCGCGCACATTGAGCGCCGACGAGCCGCCTACGCAAAGCCCCTCATACTGGATGAGGTCATAGAGCACCGGCAGCCAATCCTTGTCGTCGATGCGGAAGGCTTCATCCACCGCCACGCCTTCCAGGTTAGCGGTGACGCGGCCCTGGCCGATGCCCTCTGTGATCGACGTGCCTTCGGCTTTCAGCTCGCCGTTCTTATACCAATTGTAGAGCGCCGCCCCGCCCGGGTCGGCGATGCCGATAACGACGTCCTTATTCTTCGCCTTCAGCGCCATGGACACGCCGCCGAGCGTGCCGCCTGAACCCACGGCGCAGATGAAGGCGTCCACATCGCCATTGGTGTCACGCCAGATTTCCGGCCCGGTGGTGTCGATGTGACCCTGGCGGTTGGCGACGTTGTCGAACTGGTTGGCCCAGATCGCGCCGTGCGGCTCGGTGCGGTTCTTCTCCTCCGCCAGGCGCTGCGCGACCTTGGTGTAGTGGTTTGGGCTTGAATACGGCGCAGCGTCGACCTCGACCAGCTCGGCGCCCAGCGCGATGACCGCGTCCTTCTTTTCCTGGCTCTGCGTGCGCGGCATCACCACGATGACTTTGTAGCCCTTGGCGGCGCCGATCAGCGCCAAGCCAATGCCGGTATTGCCTGCCGTGCCTTCAACGATCACGCCGCCGGGGCTCAGCTCGCCGCGTTCCTCCGCATCCTTCACGATCGCCAGCGCCGCGCGGTCCTTCACCGACTGGCCCGGATTGAGAAACTCGCATTTTCCCAAAATGGTGCAGCCAGTTTCGTCCGAGGCGCGGGCGAGGCGGACGAGCGGCGTGTTGCCGATCCCCTGCAGAACCGAAGAATAAAACGACACGGGGCTGGCCTCCTTAGCCGGCAAAGGCGCGCTCGACCACAAAGCTGCCCGGCTCGTGATTGGCGCCCTCGCTGAAGCCTCTCTCTAGCACGAACGTCCGCAGGTCCTGCAACATCGGCACCGAGCCGCAGATCATCACACGATCGGTCGCCGGATCGAGCGCCGGCACGCCGAGCGCATCAAACAACGCGCCATTGTCGATGAGCGCGGTGATGCGGCCTTGTTGGGGATGGTCCTCACGGGTGAGGCTGGTGAAATGACGGAGCTTCGCCCGGGCCTCCTCGCCCACGAGAGGATCGTCATGGGCGGCGGCGATGATCTCGCGGCCATAGTTCAGCTCAGCGTCAGTGCGGCAGGTGTGCGTGAGGATGACCTCGTCGAAGCGTTCATATGTCTCCGGCTCGCGGACCAGGCTGGCGAAGGGCGCGACGCCCGTCCCAGTCGAGAAGAGATAAAGTCGCTTACCGCCGAGGAGCGCGTCATGGACCAGCGTGCCGGTCGGTTTGCGGCCGAGCAAAATCTCGTCGCCGGGCTGGATGTGTTGGAGGCGCGTCGTGAGCGGACCGTCGGGCGCCTTGATCGAGTAGAACGCCAAAGTCTCGTCCCAAGCCGGGCTGGCGATCGAGTACGCGCGCAAGAGAGGCTTCGCGCCGTTCATCAGCCCGATCATCACGAACTCGCCGGAGCGGAAGCGGAAGCTGTCCGGGCGCTCGCACGTGAAGGCGAACAGCTTGTCGGTGTAGTGCTTCACGTCGACGACGCGGCTCACTTGCACGTTCGCCGGCGGCGTGGCGGGGAAAGTCGCTTGGTCTGCCATGGTGTCTTAGATCAATCCGCGTGCGCTCAAACGTTGCCGCGCGTCGGCGGCGAGGGCGTCCATCGAGACGCCGGAACGGCGTAACGCGCTGCGGGCTTCGGCAATATCTTCGATGGCGTCGCCCCAGCTATGCGGAAACGCCTGCTCCAATTGTTCGCGCACCGCGCGCGCCACCGCCGGGCTCGCGCCGCCCGTACCCGCGCTGATGGTCAGCTTGCCGCGGCGTACGATGGCTGGCGTGTGAAAGTCGCACAGCGCGGTTTGGTCTTCCACGTTCACCAAGACATGCGCATCACGCGCCGCTCGCGCCAACGGCGCTGATTCTTCCGGCGTGAGATCGGCAATCCAGATCGCGTGGTAGCGGGCGATTTCGCCGAGCCCTGGAATTCTGGTTTCGAGATTAGGCGCGGCGTTCAACAGCTCGGCGCTGGGCGCGTCCGACCACACATCCGGCTCTGCCCCCGCGTCGCGCAGCCAGGCGAGACGGCGCAAGGTCAGCGCATCACGGCCGATCAGGCCGATGCGCGCGTGCGCGGGGTCGAGATGGATCGGGATCATGCCGCCACCGGCGCGGCGAGCGCCCGCGCCTCCGCAATCGCCTCGCCAATGATCAGTAGCGCCGGGCCGTCGCCAAGCTGAGCCGCCAACTCGGGAAGCTCTGCCAGCGCGCCGCGAATGACGCGTTCGTTCGGCGCGGAAACGTTTTCGATAAACACGATAGGACGCGAGGCTGGCACGTTGCGCGCAATGAGGTCGTCGCGCACGCGCTCGGCATGAGTCGCGCCCATATAGACGACGGCGGTTTCAGCCACCGCGGCGGCGTCCGCCCACGCCGTGCTTTCCACACCACGCTTCGCCACTGTCGGCGTCACGAACGTCACTGAGCGCGCGACGCCCCGCAGCGTGAGCGAGGCGCTGAGTGAGGCCGCGGCGGCAAAGCCCGCGCTAACGCCCGGCACGACGCTGACGGGAATGCCGGCGGCGCGGCAGGCATCGAGTTCTTCGGCGGCGCGCCCGAACAGACTCGGGTCGCCACCCTTCAGACGCACAACGACGCGATGCCGCAAACCCATGCGCACCAGCAGGCGGCAAATGAAACGTTGATCGACCGACGGGCGTCCGCCACGCTTGCCGACATTGTAAATCTTGGCCTGCGGCGCAAGCGCAAGCACATCCGCGCTCACGAGCGCGTCGTGCAGGACGACGTCCGCTTCCGCCAAGAGGCGCGCCGCCCGCAGCGTTAGCAGATCGGCAGCGCCAGGCCCGGCGCCGACGAGATAAACCGCGCCGCTCATGCCCGCACCTGCCGGATCATGCCGGCAGCGCAAGTTTGGTTGGTGTCTGGATCGAACAGCACGAATGCACCGGACGAAGCATCGGCGAACAAATCGGCGAGGATCGGATCGCGCGTCGAGACGCGCACGCTGGCGATATCGTTCATGTTGAGCGCCGTAACACCGGTGCGCCGCGTGAAATCGCTGATGTTGCGCACGAATTGGATGTCTTCGATGCGGGCCTGGGTTTCCTTGGAGCCCTGACGCAGTCGATAGCGGCGGCCTGGCGTCGACGCCCACTCGTCGAGCCAGCAAAGGTCGGCGACGACTTGGCTTGTGTAGCGCACGGCCGGATCGGCGATGACGTCGCCGGCTGTGAGGTCGCGCTCGTCATCCAGTTCAATGGCGATCGACGCGCCCGCTTCGGCGAACGCCATGGCTTTGCCGGCATTACGGACGCTCTTCACGGTCGAGGACGCATGCGGCCCCGTGCGCACTTCGTCGCCGGGGCGCACCGCGCCTGACTCGATGCGGCCGGCGTACAAGCGCCCATCGCCGTCCCGCAGGACAACTTGGATTGGAAAACGCAGCGGACCGTCGGCGCGCGTCGCTTGTGGGCGTACGCCCTCCAGCAACTCGATCAGTGTCGGGCCCTCGTACCAACCTGCTGTGCCGCGATGCACGACATTGTCGCCGCGCTTGGCCGAGACCGGCACGATATCGACATGCTTCAGATCGAGTGCGTCGGCGATGTCACGGAACGCCGCGCTGATGTCGTCAAATAGCGGCTGCGACCAGCCGACCAGATCCATCTTGTTGACCGCGACGATCACGTCGAGCCCCATCAACGCCGCGATGGCGGCGTGGCGGCGCGTCTGCGGCTTCAGCGCGCCATTGTCGAGGCGGGACGCATCAACCACCAACACCGCGATGTCCGAAGCGCTCGCCGCGGTGACCATGTTGCGCGTATATTGTTCGTGACCCGGCGCATCGGCGATGACGAAATTGGCGTTCGGCGTCGCGAAATAGCGGTAAGCGACATCGATGGTGATGCCTTGGGCGCGCTCGGCTTCAAGGCCATCGGTGAGCGCAGCGAGATCGAGGTCTTCACCGTCGCCCAACGCCGCGCGTTGGTCACGCATCAGCGCGCCGGCATCCAGAAGGATGCGGCCGATCAGCGTCGACTTGCCGTCATCGACGCTGCCAGCGGTGGTGAACCGCACCTGCTGGCCCGTCCATGGCGCGATGGTTTTTGCGAACGCGCCGTCCATCAGAAATAGCCTTCGAGTTTGCGACGTTCCATGGCGGCGCTGTTGGCGCGGTCGTCCATGCGCGTAGCGCCGCGTTCGGATGCCGAAGCGGTCAGTGTTTCAAGCAAGACTTGTTCCGGCGTAGCGGCGTCGCTTTCGACGGGGCACGTGCAGCTGATGTCGCCCACGGTACGGAAGCGCACGCTCAAGCGCTCGACCAGATCACCCTCGCCCGCCGGCGTGATTTCGGTGATCGGAAACAACAGCCCATCACGACGCACGACATCTCGCTCATGCGTGTAGTAAAGATCCGGCAGCGCGATGCGTTCTTGAGCGATGTAGGCCCACACATCCGCTTCGGTCCAGTTCGACAGCGGAAACACCCGCATGTGCTCGCCCGGCGCCAGACGGCGATTGTAGAGCGCCCACAACTCGGGCCGCTGCTCGCGCGGGCGCCAGGTTCCGTACGCGTCGCGATGCGAGAACACACGCTCCTTCGCCCGCGCCTTCTCTTCATCGCGGCGTGCGCCGCCGATCATGGCGTCGAAGCCAAATTCCTGCTGCGCTTCCAGTAGCGTGACGGCCTGCGCGGCATTGCGACTGGCGTCGCGCGCCAGGCGCACGCTGCCGCGGGCAATTGAATCTTCCACCGAACGCACGACCAGCTTCAGGCCGGTCTCCTGTGCGCGGCGGTCGCGATAGGACAGCACGTCGGGAAAGTTGTGGCCGGTGTCGATGTGCAACAGCGTGAAGGGCGGACGTTGCGGCGCATACGCCTTCATCGCCAGATGCAGTAGCACCGCGGAATCCTTGCCGCCGGAGAACATCAGCGCCACGCGCTCGAATGCCGCGAGATCGCGCAGAATGTACACCGACTCCGACTCGAGCCGTTCGAGTCGCGAC
>DASZWS010000128.1:0-16553 GCA_035546515.1 Vitreimonas sp. | reverse complement strand
GCGCTGAGCGCCCTGATCGCGCGCGCCCGCAAAGGCGTCTCACAACGGGTCACCCGCAACGTCTCGCTCTGGCGCAAACGTTCGCGGCTGACCGCGCCGGTGGTCACATTCAGCTTCGACGATTTCCCCAAATCGGCGTGGGTCAATGGCGGCCCGCTGCTCGAGCGCCACGGCGTGCGCGCCACCTACTATGTTGCCGGCGGCTTGGCCGGGACCACCGTCGACGGTGTGCGCCAGTTCGACCGCGAGGATTTGGCCGCCGTCGCCACAGCGGGCCACGAGATCGGCTGCCACACCTTCGATCATTTGCGTGTCGTGTTCGCGGACAAAGCCGCGATCGAGTCCACATTGGCGCGCAACGCCGCTTTCGTGCGTGATGTGGCCGGGGTGGAAATGACGACCTTCGCGTATCCGTTTGGGCATGCCAACCTCGCCACCAAATACATGATCGCCAAGCGCTTCAAAGCCGCGCGCGGAATTTGGGCGGGGGCGAACGCGCCCGCCATCGACATGGCGCAGGTGCAGGCAAGCCCGCTGGAAAGTCGCTCCTTCGATCTCGCCGCCTATGACGCGCTGATCGCGCAAGCGAAGGCCAGCAACGGCTGGCTTGTGTTCTTCGCGCATGATGTCGACGATTCACCCTCGGACTATGGTTGCACCCCGGCGCAGTTGGATGCTGTTCTCAAGCGCGTGGTCGAGGCGGGCCTTGAAGTCCTACCGTTCAAGGATGCCGCTGCACGGGCTGTCGCGGAATGAGCGCGCCTGACGAGGCGAACGCGGAGGCCCTGTACGATACTGGCCCGCCGCAGATTGAAGCCGCTGACGGCGGCGGTTGGCGTGCACGCGTCAGAGGCGCGCTTTCGGGCGCGGTGCTTTCGGCGCTTCAGCGCGGTGCGCGCGGCTATGTCGGCGGTGAGCGCATTGAAGACGCGGTCGCTGTAGCAGCGCGCCTCGCCGAAACTGCAACACCGACGACGCTCGGATATTGGCCAGCTTCAAGCCACGACGCGCGCGATGTCGCCGAGATCTACCGCGCCGCGCTTGGCGACGTCTCTCAGTCGGGTCTCGACAGCTACCTCTCCATCAAACCGCCGGCGCTTCGTTTTGATGCCGATCAAGCAGCCCGGCTCGCGCAAGAGGCGGCGCGCCGGCAGGTGCGACTACATTGTGACTCGCACGGCTGCGACGTTGCCGCGCCGTCACATGCGTTCGCAGAAGCTCTTTTGCAGGCGCTGCCGCCGCATCTGGTTGGCGTAACGCTGCCTGGGCGCTGGGCGCGAAGTCTCGCCGACGCGGACTGGGCCAACGAACGCGGGCTGGTGGTGCGCGTGGTTAAGGGCCAGTGGCCTGACCCTGAAGACGCTGCGCGTGATCTTTCCGCGGGTTATCTGGAGGTGATCGGTCGCTTGGCAGGTCAGGCACGCCATGTCGCAGTGGCTACACACGATCTCACGCTCGCGCAGAAGGCGGCCGATGTGCTGCGTAGCGCTGACACCCCGTTCGAGCTGGAGATGATCCTCGGTATGCCCATCGCGCCGTTGCTGCAATGGGCGAAGAAAAGCAGCGTGCCGGTGCGAATCTACGTGCCTTTCGGGCCGGGTTATGTACCGAACGCCCTGGGCATCCTCCGCCGCAATCCGCGTCTCGCGTGGCGCGTCGCGCGGGGCATGCTGAGCGGGGCGGCGGCGCCGTGATTGCACGCGTGTGGTAGCAATGGTTTTTCCGAATTTCCTCCTCGGCGCTCAGCGTTTGCAAGACGGGCAGGCGTCAGTGCGCGCTTTGCGCGTCGGCGATCGGGTGGCCATTCGGCCGGCCGCCGAAATTTTCGCCACGCTGGACGAGCACGGCGCGCGCGACGGCCTGCCGTTCATGCCGGAAATGTTGCCGTTTTGCGGACAGCGCTTTGCGGTCCTGAAAGTTGCGCACAAGACCTGTGACCCGACGGGCGATTCAAATCTGCGCCATATCGGCGTCGAAGGCGCGGTTCATCTGGCGACGCGCTGCGACGGCAGCGCGCATGGCGGCTGCCAGGCGCGATGTCTGTTCTACTGGCATCCCGATTGGCTGGCGCCCGCTGACGCCGCGCTTGATCGCAAGCCGGCTGAAGCGCCGGCGGCAGGCGTGGACGTGCTGACGCGGGAGACCCGCGCGGCCCATTCCACGCCGGAGAAGGTCCGCTATCGCTGCCAAGCCACCGAGATTTCACGTTTCTCCAAGCCCATCTCGTCGCTGGAGCCCACGCAATATGTACGCGACCTGACCAGCGGCAATGTCGGGCTCGTCGACTACATTCGTTACGGCATTCGCGGCGCCATCATCGCCACGCGGCGCACCATCCTCAGCAAATCGCTGCGCGAGTTTTTGAAGAAGGCGCTGCGCGGGGGTGGCGGCAAAGCGGAGACCTCGGAAATCGAAGCCGTCGCCGAAGCGCCGAAGCTCAATCTCCAAGTGGGCGAGCTGGTGCGGGTAAAGCCGGCAGCGGAAATCTTGGCGACGCTGGACGATGAAGGAAAGCATCAGGGCCTGACCTTCGATCCCGACATGGCGCTGCGCGCGGGGCAGACCTTCCGCGTCAGCCAGCGGGTCGAAAAGCTGATCGACGAAAAGACCGGCCGCATGCTGCGTATCCGCAAGGACAGCATCGTGCTCGATGGCGTGTCCTGCATGGGCACGCATCACTGCAACCGGCTGTTCTGTCCGCGCGGCGCGCTGCAGTTCTGGCGCGAGGAATGGCTTGAACGCGTGACGGAGACTGAAGGTGGCTGACGGCGCAGACCTTCGCGCGGCGCCGCTGGCGTGCACGGTCGAGGTCAGCACGGATCTCGACGCGGCCGCGCCTGCCTGGAGCGACCTCGAGACCAATGGCGCGTGCACGGCGTTTCAGGCGCGCGCTTGGCTGAAGCCGTGGTTCGAAATCCTGGGCGCAGCGCATGGCGCGACGCCGGTGCTGGTCACCGTGCGCGATGCAAAAAGCCGGCGACCGCTGATGTTTCTGCCGTTGTGCTTGCGCGTCGCTGGCGGTGCGCGTCGCATCGAATTCGCCGATCTCGGCGTCAGCGACTACAACGCGCCGCTGTTGGCCAAAGATTTCGCGCCGAGCCAAGCGGCGTTCGCTGCGCTATGGGCCGACATCGTTCGTGCGCTGCCGTCAGCCGATCTTATCGTGCTGGAGAAGCAGCCTGATATGGTGGCGGGGCAAGCCAATCCGCTGGTGAGCCTGCCAGGCGTCGAAACCATGCGCGTGCGCGCCTGGGATTTGCCGCTGCCGGCCACGCGCGAAGATTACGACAAGGCGCTCGACAAGGTTGTGCGCAAAGAGCTGAAGCGCAAACATAAGAATCTGGAGATGGAAGGGCCGGTCGCGCTCATCGATGCGACGACCGAAGCCGAGGCGCGCGAGATTTTCGAAACGCACTTGCGTCAGCGCCAAGTCCGCGGCACGCCGCTAGGCGATGAGACGCCGCTCGGGCAGGCGTATGTGAAATTCTACGACGCCGCCTTCGTCGCCAATAGCACCAGCGGCTTCAGCTTGCTTTCGAAGCTGCTGGTTGGCGGCGAATTGGGCGCGACCTTGATGGCGCTGCACCACCGCGACCATCATTTGCTGATTATGCACTGCTTCGAAACCGGCCGCTGGGGCAAGAAATCCCCGGGCATCGTCGCGGTCAACGCCGCCATCACCCAGCAGATCGCCGCGGGCACGCGGCTGTTCGATTTCACCATCGGCAACGAGACTTACAAACTCCAGTTCGGCGTCATCGAACACATGCTGCGTGGCTACGAGCAGGGCTTGAGCGTGCTCGGCCGCACGCAAATTGCACTGCGCCGTGCGCGCAGGACGATAGGTACGCTTGTGCGTAAACTACCCAAGAAATATTGGCCCAAGCGCCTGCGCGAGTAGCGGTGAAGTATCGCGCCGACATCGACGGGCTGCGGGCGATTGCGGTGCTTGCCGTCGTCGCCGGTCACGCAGGGGCGTTGAGCGGCGGCTTCGTCGGCGTCGATGTCTTCTTCGTTATTTCCGGCTATCTCATCACCGGGATTTTGCTGGGAGAGATGGAGCGCGGTGAATATTCGCTGATCCGCTTCTATGAACGCCGCATCCGGCGTTTGTTTCCAGCGCTGTTTGTGATGATCGCCATCGTCGCAGCGGCGGCTTACCTGCTGTTCCTGCCAGAAGATCTCGTGACGTTCGGCCAGAGCGCCATTGCCACGGCGTTCTACGTCTCCAATATCTTGTTCTGGAGCCAAGCCAACTATTTCGACGTCACCGCCGATCAGAAACCGCTCCTGCACACGTGGTCGCTGGCGGTGGAGGAGCAGTTCTACGTCCTGTTTCCGCTGTTCATGGCGATGTGCTTCTTCCTTGGCGGCAAAAGGCGTGGACTGCTGCAGATCGGCGTGGCGTTGGCGCTGCTTGCATCGTTTGCGCTGAGCGTGTGGGGCGTCGCGCATAAGCCGACAGCGGCGTTCTACTGGCTGCCCTATCGCGCCTGGGAATTGATGTGCGGCGCCGTGCTCAGCGTGGGGCTTGCGCCGCGGGCGTTGCCGGCGTGGGCGCGCCAAGCTGCGGCGGCGCTCGGACTTGCCGGCATCGTCGCAAGCGCGACGTTGCTCACGCGGACCACGCCGTTCCCCGGTTTGGCCGCAGCGCCGGCGTGTGTGGGTGCTGCGCTATTGCTTTACACTGGCGAGCACGAGACGTGGGTGCGGCGGCTCTTGTCATGGCGCCCGCTGGTGTTCGTGGGGATGATTTCATACTCACTCTACCTTTGGCATTGGCCGGCGCTTTTGTTCGCGCGCTATGTCGTCATCACGCCGCTGGATGCTTGGCAGACCGCAGCTGCGATTGCCGTAGCTTTCGTGCTGGCGATTGCGTCCTGGCGGTGGCTTGAGCGTCCCTTCCGGATTCGCCCAGCGCCCGGCACAGCACGGCGTGCGTATCTCGGCGCTGCCGCGGCGATGGCGGCGACGGCGGCGCTTGGTGCGCTCATCTGGCATTACGATGACGTTCCGTGGCGGGTGTCGCCGGCGGTGCAGAGCTTGGCGCAAGCGCGGCTCTCAGCCGATCCGATGCAGATGCAATGTCACCTCGTGTTCGAGCGGCGCGCGGAGGCGCCGTGTCAGCGCGGCGCTGCAGGCGCGCGGCCAACGGTGTTGCTGGTGGGTGACAGCCACGCTGACGCCATCGCGCAGGCCTTCTTTGAAACCGCGGCAGCGCACGGCGTTTCTGGCGTCCAGATCACCGACGCTGGCTGGGCGCCGGTGCTGGGCTTTCAGAAGCAAGATGAGCGCGCCAAGTCGGACTACAATATCGCCATGACCACGCGCACGCTCGCTGCACATCCCGAGATACGCACTATTGCGCTCGTGATCGATTGGGATCGCGAAGCGCAGCAATTCCACTATGTCGATGGCCGCGGCCGCGATGTAGGCCGCGCGCAGGCGATCAGCGACGGATTGGCCGCACTGATCGACAAATACCCCGACCGCCGCTTTTTCCTTTTCGCGCCGACGCCGCAGGCGCCTGATTTCGGCGGCCATCCGGCGGCGCGCGCGCTGCTATATCACCGCGCGTTCGCGCCCGCGCAAAGCCGCGCCAATTTTGAAGCGGAGCAAGTCGCGCCGGTGCGGGCAATCATCGCGCGCTTGGCCGCGCTGCCAAACGTCACCATCGAAGATCCGACACCGTACCTCTGCGACACGAGCTCATGTCCTGGGATCGCCGACGGCCAATTGCTCTATCGCGACGGTGACCATCTATCGTTGACTGGCGCACGGCGCTTGGCGCCGCTGTACGCCAGCGAACTCCGCTAAGCGAACACCACGCCAGTCAACACGGCCGCGTAGTGAACGCCCGCGGCGACCAGCACGAAGCAATGCCAAATGGCGCGGCGGAAGGGCAGGCGCTCCCAGATGTAGAACGGCACGCCTAACGTGTAGAGTGCGCCGCCGATCAGCAGCAGAATGACGCCGGGCAGCGGCACATCGCTGACCAAGGGCTGGATGCAGGCACACACTAGCCACCCCATCACGCAGTAGAACACGATCCAGGCTCTCTTGCCGACGCCCGGAAAGAACAGCTTGCCGGCCATGCCTGCAAGCGCCAGCACCCAGATGACGCTGGTCATGCCGATGGCCCACGGCAGATCGAAGCGAATCGTGGTGAAGGGCGTGTAGGAGCCGGCAATCATCAAGAAGATCGCGGCGTGGTCGAAGCGGCGCAGTAGCGCCTTGTACTTGGCATTTTCCACCAGGTTGTAGGCCATCGACACCGCAATCATGGTGACGACGCTGACGGCGTAAATGGCGATGGCCGCACCCATGCCGAGGCCGCCCTTCCAGATGCCGAGCCCGAGCGCCACGATCACCGCGAGCGAGAACACGCCGAGGCCGATACCATGCACCCAGCCATCGGCGAGTTTTTCAAGCCGCGTCGGGTAGTGCAGCTTCGGGAGGAAATCTGAAAGCGTCATGCGTCGCCTAGATAAGGGGACCCTGCGGCGATTGTCGCGGGGGCGATGCAAATTGCTCGCGGGTGTGGCTTGTTTTCGTAACAGGCTGACACGCGACGTGAACGGCGCGCTAGGTTAACCTGCCGGCGGAGAATCGACATGCAACGGCGGGTTTTGCTTTTGGCGCTTGTCAGCGCAAGCGCGGCGACGCCGGCCTTTGCGTTGCTCGACAGCCTGACGCAAGGCGACGCCTCGCGCGGCATCAAGGACGCGCTCTCGCTTGCCGCGACCAATGCCACCGGCCGCTTGGGCCAGCGCGACGGCTTCTGGGGCGCCCCGCGCGTGCGCATTCCATTGCCCGGCATGCTGGGGACTGCGCAGCAGAACCTGCAGCGCTTCGGCATGTCGCAGCCTCTGGACGACTTGCAGCTCAGCCTGAATCGCGCCGCCGAGACGACCATGCCGCAAGCCGGGCGCATGTTCGTCAACGCCGTCCGCACTATCACTGTCAGCGACGCTATCGGCATCGTCCGCGGCGGCGATAACAGCGCGACGCAATACTTACGCGGGCGCACCGAAACCGGGCTCACCGCCTTGCTCAGGCCGCCCATGACCACGGCGCTCACGCAATCCGGCGCCTTTACTCTGATGCGCAGCGCGTTGCGCCAGGTGGGCATGTCGAGCCAAGCCACGAGCATGCGTACCCAGATCGTGGACTTCGCCACCAGCAAAGCGCTTGACGCCTGCTTCGCCTATATCGGCGATGAGGAGCGCGCCATTCGTCGCGATCCCGTTCGGCGGACAACCGACATCCTGCGGCGCGTGTTTGGGTAGGCGCGCTTGATCGCCTTGCCGCCTCCCGGCACAATCGTCGCGTGACTGACACGGAACCTCAGACCGCGGCGCCGGTCGCGGCGGAGAGTTTTCGCCGCCTCACTCTTCCCATCAAGGGCGGCGACATCGCCGGCCTCGCTTTCGGGCCGGAGGGCAGCCCGGATATCGTATTTATCCATGCGACAGGCTTCAACGCGCGCACGTATCGCACGCTGCTGTCGCCGCTTGGCGATCGTTTTCGCGTCTGGGCCATCGATGCGCGCGGCCACGGGCTGACCACTCTGCCCGCGGGTACGTTCGGCTATTCTTCCTGGCAGCGTCATCGCGACGATCTGATCGCGGTGCTGGAGCGGCACGTCACGCAACCCGTGACCCTCGCGGGCCATTCCATGGGCGCGACGGTGAGCCTGCTGGCGGCCGCGCGGCGGCCCGATCTCGTGGCCGGCCTCGCGCTCATCGATCCGGTGATTATGCCCGCGTCACAATACGCGGTGGCGGAGCTGCCGCTGGGCACGCTGATTATGCGTCACACGTTTCCGATCGCCCGCAGCGCCGCCAAGCGCCGCTGGCAATTTCCGGACAAGGAAAGCGCGGTGCGCGCATTCACTGGGCGCGGCGTGTTCAAGTCGTTTCCGCAAGAGGTGATCGCTGACTATGTCGGCGATGGGCTTGTGCCCGATGAACGCGGCGGCTTTCGTTTGGCGTGCAGGCCGAAATATGAGGCGGCGACATTCAGTGCCCAGCGCCACAATCCGTGGAGCGCGATGCCGCGTGTCTCGTGTCCGCTGGTGTTGTTGCGCGCCGACGTTGGTTCGACCACGCCCCCGGCGGCCATGCACAGAATTGCAGCGCTGAAGCCGGATGCGCGTGTCGCCACGGTCGAGGGCGCTTCGCACATGCTGCCGATGGAGCGTCCGGATCGGGTTCGCGCAGCTATCGAGGCTGCAGCGCTGATGGCGCAGGGCGGACGGCGCTTTTCCGACGAGCCTGAAATCAGGCGCTAATTGGAATTGCCCGCGCTTGCATGGCTGCACGCGCTTCCGGCGGCGGCTCAAGCGCTTTGCGCGTCATCGTGTCGAAGGTCAGCGCCACGACTTCGAGGCTGGCCCAGGCGTTGCCGCTGGCGGGATCGCAGATCCAATGCGCCAGCCGCATGGTTTTGCCGGCAACTTCGGAAACGCCTGAATAAACCTCCAGCAAATCGCCGGCGCGCGGCCAGCGGCGCATGACCAAGCGCGCTTCCACAACCGCGCCCGCAGCGACGGCGCCAGCGTTGCTGTTCGCCGTCTCGCGTCGCCATTGCTGCAGAAAGTTGGGCACTGAGTCTGACACGCGGCCCATGAAATGTTCGGTGCGCATGCGCCCGAAGGCGTCGCAGTCCGCAGGCTGGCATAAGGTCGCGCCGATGCGCAGCGCGCCGATGCCCCTGGCGTTGGCGAGCGACGCGTCGGCGATCGGCTTAGCCATATCCATGGAGCGCGGCTGCGCGTGGGTTGGCAGTTTGCACGCGAGCTTCTTGGCGGCGGCGCGCGTGCGCTGCGACCAGGGGAAAGGGCGAAAGCCGCGCGTATCGACATGCGCGGCGCGGATCGTGAAGGCTGAGGAAGGGCTGCCATCCCCGTGACGCATGTCGAGGCAGAATGTGCCTTCGCTCTCGCTGAGCTTCACCACGCCGCCATGCATGTTCAGCGGCGCGGGTGGACGCGCTTCTTTCAGAAAGCGGATGTGCGCTTCAACCGGAACAAGCGTCGCGCCAGCGCTGGCCGTGAATGCGCCCGGCATTTCCAGCGCATGGGCCATGTGCGCCAATCCAACCATGGCGCGCTCAAGATGGAAGCGGACATTCAAATGGCCGCCGTCGTCACATTCCCAGGCGTTGACGCTGCCTTGATAGAGTGGCGCGGGCAGTGGCGCCGGGTGGCTCATGCCGCTTGGCAGGATGAGCAGACGCCGCTGGCTTCGATCATGGTGCGGCGAATGGAGAAGCCGTCCTTCTTGGCCGCGTCGGAGAGATCAACCAGCGCGTGGCCGGCGTCGAATTCCTCGGCAGCGCCGCACTTCTCGCAGATGAGAAACATGGTCGAACGGGCGCAGGCGCCGACGCCACAGGAGACGAACGCGTTCAAACTTTCGATGCGATGCGCGAGGCCGAGGCGCACCAGAAAATCGAGCGCGCGATAGATCGTTGGCGGCTTCGCCTGCGCGCTGAGTTGATGCAGCAGATCGTAGGCCTTCGCTGGCCCAGGCTGATCGATCAGCAGTTCGAGCACGCGCCGCCGCAACGGTGTCAGCGTTTCACCGGCTTCCGCGCAGCGTTGTTCTGCTTCGGCAATAAGTTCGGCGTGGTCGTGTGCGCCGTGTTCATGTCCCATGGCTGTCATGATCGCAGGCTCTGCCTCCTCAGAAAAGATGGGCGCCCGCAGCGGGAGATTTGAGATCGGCTCTGCAACAGAACTTTACAAGAACATCTGACTCAGTTAGGTATAGGAACATAGAGCGAACGAGAGATCAGAGGGGCGATCGATGTCAGAAGCAATTTTCCGTGGCGTTTCAGGACGTTTGCATCGGTTCGAGGCGCGCCGCCCGCACGATCAGTTTAGCGAAGGCCCAGCTGTGTATTGCTTCGCGCGCCCTGGCCATGGCGGCCGCGGCTGGATTCCGCTGTTTCTGTCGCGCACCGGGAATTTGGCCAAGCGGCTGGCCACGCACGAGCAATGGGAAGAGGCGCAGCTCATGGGCGCGACGCACGTATTGGTGTGCCAGCACGATGAGCGCGACGCGCGCGAATACGTGGAAGCAGACCTCTGTGCGGCGCTGAAGCCGGTGATGAACGGACCGTTCCACGACGCGGAGCTGGAAGACGCGGCGAAGGAAGCCGGCGTGCGTCTGGTGTGGGCGGCTTAGGGCGCTTCACCCCACCCTCTGTGGGGAGGCCGGGGGTGGAGGTGTCGGCATAGGTGGTGGGCGTGGCGCGCGATCTACCGAACGAAAACTCCGCTGCGCGTTTCAAAGACGAGCGAGCCGTCATCGTCGCTCGTCGCTTGCGCAAGGAGATGACACCATCGGAACGGGCGTTGTGGTTCGAGTCGCGGCGACGGCGCGTTGAAGGGACCCATTTTCGCCGGCAGACCCCGCTTGGACCTTTCATTGTCGACTTTGTCTGTCACGGCGCGAAGTTGGCAATTGAAGTTGATGGCGGTGCGCATTGCGCACCCGATGTTGCGGCCCGCGATGCCGGGCGTCAGCAATGGATCGAAGCGCGTGGTTATCGTGTGCTGCGATTCAAGAACGCCGACGTTCTGAGGAATGTGTGCGCGGTTGCCGATGCGATCTTTGCCGAGGCGCGCATGCGGATGAGCTCAAAAGACTAACCTTCCCCCTCGCGGGGAAGGTGTCGCCCGGAGCGGCGACGGATGGGGGCGCGCCTCGGTCTGCAAACATCGAGGCGCCCCCCCACCCCTAACCCCTCCCCGCAAGGGGGAGGAGAACGACGGGGCTATCGTCTTTCAGGCACAGAATTGTCCGCCACTGGCAAGGGACCGAGTGTCGCCGCGGTTCGCGCCAGTTGCACGAACTCGGCGCGCCAGCCGTATTCATCGGCGCCCCGGGCGCTTTGCGCGAGGCGGACGACGTCGTCCCAGCTATAATTATGATCGAGATAGCTCTCGCCACGGAGTAGCTGTCCGTAGCCAGCGACCGCGGTTGCCCAGCGCGTTGATTCCGGCGCTCGGTCGATCGAAGCATACGCATCGGCGTTGGTGATTGGCCGTTCGATCAGGCGTGACGTGTTTTGCCCTGGCAGCTTGTAGCGGATGCGCAGGAAGGCGAGTTCACTCGCCGTGCCCGGAGGCGGCGCAGCCTGCTGCTGATAGCGCAGCGGATCGTCGAAGGTGCGCCCGCCTACCGGGACGATCTCGTAGATCGCCGTCACTGCTGAGCCCGCGCCGATTTCGCCGGCGTCAACGCGATCGTTGTTGAAATCCTCGCGGTTCAGCATGCGGGATTCGTAGCCGATGAGGCGATACTCGGCGACGCGCTGCGGATTGAACTCGACCTGGATTTTCACGTCATTGGCGATGGTGAACAGGTTCGAGGCAAGTTCGTCGTGCAGCACGCGGCGGGCTTCGTTCAGCGTGTCCAGGTATGAGGCGACGCCGTTGCCGTTCTGCGCCAGGCGCTGCATCAGCGCGTCGTTGTAATTGTTGTGGCCGACGCCGAACACCGAAAGATAGATGCCGCTTTCGCGTTCGTGGCTGATGAAATCCTGCAATTGCTGGGGATCATTGACGCCGACATTGAAGTCACCGTCGGTGGCCAGGATCACGCGGTTGACGGCGTTCGGTGAGAAGTTGCGCTCCGCCAGCGTATAGGCGAGGCGTAAGCCTTCGCCGCCCGCCGTGGAGCCGCCTGCATGCAGATTGTCGAGCGCGGCGTTGATGACGCCGTGCTGGTCGCCGCGCGTCGGGTCGAGTACCGAACCCGCGGCGCCCGCATAAACGACGATGGAGATTTTATCACGTGCTGTGAGCTGATCGACCATGCCGTGGAAAGCCTTGATCAAGAGCGGCAAGCGATCGGCCGGCTCCATTGAGCCTGAGACGTCAAGCAATAGCACCAGATTAAGCGGCGGCCGCTCGCGCGGCACCAAATTGTAACCCTGCAAGCCGATGTGCACGAGTTGGCGGCCTTCGGCCCATGGCGAGGGTGTCACAGCGACCGTCGTCGAGAATGGCTGCGCCCGCGTTTGTGGCAGCGGGTAATCATAGTTGAAGTAATTGATCAGTTCTTCCACGCGCACCGCGTCGCGCGGCGGCAGGCGGCCCTCGTTCAAATAGCGGCGCACGTTGGCGTAGGAGGCGCTGTCGACATCGATCGAGAACGTCGAGATCGGGTCGGCCGAGACCTGATGGATCGGATTGTCGTTCTGGTGTTCGTAACGGTCGCGATCGATGTCGCCAGGCATCGGCTGCGGTGCGTACTGCGCATAAGGAACGCCAGTGAGCGCGCCCACGCCGCGGCCCGCCGAGAAACGTTGCTCTTGTGCGACGACTGGCGGCGGTGGCGGCGCGGGTGGCGGCGCCGTTTGATCCGCCGTCCCTGGGATGCGGCTGCCCGTGGTGACAATCGCTTCGTCGTCTGTCGGCGTTGGCGGCGATTGCGCCGCGCAAGCCGCCACCATCAAAGCGCACGCAGCAAAGCCTGCGCGCAAAAGCGTGCGAGTAAGCATGGACGTCCCTCCCGAAACCGTCCGGACACGGCGTTGAACGAGCACGCATGAGGCTGCTCGGATCGCGGCTAGTTTGCGGCGCAGGCGCGGCGTTTTGAAATCACACGCCTGCGAAGCCGTTCACGTGTTCGGGAGGCAACGTTCAAAGATTGGAAGATGCGGTCGATCCAGACATCACCAACAGCGCATCGAAGCCGTGCACGCAGCGCACAAGATCCGGATCGAGCGCCTTGTGACGTTCGCCAAACACCAGCGGGCGCACGGCGTGCAGATCGATCAGTGTGAAGGCGTGGGGATAAGCGGCGCTCATCAGCGGCGTCATGCCTTGGTCGACGTAGGTCTCCGCGTCGCTTGGCCGATAGGTCCAGGCGCTTGGATCGAATTGGGCGACTTGACCGCCGGCGCCGGGCAGCACCATGACATGATAGCTCTTCCCGCCCATCGCCTCGGCGGCCTCGGAAATCTCGTTGCCGACATCGAGCACCTGCGTGTGCGAAAGCCCGCGCACCATGTGGCTCGCGCCCATCTTGAAAAAAACTTTGCCGTTCGGATTGGCGGCGCGGAAGCGCCTAATATTGGCGCGGTTGAAAGTGGCCCGACGCTGATTGGACTCCCAACCCCGGCGTTCTGTCCAGAGCTGGTTGATCGCAAGCGTTTCTTCCAGCGTCTCCAGCATCCAGGCGGACTCCGCGTCCGCGTTCGGCCACGCCGTGCGCACTGCGGCCACGAGGGCAGGATCGCCGGCGAAACTGAAGATGAATTGCGGATTGTGAGTCTGGTCGTATTGCGCCCACGAGGCGTTCGATGCCGCCTCAAGCGCAGCCAGCGCACGCACGGCGCCCGCCGGTTTGTGCTTGCCCTTGAGCAGTTGAATGACGCGGCGGTCGCCGCCGACCTCGTAGTCGATGCCCCATACAGCTTGGCCGCGGGCCGTTGAAGCGGCGCGGGCGGCGGCGATCCACTCGGCTTCCTCGCGCATGCCGAAAAAAGCGACGTTGGCATTGCGGTCGGCGAACATCGTGCGAATGCCGGAAACGCCGCCGCGCGCCGCGCGATCCAGCTCCGCCGACATCGGCGGCGAAATCTCGACGCAGACATGCTGGTAACCGCTGGGAGCGAGCGCCGTGAACAGCGCCGCCGCGAGCTTCGGATTCTCAGCGATCCCGTGTTCTTCGCCGATAAGGAAAAATTGTGAAGCGCGGCCCGCGGCGAGCAACGTGTCCCACGCAGGCCCCGAAAACCGCGAACCGTCAAAATTGAGCTTCTGCCGATTCTGCAGCGCCACCGCGTTGATGCGATCGGCAAGGCTTGGTGCGACGTTCGTAGGCGCTGCTGCAGCGGGTGGAGAAGCCTGAGTTTGCGCCTGGACCGCGCCGGCGACCGATAGACCTAAAGCGCCAGCGAGCGCGGTGCGGCGATCAATGTGCATGGCCTTTCCCCTTCAGCTCATGGCGGAAGGGATGCGGGCGCCTTCGGCTTTGGATGCGTTAGAGGGAGAGGTTCGTGAGCTTGGCGGTGGTGGACGTCCAGGCGTCGGAGATGCGGCTAACCCCTGGCGCGATCACCTCTTCGTACTGGATCGACAACATCGCCAGGGCGACGAACGCCGCGCCCGCCCACCAGCGAAGGTGAGTGTTGAAGACGTTGGCGAGTGTCTCGCGCACATCGCCGAAACCGAGAGCAATCATCATGGCTCGCGTAACTCCCGAGCATCATTGATGTCACTCAAGCGTAAACAAGTGCTAACCAAAAGGTTTACGCGCAGCGCCAATGGCAGTTTGTGCAGTTCTCAATCGATGTGGATGACGAAGCGCTTGCGCATGTGCGCAAGCACGCGCCAAACGCCGCTGAACCCAGGCTCGATGACGAAGGAGTCACCGGCGGTATAGCGTTGGGTTTCCCCATCATCGCCCACAAGTTCGCAAGCGCCTTCGAGCAGATGACAAAACTCCCATTCCTCGTATTTCACCCGCCAGGCGCCGACGCCGGCGCTCCACTCGCCGGCGAACAGCGTGTCGCCGCGCTGATAATCGAGCCGCGTCTCAGTGACGGGTGCGCCCTCGACGATGCGGTCAGCGGCAATGGGTTCCCGCGTTGGGCTGGCGCCGCCACGAACGGGATGCAGCCTCGTCACGCGGAGGCGCTGCCGTCTTGTTTCGGCTTGGCCTCAAATCCCGCCCAGCGCCCGAACATCTCTTCGGCGCGGCGCAGGTTTTTGTCGAGCGACGCCATGGTCTTTGCGTAGTCGCCGGCCTCATCGCCGCGCCAAGCAGCGCGGGCTTGACCTATGATAACGCCGAGCCCTTGCGCACGCGCCTGGCCGCTCATGCCGTCCGCCTCTAGGCCCGCCAACGCCAGCACCCAGCGCGCGCAGCGCACGTGGCGCTGATGCACCGACGCAAGCAGGATGGGATCGCGGTCGACACCGGCCTCCATGGCGGTTACTGCGGCGCGGTGCGGCTCCATGGCCTCGAAGCGCCGCATGACCAGATCGAACAGGCGGTCGCGAACGCTTTGCGCCGGATCCAGCGCCGGGCCGTCGGCAATAGCGCGGTCGAACGCTTCTTCAACGCAATCGATCGCCTCCCATGGGCTCGCGCCGTAAAGTTCTGGCGCCGGCCGGCCCGCGGCCTCCGCCAATTTCGTAAGCGTGACTTCGCGCCAGGCGCCCTTGGCGGCGAGGTCAAGCGCGGCGCGGGCGAGATCGCGGCGGACGGCTGTGTCGAGGACGGACATGGGGAGGCTGCCTTCGGCTGGACGAAATTGAGTTGCAATCGGAACAAGGCGCGGCTTGAGGTCTTCGTCAAGTGAGCGTGGGCGCGGCGGGACGGTCGGGAGACGGACATGCCGGATGGAAATGCCCCAGCGCGCGTGCGCGACGCTGCTGTGCGCGCCGCGCGCGGCGATCATGCGTTGCAGGCCAGTTTGGCGGCCTGGAACCGCACGCGCCTGGCGCCGCAAACGCCAGATCAGGATTTGCTGGAGACTCTCAGCCGCGATGAACACATGCGTCGGCTTGAGCAGAACTTCATCGAACTTACCCGCACCACGCAATCGGCGCGCGCGCTGACGGCGCCGCTTGAGCCCGCCGCGTTTGTGGCGTGGTTCGAAGCGCTGAAACAGAACGGGCCGGGGCAGGGCGATGCCCTGTTTCCATGGCTCGCCGAGCGCGCGACGCTTCCGCAGATGCGCTGGTTCGTGGAGCAGGAGGCCGCCGGCGAAGCGGGGTTCGACGATCTGGTTGCGCTCGCACAGGTCAAGGCGCCGGTGCAGGCCAAGCTCGAACTGGCGCGCAACTACTGGGACGAGATGGGTCGCGGCAACGCCAAAGGCATGCACGGCCCGATGCTGGAGGCCTTGGTCGTCGCGCTCAAAGTAACGCCCCACATCGAGACGACGCTGGCGGTGTCTCTCGCGCTCGGCAACACGATGGCGGCGCTGGCCACGAACCGCGCCTATGCCTATCACGCGCTCGGTGCGCTCGGCGTGATCGAACTCACCGCGCCGGGCCGCGCCGCAAAGGTGAGTGAGGCCCTGCGGCGATTGAAGGTGTCAGCGAAGGCGCGACACTATTTCGATCTGCACGCGGTGCTGGACGTAAAGCATTCTGAAGCTTGGAACAGGGAAGTCTTTGCTTCGATTGTCGCGGATAAGCCAGACGCGGCGCGTTGGATCGCCGAGGGCGCGTTGATGCGCCTGCAATGCGGCGCCGATTGCTTTGACGCCTATCGCAGACATCTATGGGGCGGCGACGGCGCCGCGCCGCCGGCGTGAGCGCAGCTGAAGACAGCGCGCTGGTTGACTTGCTGAGGTTTCTCAAGCTCGGCCGCTATCGTTTCATCACGCCAACGCCGGCCACGCACGCGCGCGTCGTGGCGCGTAAATCCGAGGCGCGCGATGTGCGTGACGTGCTGGGCTGGAGCCTGCCGTTTCGAGCCGACGCAATCGATCGAGACATCTTCGGGCTGTTGGAGCGCGGCGGCGTCCTTCAGCGAAGCGAGGAGAAGTTCGTCAGCCGCATCCGCGTTTCCACCTAC
>DASZWS010000127.1:0-9273 GCA_035546515.1 Vitreimonas sp. | reverse complement strand
CCTGCCCGGGACCAGGAGTTTTCCGGCCATGGCCGTTCCGAAGCGAAAAACCACCCCCTCGAAGCGGGGCATGCGCCGCGCCCACGATAAGCTGAAGAAGAACGCTTACGTGGAAGACGCGGAATCGGGCGAGCTGCGCCGACCGCACCACATCGACCTGAAGACCGGCCGTTATCGCGGCAAGCAGGTTTTGAAGGCCAAGGAAGACTAAGCCGCGCCGCGGCGCCGCGCTGCGACGCCTTGCTTGGACGCCAGCGCCCGGTCAAAAGACCGGGCGCGTTTTGTTTTGAGCTGATGGGACTCTTCCATGACTGGCATCGCCGACATTCACGGCCGCGAAATTCTTGATAGCCGGGGCAATCCTACGGTCGAAGTCGATGTCTATCTGGAAGACGGTTCGATGGGCCGCGCGGCGGTGCCGTCAGGCGCTTCGACCGGCGCGCATGAGGCGATCGAGAAGCGCGACGGCGAACCCGACCGCTACCTGGGCAAGGGTGTGCGCGACGCCGTCGAAGCGGTGAACGGCGAAATCGCCAACGCGATTCTTGGCATGGACGCCGAAGAGCAGCGCCGCATTGACGCGGTGATGATCGAGCTTGATGGCGCCGAGAACAAATCGCGCCTCGGCGCCAACGCCATTCTCGGCGTTTCGCTGGCGGTGGCGAAGGCGGCGGCCAACGCCTCGGGCGTGCCGCTCTATCGCTATCTCGGCGGCGTGCAGGCGCGGGTGTTGCCGACGCCGATGATGAACATCGTCAATGGCGGCGCGCATGCCGACAACCCAATCGACATGCAGGAATTCATGATCATGCCGATCGGCGCGCCGACCATGGCGGAAGCGGTCCGCTATGGTTCGGAGATCTTTCACACGCTGAAGAAAGAGCTTTCGGCTGCTGGTCACTCCACCAATGTTGGCGATGAAGGCGGCTTTGCGCCGAATTTGAAGAGCGCCGATGAGGCGATTGGCTTTATCCTCAAGTCGATTGAGAAGGCCGGTTACAAGCCCGGCGAAGATGTGGCGCTGGCGCTGGATTGCGCCGCAACAGAGTATTTCAAGAACGGCAAGTACGAGATGGAGGGCGAAGGCAAGTCGCTCTCGCCGCAGGCGAATGCGCAATTCTTGGCTGACCTCGTCAGCCGCTATCCGATCGTCTCCATCGAAGACGGCATGTCGGAAGACGATTTCGAAGGCTGGAAGGCGCTGACGGATTTGATCGGCGATAAGTGCCAACTGGTGGGCGACGACCTCTTCGTCACAAACATGAAGCGGCTGACCATGGGCATGGAGAAGGGGCTCGCCAACGCCATTCTTATCAAGGTCAACCAGATCGGTTCGTTGACGGAAACGCTGGATGTGGTCGAGCTGGCGCAGCGCACGGGGTACAGCGCAGTGATGAGCCACCGCTCCGGCGAAACCGAAGACAACACCATTGCTGATCTGGCGGTGGCGACAAATTGTGGACAGATCAAAACCGGCTCGCTCTCGCGCGCGGACCGCACGGCGAAATACAATCAGCTCATCCGCATCGCTGAAATGTTGGACGATATGGGCGAGTTCGCTGGCGCCAGCACCATCGTCGGGCGGTGACGCGCCGCATCGACCGGCGCTCATTGCTCGCCGCTGGCGCGGCGCTTTCCGCATGCTCTACGATCCCAAACGCGACGCGCGACTGGCGCGCGCTCGGCGAAGATGTGAAGGCGCAGATGGCATGGGCCTTTGCGCAGTATCGCGAGAAAGCCTGGGGCAAGGACGAGATCAGGCCGGTCTCGGGGACGTATTCGTCTTTCCCGCTGCGCGATCATCATTTGGGTCTGACGCTGGTGGAAGCGCTCGACACGCTCTGGGTGATGGGTCTCGACGATGAGTTCAACGCCGGCGTCGATTGGGTGAAGGGCGAGCTCAATTTTGATGTCGATGGCGACGTTTCGGTGTTCGAGACGAACATCCGCCTGGTGGGCGGTTTGCTCTCGGCGCATCACGCGTGCGGCGATGCAGTGTTGTTGGCGAAGGCAAAGGACCTTGCCGATCGGCTTATGCCGGCGTTCGACACGGCGAGCGGCATTCCCTGGGGCAAGATCAATCTGCGCAGCGGCGCGCCGAGCGAGCCGCGCAATAGCCCCGCGGGTGCGGGGACTTACATGGCCGAGTTCGGCACGCTCTCGCGGTTGACGGGCGATGATCGTTACCTGCGCGCGGCGAAGCGGGCGATGGTGGCGTTGTATGAACGGCGCTCGGCGATTGGCTTACTGGCGACGCAAATTCATGGGCCTGAGGGGCGCTGGCTCTCGCGCACCGCCACCGTCGGCTCATATGGCGATAGCTATTACGAGACGCTGTGGGATGCATGGGATCTGCTCGGCGATGCCGATTGCAAGCAGATGTATGATGCGTGCACGGCGGCGATCCTGGCGCATCAACGCGAGGTGAAGGACGGCGATCTGTGGTTTCCAGATCTCAATTTTGAGACGGGTGAGATTGTCAGCCGTCGCCAGGATGAGTTGGCGAGCTTCTATGGCGGGCTGCTCACGCAGGGCGGACATGCGCGCGAAGGCGCGGCTTACACGCTGGCGTGGGCGAAAGTGCAGGATCGGTTTGGGATTCTGCCGGAGGAATACGACTACGCGAGCAGGACGGCGACGCAGGTGACGAATTCGTTGCGTCCTGAGCTTGCGGATTCCTGCTTCAACATTTGGCTGATCGATCACGACGAGCGCTGGCGTGTCATCGCCGCCAAACACTTCGAGGCGATGAAGCGCTGGAACAAGGCGGCCTTTGGCTACACGGACATGGCCGACGTCACCGCCGAGCCAAAGCGGCAGGCCGATCATTGCCCCGGCTATTGGTGGTCCGAGCAGATGAAATATTACTGGCTGCTCTTCTCAGACACCCCGCGCTTCGACTATCGGCGCAACTATCTTTCTACCGAGGGCAATGTACTGCGCGGTTTGCGGCGCGACTAACGGTCCTCGACCGCGGACGGAACGCGGCGGTCGCGGCCGCGTTGTTGACGCATGGAACAAACGCTCACACGGACCACCGATCCCACCGCCGCCAGCAGAGGGACTATGTTGCCGCTCGTCGGCGCAATCGTCCTGATGTTGCTTTGGGGCGCCTACACGCTCTCGATTTGCTGGGAAATCTTCACGCTCTAGGAGCGCATGTTGGCGCCAGGGCCGGTGCGGCCGCTGACGCCAACGCGTTGTCGCGCTACCAGCGATGCCAATAGCCGTTGCGCCAGTAGCCGCGGCCCCGATGCGCCGCGCGCCAATGGTAATGCGGGTGTGCGCGCACCCAGGCGTCGTCGCGGACGACGACGCCAAGCCGCGGCGGATATGCGTAGGCGACGCGCGTGCGCCAGCATTCGCCCCAGCGGTTGCACACCACGGCGGCGGACGCCGGTGCGCTTGTCGCCAGAAATGCGCCGCCAGCGAGCGCGGCGAGCACAGCGCCCTTGATGATGTTAGGTCTTGTGAAGGTCATTGGATTTCTCCAGTGGAAATCCCCCATCGCTGATTGCAACAGCGCCGCCTTCGCCATCGTTCCGCGCCGACCTGTGCGGCTCCTTAGCGCCAACTTACAAACGCGTCAGTCGCTGGTTTTGTCAGCGATGCGCGGGCTGAATGTGCGCGCGGCGGATGACGCCGGGCATGGCGCGGCTCATATCACGCTGCGCGGGCGACTCCAGCGGATCATAAAGTTCGGCGTCGATGTTGCCGTGGTCGGGATCGCCCGTCAGGTCATCCGGCGTTTCGCTCCAACCTTTCTCGCCAAGGCCTGCGCGATCAGCGCCATGAAGCCGGCCGTGTGCTGTTGCCGGCGTCTCGCGGCCATGCGGTGTGTCGATGCTGTCTGCGTCCTCGATGGGGTCAGCCGGCGTGTTCGGTTTGCGAGGGTCTTCCATGCTGCGGCAACGTCGGGCGGCGGACGCCGTTCCGACACATCTGCGGCTGCACTGCCGCAAGCGTGAGAGTTCGGCAGACCGCGGTAGGGTCACAAAGAGCTGAAACTGCAAAAATAGCGAAATAAATTTCGCGCTGACCGTCGTTAACAAGCGCCGGTGCGGGCGCTCCAACCACAACGCTAGATTTGGTGCATGAAGCGCTAACTGTACGATTCTAGGGCTCTTTTTGTTCACGAGAACAAATCAGGAATAATTTTGAATCGATACGATTCCTTAACCAGTTGAATGCAGCGTCCGCCGCCGAATCGAGGGACGGACGATGTCGAAGCAAGGTTCCACAGGGGTCACGGTCGTGCTGGGCGCGGCCATCCTGTATCTCGGCGCCAACGCCGTCACCGGCCATCAGGGATTGCTATCGTACGTCGATCTGCAGGCGCGCGAGCATCATCTGGAGGACCGTTTGGCCTCTTTGAAACAGCAGCGCACTCAGCTCGAGGCGCGCGCCGCCCGGTTGAAGCCGGGTTCACTTGATCTCGACTATCTCGACGAACGCGCGCGCGTGGAATTGGCCGCTGGCGACGCCAGCGAGATTGTTTTCGCGCTGCCACCGGCGCGCTGACATCGAACAAACCCTTCCCCGCGAGGGGAAGGTTGGGGCGCCGCTCACTTCCCCCGGGAGCGGCGCCCCACCCCCATTTCAAGACTTGCAGCTTCGCAAAGCTCGCTGGCGAGCATCCTCAAACGCGCATAAGAGGGGCGCGCCGCCGCGTGTGGACCCGAGCACTCCTCTCGGGCTTTACGTAGCGGTGGAGGACCACGATGGCTGAAGCCGCAGCGAAGCCGAACGGCGCACATACGAGCCAAGCGAGCAAGGACGAATTGCTCCGCTACTACCGCGACATGCTGTTGATCCGGCGGTTCGAGGAGCGCGCTGGTCAGCTCTACGGCATGGGCCTGATTGGCGGCTTCTGCCATTTGTACCTCGGCCAGGACGCGGTGGTCGTCGGGCTGCAGGCGGCGCTCAAAGACGGCGATCAGATGATCACCGGCTATCGCGACCATGGCCACATGCTGGCGCAAGGCATGGATCCGAACGCGATCATGGCGGAGCTGACGGGGCGCCGCGACGGATCGTCGAAAGGCAAGGGCGGCTCGATGCATATGTTCAGCATCGAGAAGGCGTTCTACGGCGGCCATGGCATCGTCGGCGCGCAAGTCTCGCTCGGCACTGGCATCGCCTTCGCCAACCGCTATCGCAAAGACAACAAGGTGTGCCTGACCTTCTTCGGCGATGGCGCGGCCAATCAGGGCCAAGTGTACGAAAGCTTCAACATGGCGGCGCTGTGGAAGCTGCCCGTCGTCTATGTCGTCGAGAACAATCAGTACGCGATGGGCACGGCGATCCAGCGCTCGACGTCGGAAACGCATCTCTACAAACGCGGCGTGAGCTTCAATATTCCCGGCGAAGAAGTCGACGGCATGGATGTGCTGGCGGTTCGCGACGCGGGCCGGCGCGCCGTGGAGTTCGTGCGCGCGGGCAACGGGCCGATCCTGCTGGAGATGAAGACGTACCGGTATCGCGGCCATTCCATGTCCGATCCGGCGAAGTACCGCACCAAGGAAGAGGTCGATGAAGTGAAGTCGCATCGCGACCCGATCGATCACGTAAAGAAGCTGATCACCGATGCCGGGCACGCGACGGAGGATGGCTTGAAGGACATTGATCGCGAAATCCGCGACGTCGTCGTGAAGTCGGCGGAATTTGCGCAAGCGAGCCCGGAGCCGGATCCGAGCGAACTGATGACGGACATTTATCTCTGAGGGGGGAAGAGATGACCACTGAACTGACTATGCTGGCCTACGCGACCGGGTTGCTGATCGTGCTGGTGCTGATCCAGGCGACTGTTGGCGTGCAATCCAAAGGCCTGGTGCCGCTCGCCAACAATCGTGACGATGTCGGCCCTGCAACCGGCTTTCACGCGCGCATGCTGCGCGTGGTCGACAATCACCGTGAAGGGCTGACGATGTTTGCGCCGTTGGTGCTGATCGCGGCGGTCGCCAATCTCAACAATTCCTACACTGCGCTCGGTGCGCAGCTCTTCTTCTGGAGCCGCTCGGTGCACGCCATTCTCTATGTCGTCGGCGTGCCGATGATCCGTCCGCTCGCTTGGGCGGTCGGCATCGCCGGCACGGTGCTGGTATTGCTTGCTGATCTTGGGATTCTGCACTGATGAGCCAAATCCTCATGCCCGCGCTTTCTCCGACTATGGAGGAGGGCAATCTGGCGAAATGGCTGGTGAAGCCGGGCGACAAGATCGAACCGGGCCAGGTCATCGCCGAGATCGAGACCGACAAGGCGACGATGGAAGTCGAAGCCGTCGATGAAGGCACGATCGGCGAATTGCTGGTCGCCGAAGGTGCGCAAGGCGTGAAGGTGAATACGCCGATCGCGACGTTGAGTGATGGCGCAACTGAACCCTCTCCCCCCTCGCGGAAGAGAGAGCAGGGTGAGGGAGGGCGTTCAGAGCAGAGCGCTAAGCCTCCAGCGCCCCCTACCCCCAACCCCGCCCCACGCGGGGGCGGGGAGTCGCTAGCCGACCCGGAAAATCCGGCTGGCGCACAGATGATCAAGATCACGCTGCGCGATGCGCTGCGTGATGCGATGGCCGAAGAGATGCGCCGCGATCCGGATGTGTTTCTGATGGGCGAGGAAGTTGCGCAGTATCAGGGCGCGTACAAAGTCAGCCGCGAATTGCTGCAGGAATTTGGACCCGAGCGCGTGGTCGATACGCCGATCACTGAGCATGGTTTTGCGGGCTTGGGTGTGGGCGCGGCGATGGCGGGGCTGAAGCCGATCGTTGAGTTCATGACCTGGAACTTCGCGATGCAGGCGATCGACCAGATCATCAATTCGGCGGCGAAGACGCTCTACATGTCGGGCGGGCAGATCAAATCGTCGATCGTGTTTCGCGGACCGAACGGCGCCGCGGCGCGCGTGGCGGCCCAACACAGCCAGGACTATTCGTCGTGGTACTCGCACGTGCCTGGTCTGATCGTGATCGCACCGTACGATGCGGCGGATGCCAAGGGTTTGCTGAAGTCAGCGATCCGCAATCCGAACCCGGTGGTCTTCCTTGAACACGAAATGCTCTACGGGCACGAGTTCGAGATTCCGGACGTGCAGGATTGGCTGGTGCCGATCGGCAAGGCGCGCGTGCGCCGTCAGGGCCGCGATGTGACCATCACTGCGCATTCGCGCATGGTCGCGCATGCGATGAAGGCGGCGGAAGAGCTGGAGAAGGACGGCATCGACGCGGAGGTGATCGACCTGCGTACGCTGCGGCCGCTGGACACGGCGACGATCGTTGAAAGCGTGAAGAAGACCAACCGGTTGGTGACCGTGGAAGAAGGCTGGGGCCAGTCGGGCGTCGGTGCGGAGGTCGCGGCGCGCGTGGTGGCGGAAGCGTTTGATTATCTCGACGCGCCACCGACGCGCGTCCACCAAGTTGACGCGCCGCTCGCGTACGCCGCCAACCTCGAAGCGCTGGCGCTGCCGAGCGTGGAGAAGGTGATCGAAGCGGTGAAAGCGGTGACGTATCGGTGATCTATCGTGGCGCCTGTCATTGCGGCGCGGTCAGCGCTGTGTATGAGACGGATGCGCCCGTGCGCTTGCGGCATGATGGGTGTTCGTTCTGCGCGTCGCGCGGCGTGAAGTCGGCCAGTGATGCAAACGGGAAGTTGGCGCTGACCAGTGCGTACACACTCACGCGCTACCGGTTTGGGCATAAGACGGCGGATTTTCTGATTTGCCCGGTGTGCGGAACCTACGTCGCAACGTCGATGGAAGGACCAAACGGCCCCGTCGGCGTCGTCAACGTTGTTGGTTTGCGAATTCCGGAGCTGAAGGACGAACCAGCGCCGACCGTGAGCCTCGACGGCGAAACCTCAGACGACCGTGTCGCCCGGCGGCTCTCGCGCTGGACTCCAATGACCATCTCAGAAGGAGTGGGGACATGAGCGAGGGCGAGGTCGTCGAGCAGCTGGTGGGTTTCACCAATATTCTGCTCTCGGGCGTGGGGCTGATCTTCTCGATCGTCTCGGCTTACGTCGTGGCGCTGAACTATTTTATCGGCGAAGCCAATTTCATGGCGCGCTTCTCCAGCTTTCTGTTCATGACTCTGGTGCTGGGCATGCTGATGGTGGTGATGGCGGGCGCATCGAGCACGCATGCGGGGCTCATTGCGCGGCTGGTCGA
Organism: Vitreimonas sp.; assembly: GCA_035546515.1. Classification (GTDB taxonomy): domain Bacteria; phylum Pseudomonadota; class Alphaproteobacteria; order Caulobacterales; family Aquidulcibacteraceae; genus Vitreimonas. The sequence continues at coordinate 1,116 of DASZWS010000127.1, read as the reverse complement.
ACTGGAGAGCCAGCATCAGCTCACCGCCGCCGGACAGGCGCTGCTCGCGAACGCGCATCCTGAATGGGTCGGCGCGATCACGCATCGGCGCTACAGCATCGACGACATCGTCAATATCTGCGTGTGGGGCGGCCTGGGTTTTGTTTATCTCGGGCTCGCCTATCTCACCTTCATTCACAAATGGGCGCCCGACGTCATCAATGTCGCGCTTGAGAAGAGCAAATGAGCACCAACATCACCATGCCCGCGCTATCGCCGACGATGGAGGAGGGCAACCTCGCCAAGTGGCATGTAAAAGCCGGCGATCACATCGAGCCCGGGCAAGTGATTGCTGAGATCGAGACGGACAAGGCGACGATGGAGGTGGAAGCGGTCGACGAAGGCGAGATCGCGGAGATCCTGGTGCCAGAAGGTGCGCAGGGCGTGAAAGTGAACACGCCGATTGCGACGCTGAAGGGTGCTAGTGCTCAGTCTTCCCCGCCCCCTCGTGGGGCGGCGGCAGGGGGGCGCGCAGAGCAGAGCGCGTCTGCCACAACCTCTCCGCAGCAAGTTTCAAGAGCGACGCAAAATTCTGACCGCCCCCCACCCCCAACCCCCGCCTCACAGGGGGCTGGGGGACGCACGTTTGCTTCGCCGCTGGCGCGGCGGCTTGCCGAGCAGGGCGGGATTGATCTGAAAGGTTTGCGTGGCTCGGGTCCGCATGGGCGGATCGTCAAGACGGATGTTGAAAGCGCGCTGAAGGGTGGGCCGCGTGCGCAACCAGCGCAGGAGTCGCGCGCCGTCGTCACGCCGAGTGCGCCGCAGGAGCAGCGCGCGCCGGCGCCGTACAAGTCCCTGGAGAGCTACGGCATCCGCCAAGGCAGCTACGATTTGGTGCCGCTCGATCTGATGCGCAAAACCATTGCGCGACGCATGACGGATTCGTTCCGCGACGTGCCGCATTTTCCGCTGACCATCGACATCGAGATCGACGGCCTTTTGAAAGCGCGCGGCGAGATCAACAAGCGCTTCGCCGACAAGGGCGTGAAGATTTCCGTCAACGATATGTGCATCAAGGCGGCGGCGCTGGCGTTGAAACTCGTGCCTGAGGCCAATGCGAGCTTCACGCCGGACGGC
>DASZWS010000126.1:0-19882 GCA_035546515.1 Vitreimonas sp. | reverse complement strand
TGGCCGACCTCCACCGAGGTGCTGGCGAAGCTGGACGAGGAGCTGGCTGAGCTGAAGGCCGCCGAGGACAGCGGCGATCAGGAACACGTCACCGAGGAGATGGGCGACGTTCTGTTCGTAATGGCCAACCTGGCGCGCAAGCTGAAGGTCGACCCGGAGGAAGCTCTGCGGCGCGCCAACGCCAAGTTCACCCGCCGCTTCCAGTACATCGAGAGCAGACTCGCCGAGCAAGGCCGCAGCGGCCCACAGCCGCTCGACGACATGGAGGCGCTCTGGCTCGAGGCTAAGCGCGCGGAGAAGCCGCGCTAGAGCCGGTACCAACGCGTTCTCGTTGTGGTGTCACCGCGCCTGTCAGCGCTTCCACGCCCCGAACGGCACGACCTTGTTCTCGACGTCGTGGCCGATGTCGGCGCGGCCGAGATATGGGACGTCGCAACGCGTGCACCAGTACTTGATCATCTCTTCGGCGGTCGCGCCGAACGGTTTGTCGTTCTCCGGCACGTCGGAAATGCGCCCCAGCTTGATCCCCCTCGCCTTGCGCACTGTGGGTGACGCGAAGATGTGGAAGAGGGCGCGGTCGATCCGGTAGAGGTACTCGTTCAGATCCTCCAGCATGATGATGTGGCCGCTCAAGTCCGGTTCGAGCGGCGTGCCGATGATCGAGTGCAGGATCATGATGTTGAAGGCGGCGAACTTGCCGCCGGCCATCACCGTCAACTCCAGCGATTCCGGCGCGCGCTCCACGAGATAGCCAAGCGCCCTGCGCACTGCCGTCTCGCCGCCCTCGCGCGTGAGATCGATCGGCATCGGCCCATGTGCCAAATTCTCGAAGCCAAGCTTGTAGAGGCCACCGAACAACGCGCCCGCGTCGCTGTAGCCCAGGTAAGTCTTTGCGCGCGCGCTCTCGTGGTAGCCGGCCATGACCTGCTCGGCCATGCGGCACGCGCCGTAGCCGCCGCGCGCCACCCACAACGCGTCGAATTTCGGATCGTTGGCGACCTCGAGGAACGCCTTGGCCCGTTCGTCATCGCTGCCGGCGAAATGTCCCGCCGACAGAAAACATTGCGGGTGAAAAACAATCTCCGGCGCCTGATCGAGAAACGCGTCGGCGGCGAACGCCTTCACGCGCTCCGCCAGCTCGTGATCGATGCGCGTGCCCGGTGCGACGACGCCGATGCGAATACGCTGGCCCATGGATGTGTTCTGACGTCCCCGGACGGTGTGCCGCCCGCCTTTCGCGCGCGGGCCAATGCCGTCATAACCGGGGCCGATGAGTCATAAAAGCTCTTTGGCCAAATCCTATTTCCTGTGCGGCGTCGGAGGCTCCGGCATGCTGCCGCTGGCGCTGATTTTGCGCGGCCGCGGCGAGCAGGTGGCAGGTTCTGATCGTTCGCTGGACCAAGGCCGGGTAGGCGCCAAGTTCGAGTATCTGGCAGGCCAGGGCATCGCCCTCTTCCCGCAAGACGGCAGCGGCGTTGTCAGCGCGGATCAGATTGTCGTGCGCTCGGCGGCGGTGGAAGACACCGTACCCGACATCGTCGCCGCCAAGCGGGTCGGCGCTGAATTGCTTGGGCGCGCCGAACTGCTGTCGCAACTCTTCAATTCCGCCAAGGTGCGCATCGGCGTGGCTGGCACCAGCGGCAAGTCCACCACCACCGGCATGATCGCTTGGCTGCTGCACAAGGCCGGGCGCGATCCCACCGTCATGAACGGCGCGGTGATGAAGAACTTCGCCACGCCCGACGCCCTCTTCGCCTCATCGCTGGTCGGCAAGGGCGATGCATTCGTCAGCGAGGTCGACGAAAGCGACGGCTCCATCGCCCGCTACGCGCCGACTATCGCCGTCGTCAACAATATCGCCCTCGATCATAAGAGCATGGACGAACTGCGCGCGCTGTTCGCCGGCTTTGTCGGCAAGGCCGAGATCGCCGTGCTCAATCTCGACAACGAAGAAACCGCGGCGCTCGTCATGAGCGCCAAGACCCGCACCCGCACCTACAGCGTGAAATCTCCGCTCGGCGACCTCTACGCCAGCGCCATCGAGCAAGCGCCCGACAGCGTGACGTTCAAAGTGTTCGAACGCGACGGCGGCGCGCATGCAAGCGTACGCCTCGCCGTGCCCGGCCTGCACAACGTGTCCAATGCGCTCGCCGCACTCTCTGCGGCGCGCGCGTACGGCCTGAGCCTCGTGGACGTCTGCAAGGCCCTCGAAGGCTTCTCCGGCACCAAGCGCCGGCTTGAGGTCGTCGGCACAGCCGCCGGCGTCACCGTGATCGACGATTTCGGGCACAACCCCGACAAGATCACCGCCACGCTTGCAACGTTGCACGCTTTCCCCGGCCGCCTGCTGATCATGTTTCAGCCGCACGGCTTCGGCCCGCTGAAGCTCATGAAACAGCAATTCATCGAGTGCTTCGCCGACATGGACGCCGAGGACGTGCTGATCATGCCCGATCCCGTCTATTTCGGCGGCACTGTCGATCGTGCTGTCACGAGCGAACACATCGTCGCCGGTGTCCGCGCGCGCGGCTTGCAGGCGATGGCGTTCGCCGAACGCGCCGCGTGTGGCGACAAGCTGCTGGAGCTTGCCGAGGCCGGCGATCGCATCGTCGTCATGGGCGCGCGCGACGATACGCTGAGCACGTTCGCCGCCGAGCTGGTGCAACGTCTGACGAAGTAGGGACCTCCCCTACTCCGCTGCTGGCCGCAATTCTTCGGGCAGCGGTTCAACGGGCGCGAAGCGGGCGGCGTCCTCGATGGAGAGCTCAGCCTTCAACGTCACCGCGCCATTCTCATCGTGCGTTTCTTCCAGAATGCGTCCGGCTGCCGCGATGCGTGCGCGCGTGCGGCCGTCGCCGGGATCGAGGGTGAGGGTGACGATGCGCGTTGCGGAGAAGGCGGCGCGATCGATCGCCGCGAGCAGGGCCTCCATGCCCTCCCCCGTCACCGCGGAAATCGCGACAGGGGCCAGAGCAGGGGTCGCGCCACCCTCTTCCATCGCCTGCGCCCTGCGCGTTCGCGCTTCGCGCGTCGCCGCATCAAGCAGGTCGATCTTATTCCATGCTTCCAGCACCGGCGGTGATTTTCCGCCGGCGTCCTTCGCCAGCTGCGCCAGCACGTTCAGCACATCGGCCTTCTGTGCCTCGCTGTCCTCATGCGCGATGTCGCGCACATGCACGAGCAAATCCGCCTCCGTCACGGCCTCCAGCGTCGCGCGAAACGCCGCGATCAGTTCTGTCGGCAGATCCGAGATGAAGCCCACCGTATCGCTGACGATCACGGAACGCCCGCTCGGCAGTTTCACCAGGCGCGCCGTGGGGTCGAGCGTCGCGAACGGCATGTTCTTCGCCAGCACGCCAGCCTGCGTCAGCCGATTGAACAGTGTCGACTTGCCAGCGTTCGTGTAGCCGACGAACACAACTGCCGGCAGCCCGGCCCGCGAACGCGCTCGCCGCTGCAGCGCGCGTGTGCGCCGCACATCCTCCAACTCGCGCTTCAATTTTACGATGCGGTCGGCGATCTGGCGGCGATCCAACTCGATCTGCGTTTCGCCCGGGCCGCCGGTCTTGCCTAAGCCGCCGCGCTGACGCTCCAAGTGCGTCCACGTGCGCACGAGGCGAGAACGCTCGTATTGTTGGCGCGCAAGCTCGACCTGCAGGCGACCTTCCTTGGTGTGTGCGCGCACGCCGAAGATTTCGAGAATGAGCCCCGTGCGGTCGACCACCTTTGCGTTCGCGTCACGCTCAAGATTACGCTGCTGCGTGGGCGAAAGCGGCGCATCGACGACGATCACGCCCGCGCCAAGTTCCTCAGCTTGCGTTTTTAGCCGCGCGACGCGGCCTTCGCCGAAATAGCTGCGCGGACTGATTTGACGAAGCGGCGCGGCGTCGGCGTATGCCACATCGAGTCCGAGAGCCTGTGCAAGCCCGACAGCTTCGAGCAGCCGGGCTTCCGGATCGCGTGCATCGACGTCTCCGCCCAGGAGCGGGCGAAGAACAATCGCGCGATTGATGTCTTGCGTCGGCGTCTCAGCCGTCGGCTTCATCGGCCGCCTTGTCGATCTCGTGCAACTGAACTGGTCCACCCGGCATGATGGTGGAGATGGCGTGCTTGTAAACGAGTTGCACCTGGCCGTCGCGCCGCAGCAGCACACAGAAATTATCGAACCAGGTCACAACGCCCTGAAGTTTCACACCGTTGACCAGGAAAATCGTGAGTGGGGTTTTGGCCTTCCGGACGGCATTGAGGAAGGTGTCTTGCAGGTTCTGTTTCTTATCCATTTTGTTGTTCGCCCGTTCTTGTAGCGCCGCGACGTCCGCGCGGCTGAGCCCCACCTATACGGCGCCGGCGCATGCGCGCCAATGAAAGCGGCTTCGTTCTGTTATTTTTCCGAACCGGCGCCCAAATAAGCGGCGCGCAAAGCTGTCGCGACCGGGCCAGGTTTGCCGTCGCCGATTTGCACGCCGTCAAGCGAAACGACTGCAACAGCGGGGTTGCTGGCCGCGCTAATAAACGCCTCGCGAGCGGATTTCGCCTCTTCAAGCGTGAAAGGTTCCTCGACAACAGGCATTTGCCGTTCGCGCGCGATGTCGATGAGCGCCGCGCGCGTGACGCCGTGCAGGATATGATTTGATAATTTCGCCGTGCGCAGACGTCCGCCAGCATCGACGATGAACGCGTTGGAGGAAGTGCCCTCCGTCACAAAACCGTCGCTGTCGACGAACCAAGCCTCAAACGCGCCAGCTTCCTTGGCCCGCTGCCGCGCCAGGACGTTGGGCAACAGATTGACCGACTTGATATCGCAACGCGCCCAGCGTTGCTCTGTGACTGAAATCACCTTGATGCCGCTGGCGGCGCGCTTGTCGATTGCGGCGCGATCAAGGTTCTTCGCGGTGACAATGATCGTCGGCTTCACCGCTGGACTAGGAAACACATGATCGCGGGGCGCGGCGCCGCGGCTGATCTGCAGATAGACGATCCCATAGCGCACGCGATTGCGCCGCGCGGTTTCACCGATCACCGCCCAGAGCGCCGCCTCGCTCATAGGCGGCGTGATGCGTAGCGCTTCCAGCGATCGCCAGAGACGCGCCATGTGCGCCTCGCGATCGAACAACCGCCCGTCGCGCACCGCCCACACTTCATAAATCGAATCCGCGAACTGAAAGCCGCGGTCGTGGACCGAAACACCGGCGCGCGCCAAAGGCACATACGCACCGTTGACGTACGCGATGCGGCTCATTCGATCTCGGCGCCGCCGCGACCCGGCGGTTCAACGCCGAGTGATTTCAGCTTCCGGTGCAGCGCCGAACGCTCCATGCCGATGAAAGCCGCCGTGCGCGAAATGTTGCCGCCGAAGCGTGTGATCTGCACGTTGAGATATTCGCGCTCGAAGCGTTCCCGCGCGTCGCGGAGCGGCAACGCGATCACGTCCTGCATGCCCTCGTTCTTGGCCAGGCCCGACGACGGCCACGCGTCTGGTGGCAATGACTCCACCGTTACCGGCACATTGGTCTCGCCAGTCGCCAAAATCAGGATGCGTTCAATCACGTTGCGCAGCTGGCGCACGTTGCCTGGCCAATCCGCCGCTTGCAGCGCCGCCAGCACGTCGATGCCGATCTCGCGGGCCGGCACACCGGAGATGCCGGAGAGCCGACCGACGAAATAGCCCGCAAGCTCGGGAATATCTTCGCGACGTTCAGCCAAACTTGGCGCACGCAGCGGCACCACATTCAAGCGATGAAACAAATCCTCGCGGAAGCGGCCTTGCGCGATGTCGCCACTCAAATCGCGTGACGTCGACGACACGACGCGCACATTCACCTGCACGTCTGCGGACCCGTTCAAGCGCCGGAAGCGCTGCTCCACCAGAACGCGCAGGATCTTCGATTGCGTCTCCAGGGGCATGTCGCCAACTTCGTCGAGAAACAGCGTGCCACCATGCGCGTTTTCGAACACGCCGATCTTGTTCGGGCGGCCATCAGGGCCGTCCTCACCGAAAATTTCGCTCTCCATCCGCTCAGGCGCGATGGAGGCTGCGTTGATAGCGACAAACGCCGCGCCGCTGCGGCCGCTACGATCGTGCAGCGTGCGCGCCACCAACTCCTTGCCGGCGCCGGCCGGACCGGTGATCAGCACCCGCGAGTTCGTCTGCGCCACTTTATCGATCGCACTGCGCAGCCCCGCCATCGCCGCCGAAGAGCCAATCAACTCGTCGCTGACGACGGAGCGCGCGCGCAGCGTCGCGTTCTCGCGCTTCAGCTGCGCCGTTTCCAGCGCCCGCTGCACCACCAGCAGCAGGCGGTCGGCCGTGAAGGGCTTCTCGACAAAGTCGTAAGCGCCTTTGCGGATGGCCGAGACCGCGGTCTCGATCGTGCCGTGGCCCGAGATCACCACGACTGGCATATCCGCTTCGATACTCTTGAACATCGCCAACAGGTCGAGCCCGTCGACGCGGCTGCCTTGCAGCCAAATATCCAGCACCACCAGCGACGGCTTGCGGCGACGGATGGCGTCGAGCGCCTCGTCACTGTCGCGCGCCGTGCGCACTTGGTGGCCGTCGTCTTCGAGAATGCCGGACACCAGATCGCGGATGTCGGCTTCGTCGTCGATAACAAGAATGTCTGCAGGCATCAGGAAGCTCCTACGCCGTTTTCTGCGGCGGGCTGAATGGCGTCCTCGGCGCGCTTGGGGAGGACAAAGCGGACGATGGCGCCAGGTCCGGGGCCCGGCGCGTCGTCGAGTTCGATCAAACCGCCGTGGTCTTCCACCACGCGCGCGACGATGGCGAGGCCAAGCCCGGTGCCCTTCTGACGCGTGGTGACATACGGCTCGATCAGCCGATGGCGGTTTTTCTCAGGGAATCCCAAACCATTGTCGCGCACCTCGAACTGCACGCCGGTTTCAAGATCGCGGAGGCGCAGCGTAACGAAGCCTTCTTTCGGCTCGCCATTGTCGCGTGCGCGGCGGCCTTGAACGCTTTCAGCGGCGTTTTTGACCAGGTTTTGCAGAGCTTGGCCGATCAGGCGGCCGTCACACACCAACGCAATCGGCGCATCGGCGCCCTCGGCTTCGAACTTGATGTCGGGAAACACCAGACGCTGACCGAACACCACTGACTTGGCGATGTCGCTGATATCCGCATAAGCCATCACCGGCGTCGGCATGCGCGCGAACGCGGCGAACTCGTCCACCATGCGGCCGATATCGGCGACTTGGCGCAAGATCGTATCGGTCAATCGCTGGAAGGTCTCAGGGTCGGAACTGATCTCTTCGTGGTACTTGCGCTTCAGTCGATCAGCTGAAAGCTGAATCGGCGTCAGCGGATTCTTGATCTCGTGGGCGATGCGGCGCGCCACGTCCTTCCAGGCTTCCTGGCGCTGCGCCGAGATGAGCTTGGTCATATCGTCGAAGGTAAGCACAAGTCCGCCTTCGGCGTCCGGCGCCATGCGCACGCTCAAATTCAAAGTACCGCTGTCGCGCACTAGGTCGACGCGTTGCGGTGGCGTTTCGAATTGCGGCGCAGGCTGGTTCAGCAAATCCGCGAATTCCGGCACCACGTCGATCAGCCGGCGCGCCACCAGATCGGCTTCCTTGTGCTCCAGTAGCTGCGCGGCCGAGCGATTGGTCGTGGTGATGCGGCCGTTGCTGTCGATACTGATGACGCCGGCGCTGACGCCGCCGAGCACGGTCTCGATGAAGCGGCTGCGGCTTTCGGCGTCTTCCTGCGCCGTGATGAGATCGCTCCGCTGCGCTTCCAGCTGCGCGGTCATGCGGTTGAACGCAACGCCCAACGCGTCGACCTCGTCGCGCTCCTCGCCAACCGCGACGCGCGCCTTGAGATCGCCGCCAGCAACGCGGCGCGAGGCGTTCACCAGCCGGCCGATCGGTTCCGCCACCCGGGAGGCGCTTGAAAGACCGACCCAAATCGCGCCCAACAGCACGAGCATCGAGGTGCAGATGTAGGCAAGCCCGAACAAACCGCGCAGCGTGCCCTGACGCTCGCGCGCGTTGCGATAATCTTCAACGGACTGATCGAACGTCCGCAATTGCGCAACCAGACCCGGTTCGACGGCGCGCGACACACTGACGTAGCCATTATTGTACGCGGTCAACCGATAGAGCGCGAGCAAGCGGTCATGATCGCGATCGAAGGTGACAGAGACCTCCCCGTGATCGGCAGTTTGAAACGCCTCTGGCGCCGGCACGGAATAGCCGATGGCGCCTTGCTGCTGCGCGCGCGCCAGCACACGGCCGGTGTGGTCGATGATGTAGGCCGAGCGGAAATTCCGACGCTCCGCTTGGGCAGCCAGGAACGCAACGTAGCGCTGCGGATCATCGGTGAGGTGCGGTGCGGCGCGGTTGAGGTCCACCGCCATGGCTTCGACTTCGGCGCCAACGCCACCCGATGCGAGATCGACATAGGCGCGTCCCACGTCAGCAGCGTTCTCGATCGTGGTCTGCACGCGCTGACTGAACCAGTTCTCGACGCTTTGACTGAACGTGAACCCCAAGAACGCGGCAACGATCACCGCCGGCGTCAGCGCCGCCAAACTGAACAGCACCACGAAGCGCGTATGCAGCCGCGCCCCGGTCGCCGCAGCCCGCCAAGCGCGGGCGACGCGCCAAAGCCGAAACACGACGATGCCCAGCAACACCGCGGAGATCGCCAAGCTCGTCAGCAACGCCCCGCTGATGAGCGAGGTGGCTTGGCCCGCCAGTCCCTCCCCCGAGAGGAGGCCAATAATCGCGCCAGCGGTGAGCAGGGCGGCCAGAACGAATCCAATGATAAAACTTAACGCGCTGCGGCTCTGCGGGCGGTCGCTAAGGACGCCAGCCTCTGTGGCTTCACTGGCTGTGACGCTGGACGGCATGGGCGTGGGGGCGTCCCGTGTTGCGCTTAGGACACACGGTGTTGCAGGGGATCACGCCCCCGTCAATCACTTCGACCAGTTCGGATGCCGAGCGTCTGGATCTTCTTCCGCAGGGTATTTCGGTTGATGCCAAGCACGGCGGCAGCCTTGATCTGGTTGCCCCGGGTCGCCTCCAAGGCGTGCGTGATGAGCGGCTTCTCCACTTCGGCGAGGAGGCGGTCATAGAGGCCAGGCGATGGCAGTTCCGGGCTGGCGGCGGCGAACTCACTTGCGAGCCGGCGCGAGACCGCGGAGTCGAAGCCCTCGGCGTGGTGGTCGATGTTCTCCCGCGCCGCCGCGCCCAGTTCGCGGTTGATCTCGCGCGCGGTGATCACCGCGGCTGGGCTGAGCGCCGCAGCACGTCGCAGCAGGTTCTCTAGTTCGCGCACGTTGCCAGGAAACGGATGCGCCTTAAGCCGTTCGATGGCGGCGCTATCGAGCGCTTTCTCCGGCAGACCTTCGCGCTTGGCGCGCACCAGGAACGCGCGCGAAAGATCGGGCACGTCCTCCAGGCGCTCCCGCAGCGGCGGCAAGCGGATGGCGACGACGTTCAGCCGATAGAACAGGTCCTGGCGGAATTGCCCGGCACGCGACAGCGCGGCGAGATTGCGTTGCGAGGAAACGATCAGCCGAATGTCCGGACGCTGTGTGCGTTCTTCAGCATGCAGCAAGCCGGCAAGGCGCGTTTGCGCATCGATCGGCATCTCGTCGACGTCTTCCAGAAAGAGTGTGCCGTGCTGCGCGTCCTCAAGCTTGCCCTTTGGGCCGAACAGTTCGCGGTCCAGACTTTCGACGCTGGCGCCGGCCACGCTCATCGCCACGAACGGCGCGCTTGAGCGGCGGCTATAATCATGGATAGCGCGCGCAACCCGCTCTTTGCCGGTGCCGCTCTCGCCCTCGATCAAAACCGTGAGGTCGGTCCCCGCGACCCGCGCCATTACCCGATACACATCCTGCATCGCCGGCGAACGCCCGATCAGCGGCAGCTTGTCTTCCTTCGCCGCTTTGCTGGCGAGCGCGCGCGTGCTGGCGTCGGGTCCGCCGGACAGCGCCCGCCCGATCGCCGCGAGCAGATCATCGAGATCAAACGGCTTAGGCACATAATCATAAGCGCCGGCGCTGCTGGCCGTGAGCGCCGTCGTCACCGTCGACTGCGCGCTCATAACAATGATCGGCAGGTTCGGCCGCGCTTGACGCATGCCCGGCAGCGCATCGAACACGCACTCGTCGCCCATATAGACGTCGGTCAGCACCAGATCGCCTTCGCCGTCGCGCACCCATTTCGCCAAAGTCGCGACGCTGGCGGTGGCGCGCACCGTGTAGCCGTCTTTGCCGAGCGCTTGTGACAGCACGAAGCGCAAGGAATTGTCGTCGTCGGCCAGCAAAACAGTTGTCATGGCGCCTCGTCTGAATCGATGGGCAGAAGAACTTTGAATTCAGTGCGTCCGGGTTGGCTGTCGACTTCGATGCGCCCGTCGTGTCGCGCGACAATGTCGGCGGCGACAGTGAGTCCGAGTCCCATGCCCGATGTCTTCGTGGTGGCGAACGCTTCGAAGAGGCGCTCGGCGACGTCGGGATGCAAGCCTGGTCCGTTGTCGATGATCCGCACCTCCAACTGCGCCCGCGCGGCGCCGCTGGCGGCGGAGCGTATGCGCACGCCTGGCCGATACGAGGTGATGAAGCTGATTTCGCCGTCGTCCTGATTTGAGACCGCTTCAGCCGCGTTCTTGGCGATATTGAGAAATGCCTGGATCAGTTGATCGAAATCGCCGCGGACGTTCGGCAGGCTCGGATCGTAGCGCTCTATGATCATCACTTCCGGCGCGCTGGAGCCGATCAATTGGCGCACCCGGTTGAGCACCTGGTGAATGTTGGCGCTTTCAAAGTGCGTCGGTTCGAGCGACCCGAGCGGATCAATGCGATCGGTTAGCCGGCGGATGCGGTCGACTTCGTCGCAGATGAGCTTGGCGAGCGCTGCGGAGTCGGCGTCATCGCTGCGAGCGATAAGCTGCGCTGCGGCGCGGATGCCGGCGAGCGGATTGCGCACCTCATGCGCCAGCGTGCGCGTGGCCGAATTGGCGCCGGCGATCAGCGGCGTCGCGCGCACGCGCGGCGGACGGCTCAGCACCAGTGCGATATAGCCGTTATCTCCAACCGGCCCCGCCGCGACGCTAGCGCGCCCGAGCGCAAATCCCGGCCCGACCAAAGCGACATCCGATTCCGCAATGCCGGCGTTCTCGGCGAGCACGCGCCGCGCCAGCATCAGCAACTGCGCGTCTTGCCCAAAGATCTCGTCCAGCCGCCGGCCAAGCAGACCGCGACCGACACCCGCCAGCAGTTCCGCCGCCGCGGCGTTGACGAAACGGATGCGCTCTCCGGGATCGATCCCGATCACCGGCGCCGGCAACGCCTCCATCCAGCGTTCCGCGTCTGGCGCAGACATACGTGCTGGCAGCGGACGGACGACCGGGTCGTTCATGCCGCCGACGCCTTGGTTTCACCGCCTTCGAACAGCGCGATCAGCGCAGCACGCACCCGTCGCGGATCCTCAAGTGTGCAAATTGCCTTGCGCGCCTCACGCGCGGCGTCTCCGAAATTGGCGTCGATGCTCCAAGCGATGTGCTTGCGCGCCACCCGTACGCCAAGTCCAACGTCATAAAACGCAAGCGTGTCGTCATAAAGCGCGAGCAAGCTTTGCAGCAGCGCTGACCGCGAGGGCGGCTCCGCTTCGCCGCCGTGACGCAGCGCTCGCTCAATGGCGCCCGGAAGCCATGGCTTGCCTTGCGCGGCGCGTCCGATCATCACCCCAGCCGCGCCAGAAAGCGTCACTGCTCGGCGCGCATCCGCCGCGCTGCCGATGTCGCCGTTGGCGATGACGGGAATCTTCACCGCTTGCACCACATTTGCGATCGCGCCCCAATCGGCGACGCCGCGGAAGAATTGCTGACGTGTGCGGCCATGAATCGTCAGCATGCGCACACCCGCAGCTTCGGCCCGGCGCGCAATATCTGCAGCGTTTAGGTTCGCATGGTCCCAACCCAGACGCATCTTCAGCGTCACCGGCAGTTTCGTCGCTGCGACCGTCGCCTCGATCAAGCGCAACGCCTGATCCGGCTCGCGCATCAATGCCGAACCGCACAGGCCGCTGGTCACACTCTTCGCGGGGCAACCCATGTTGATGTCGATCACGTCAGCGCCGGCTTGTTCCGCCAGCCGCGCGCCTTCTGCCAACCAGTGCGGCTCACGCCCGGCCAACTGGATGACCAGCGGCTTGATCACGCCCGCCCCCGCGGCGCGGCGCACCATGTCGATGCGCGCCCGCGCCAATTGGTCGGACGCCACCATCTCCGAGACGCAGTAGCTGCCGCCGAAACTCTTCACCTGCCGCCGGAACGGAATGTCGGTCACGCCGGCCATCGGCGCGAGCGAGACAAGCGGCGGGAATTGCGTCAAACCGAGCATCGGTTAGCCCTCGTACCGCCACTCTAGGGCGCCTAAAAAGCAGGCGCCAAGGATTTCATGCTGCGATGCAACAACGCCTAATGGAATTCGTCAGTCCATGACCGTCGGCGCGCTGATCGTTGCAGCCGGGGGCGGGGTCCGTGCTGGTGGCGAAATACCAAAGCAATACAGACAATTACTGGGCCGTCCGGTGCTCCGCTGGTCGGTCGATGCGCTGGTTGCGGCCGGCGTCGAAAAAATTGTTGTCGCGATCGGCCAGGAGCACCAAGTTTTCGCAGACGCAGCGTTGGCGGACGCGTCGCCTGTCAGCCTCGTAGTTGGCGGGGCGACGCGAACAGCCTCGGTCCGCGCCGGCCTGGCCGCACTCAACGATTGCGATGTGATCCTCGTGCACGATGCCGCGCGCCCGGGCCTCGCGCCGAGCTTGGTTCGCACCTTGGTGGGCGCGGTCCGCGCGGGCGCAGCTGGCGTGGCGCCGGCTTTGCCTCTCGTCGACTCCTTGCGTCGCACGGATGGGGCTGGTCGCATCGTCGGTGACGTCGAGCGCGCCGATTTGGTCGCGGTACAAACGCCGCAAGCGTTTGGCGGTGATGCACTGCGCGCGGCTTACGCCGCCGCCGACGCCGACGCTTCGTTCACCGACGACCTTGCGGTCGTCCGCGCACATGGCGGGCAGACCCTCGTCATCCCTGGTGATGCGCGGTTGATGAAGCTCACCTATCCGGAGGATTTCGCCATGCTCGAACGTCTGCTCGGCGCGCAGCGTCTGTCGTGCGTCGGCGCCGGCTTCGACGCGCACCGCTTCGGCGACGGCGATCATGTGATGCTGTGTGGCGTGCGCGTTCCGCATGCGCGCGGCGTCATCGGCCACTCCGACGCCGACGTGGGCTGGCACGCACTTGTGGACGCCATCCTTGGCGCATTGAGCGAAGGCGATATCGGCGCTCATTTTCCGCCGAACGATCCGCAATGGAAAGGCGCAAACTCCGAGACCTTCCTGCGTCACGCCGCCAAACTGGCGCGCGACAGTGGCGCCAGCATCGTCCACGTCGACATAACCCTGATCTGCGAAGCCCCAAAAATCGGACCACACCGCGAAGCCATGCGCGCACGCACTGCGGAGGTGCTCGGCCTTCCCCTCTCCCGCGTCAGTGTGAAGGCGACGACGACGGAGCGGATGGGTTTTGCTGGCCGCGAGGAGGGCCTTGCGGCGCAGGCGGTGGCGACATTGGAACGTCAGGGCTGACGCCCGGTCCGCCGCAATGCTTCAGCTCAGGATACAAAAGGCATTCTTCGGCGTGGGTAATGGCGCCGTCCCACAACGCCCGCGGCAGATTGATGTAATCGTCGGTCCAGCCGCGGCCGCCCGGGGCAGCGATGACGCGCCACGCGAAGCGCAGCGGCAGGTTGGTCAACGTTTGTGGATTGCGCGCGATAATCATGGTGCTGGCGGCGGAACCCGCATAGGGCGACGCGTAAGGCAGCGAGATCGGATCGCTCAAGCGATAGAGCGTCGGCACATGCAGATCGCGCGCTACTCGCGCGGCTTCCGACACCAGCGCCAGATTGCGGTTGGACAAGTGCAGGATGACGATGCCATCGGGCGTCGCCTTGCGCAGATAAAGCGCAATTGCCTCGCGCGTCAGCAAGTGCGCGGGAATGGCGTCCGATGAGAACGCGTCAACAACGATGACGTTGTAGCTTGCATCGGGCGCATGCGCGATTTCGAGCCGCGCATCGCCCAGCCTCACCTGCGCGTTGGGCTCGCACTGGCGCACAAACGTAAACTCTGTGCCGGGATGGGCGGAGAGTCTGACCACCACCGGGTCAATCTCGAAAATCGTCAGCTGATCGTTCGGGCGCATCAGGCACGCGGTTGAACCGGTGCCAAGGCCGATGAGCGCCAGGCTAGATTGCCGGTGCACGGCGAGTCCAGTCGAGATCGCCTCCCCCAACGAAGTGTCGGGATAATAGTACGTGACCGGCTGGCGTATGTAACGCGGATCGTCGATTTGCGCGCCATGCAGCGTTGTGCCGTGCAGCAGCACGCGCTCCGGCGGCACGCCGTTATCGTTCACGTAGAGCCGCGTGCGCAACACGCCAAAAAACGTACGCTCCTGATCGAGGATCGGCGCGCCGCGATATTCCTTGAGGAATATGCACAGGAAGGCGATCAGCACGGTTGCGGTCATGATCGCCGGCCTGCCGCGGTTGAGCAGCAGCGCGATGCCGCAGAACAAAACCGCGATCACCGTGATGAGCGTTGCGTCGACGCGCGAGCCGATCAGCGCCAGCATGATCATCAGCGTCGCGCTGGGAATGGCGACCCCATATGCATAGTCACCCAACACCGGATCGCCTTCGCGGCGGCGCTGAATAGTGCCGTGCACGCAAAAGGTGAGCAGCAGAAATCCGGCGAGCAGCACCAGCGCCGCCCAAGGTTGCGGCAACTCAGTGTGTGCTTCGCCATTGATGACGCTGCGCTGCAAAACATCGCCCGGCTGATGTTGATGGAACGCGATCCACAACATCATCGCCGCGAGGACGCACGACACTCCGAAAAACGTGTAACGCGCAAGAGCCGGACGTCGGTCATCGCCGAAGCCCGCTGCAACAATGCCAGCCGCCGCCCCGATCACGCCGATGAAGACTACTGCCTCCACCGCCGCCAGTTTGCTCATGAACAGCGCCAGAACTCCGAGCGCGATCGCCGCGCCAAACGCGGCGTCGCGCTGGCGCGGCATGTCGGTCTTGTCCACACGCGGGCGGAAGAGACACGCCGCCGCGAGTGCGAGCGGGTATTCATAGACATTGTTGAAAATCAGCGGCGCCAATAGCGCCGCGAGGGATCCGCCGATGACGCCACCCAGCGACACGAACAAATAGAATTCCGTCAGCCTGTCGGCGCTAGGCCGCGCGTGCGCGAGCGCCAAGTGGCACACCAGAGCGCTGAAGAAAAAGCCCAGCAAGATGCCGGCGACCGAACCCAGCCAATTGCCCGTGGCGTAGTAGGAGAAAATCAGAATCGCCAGCGCGACCGGATGCAGCAAGTTCACCAATGGCCGCAAGCGTTCGCTGCCGCGCCCGAAAGCAATCACAAACGTCGCCAGGTAGAGCGCCAGCGGGATCACCCATAGCATCGGCGCTGATGCGACATCGGTGGAGATGTGCAACGTCACGCCCAGCGTCAGCGCCGAGGGCACGGCTGCTGCTGCGATCCAATAGAGCCGCTTCTTCCAGTCAGGGGCCGCATCGAGATGCGGCAGCGGCTTCAGCGCCTCTCCCCTTGCGGCGACTGCAGCGACGCCAGCGATGAGGATCAGCAGCGCCACAAGCACGTAGCCGGTTGCCCAAGCCTGGCTTTGCGCGTGCGCGCCCAACAACGGCTCAATCAGGATCGGATACGCCAGCAATCCAACGAAGCTGCCGAGATTGCTCGCGGCGTAGAGGTAATATGGATCGCCCGCGTCTTCGCGCCCCGTACGCGCGAACCAAGATTGCAGCAACGGCGCTGTCGCCGACGCCGCCGCGAACGGCGCGCCAACCGAAATCGTCAACACACCTAGCAGCCAAGTGATCGGATGGTGTGTGTCGGGCTCGCCGAACATGGTGCTCACATGCACCGGCAGCACAAACCACGCGAGCGCGAGCACACCAGCATGGATCGCCGCCTGCAGGCGCAGATCCTTCAGCCGCGCCAGTACGTGCGCGTAGATGTAGCCCGCCAGCAGCGCGGCCTGGAAGAACACCATCGAGGTGTTCCAAACCGCCGGCGACCCGCCCAGGAGCGGTGTCACCATGCGTGCAAACAACGGCTGCAACGTGAAGATGAGCGCCGCGCTGCAGAATAGCGCGAACGCAAACACCGGGGCCGCGAAGCGCCGCGCCAAGGCCTGCATGTTTCCTCCCCGTTTGGCTTGTCCTGCCACTCGCCACGATTCAGGGAAATGGCGTTTTGACGCGCAACGCGGTATGGCCGATTCCGATGCGAAACGACACCGACATTGCCCACGCCGCCGAGCTGCTGGAACGCTGCCGCAACGCGCGGCTCAAACTCGTCACGGCCGAAAGCTGCACCGCCGGATTGATTGCGGCCACGCTCGGCGCGGTGCCCGGTGCGTCACGGGTGCTGGAGCGCGGTTTCGTCACCTACTCCAACGAGGCCAAGGCCGAAGTGCTCGGTGTGCCCGCCGACTTGATCGCCAGCAAAGGCGCGGTCAGCGCCGAAGTCGCGCGCGCCATGGCCGAGGGCGCGCTGAAACAGAGCCGCGGCGATTTGGCCGTCGCCGTTACCGGCATCGCCGGGCCCGACGGCGGCAGCGCCAATAAGCCCGTCGGCCTCGTGCATCTGGCTGCGGCCCGCCGTGGCGGCGCGCGGCTGCACGAAGAACGCCGCTTCGGCGATCTCGGCCGCCGGCAAGTGCAAGCTGAGACGGTGCTCGCGGCATTCGATCTCGTCGCGCGGCTGATCGACTAGCCGAGCCGGCGGCGCGCCTCGGTCTCGAACGCCGCCATGATGCGCCCGGCAAGCTTGTCGCGGTTGGCGGAGATGGCCGCCTGCAACAGAGCATTCTTAAACTCGTAGGCGATCCAATAGCGCACATGCGCGCCCTTCTCATGCGGCCTGAACCACCACTTGTTTTGCAGCGAATGCAGTGGCCCCTGCACCAGCGCCACCTCCACCTCGCCCTTCTCAGGCTCGCAGCGCACACTGGTTGAGAAATGCACGGTGATGGCCTTCCAGCCCACTTCTGCCGCCGCCACGCCCTGCCAGCCGCCATCCGGTAGCGGCGTCTCCTTCAACACCCGCATGGTCTTCAGAAACGGCACGAACTCCGGATAGACGCGCACATCGCCAACAAGGCGGCACAAATCAGCCGGCGCGTAAGGCAGAACGCGCTCGGCTTCGATGACCGTGCGCGCCATGAACTAGCGTGCAATAAGCGCGGCGTCGCGCGCGGCGCGGAGCTTCTTGAAATCGTCGCCCGCGTGGTGCGATGAGCGCGTCAGCGGCGAAGCGGACACCATCAGGAAGCCTTTGGCATAAGCGATCGTCTCCAGCGCTTTAAACTCTTCCGGCGTCCAGAACCGATCGATGCCCGCGTGTTTCTTCGTCGGCTGCAGATATTGGCCAATGGTGAGAAAATCGACGCCCGCCACGCGCAGATCGTCCATCACCTGCAGCACCTCGTCCTTGGCTTCACCAAGCCCCACCATCAGCCCCGACTTCGTGAACTGCGACGGATCGCGCTGCTTCACGGAATCCAGCAACCGCAGTGATTGGTAATACCGCGCACCCGGACGGATCGAATGATAGAGCCGCGGCACCGTTTCCAGATTGTGGTTGAACACGTCCGGCTTAGCGTCGATCACCCGTTCCGCCGCTCCGGGCTTGCGCAAAAAATCCGGCGTCAGAATTTCGATCGTCGTCAGCGGCGCCGCGCGTCTGATCGCCGCGATCGTCTGTACAAAATGATCGGCGCCGCCGTCATCGAGATCGTCGCGGTCGACGCTGGTCACCACCACGTGCGTCAGCCCCATGGTCGCCGTCGCGTGCGCAACGTTTTCAGGCTCGTTCGGGTCGAGCGCCAGCGGCTTGCCGGTCGACACATTGCAGAAGCTGCAGGCGCGCGTGCAGATGCCGCCCAGGATCATGAAGGTGGCGTGTTTGACGCTCCAGCACTCGCCAATATTGGGGCAGCTGGCCTCCTCACACACCGTGTGCAGCTTCAAATCACGCACCAGCGCCTTGGTCTCGTGGTAGCCGGCGCTGGTTGGCGCCTTGACCCGGATCCAGTCCGGTTTGCGTGGGCTCAGCGCATCCGGGCGGCCTTCCTTTTCAGGATGGCGCGGGCGCTCGCGCTCGCCTTCGGCGCGCAAATCAATCAACGTGGTCACCCACCCAAGATGAGCCTCCGGGCCTTGACTCGCAACGCCCTGGGCGGATGGCGCCTTTGCAGGACAGGGGCCGCATGGCGCCGTCCCTTGCCAAGTCCGGCGGCCCCCGGGTAGGTTCTGTTACAACCGTGAAACAATAATCACGCGGGAGCGTTGGCCCCTGCCCCGGGCTGACGATGGGCGGCAAGAAACGTTCGGAGGCAGCACTCCAATGACGCATGCTTTTGAGTTGGCGCGCACGCGCGTCACCTTATTCGAAGCGTTGCTACGAGCCCGCGATGCGCGCGGCGGCAAGTACAAGATCCTCGAGGATCACGAGCGCAAGCCGCTCTCCTACGATGACATCGTTCGCGCCGCGTTTGCGCTGGGCGGCAAGCTGGATACGCTGATCAAGAAGCGCGAGACGGCAGGCGTCATGTTGCCCACGGGGGCTGGCTGCGCGGTGACGTTCTTTGCGCTGCAAGCAATCGGCCGCACGCCGGCCATGCTCAATTTCACCGCCGGCATCATGAACATCCGCTCGGCCATCGAGCAGGCCAACGTCCGGAAGATTCTCACCTCGCGCACCTTCATCAAACTCGCCAAGCTCGAAGCGCTTGAAGCTGAGCTGAAGAAGCACGCGACGCTCATCTATCTGGAAGACGTCCGCAAATCGATCGACTTCGGCGACAAGGTCATCGCGCTGGTGAAGGGCTCGTTCCCGCGCCTCTTCGCCGCCAAAGGCTCACCGGACGACACGGCCGTCATTCTCTTCACCTCTGGCTCCTACGGCACGCCGAAAGGCGCGGTGCTCAGCCACGCCAATCTCGTCGCCAACGCCGAGCAGGGTTACGCGCATGTGCCGTTCGAGCCGGACTGGAGCTTCTTCTCGCCGCTGCCGATGTTCCATTCGTTCGGCCTGCTGGGCGGGGTGCTGCTGCCGCTCTTCACCGGCCACAAAACCTTCCTCTTCCCGTCGCCGCTGGCGGTGAAGGAAATTCCAAAACTGATCAAAGACAGCGGCTCCAACGTCTTCTTCGCCACCGACACCTTCGCGCAGCAATATGCGCGCAACGCCGATGACGAGGATATGAAATGCATCCGCCTCATGGTGCTGGGCGCCGAGCGGGTTAAGCCGGAGACGCGCGAACTCTACATGAAGCGCTTCGGCGTCGAGCTGCTCGAGGGTTACGGCGCCACCGAAGCATCGCCGCTGATCTCCGTGAACGTCCCGGGCCGCAATCGCTACGGCACCGTCGGCCAGTTCGTGCCGGCGATCGAATGGCGGCTCGAAACCGTGCCCGGCATCGAAGGCGGCAAGCGCCTTTTCGTGCGCGGTCCTAACGTCATGCGCGGCTATCTCGATCCCACCAAGCCGTTCGGCATCGATCTTCTGCCGCAAGGCTGGCACGACACCGGCGACGTCGTTGACGTCGATGAGGACGGCTACATTCGCATCCTCGGCCGCGTAAAGCGTTTCGCCAAAGTGGGCGGCGAGATGGTGTCGTTGAACGCCGTAGAGGGTTACGCCAGCCAAGTTTGGCCGCACAACACCCACGCCGCGGTGGCGCTGCCCGACTCACGCAAAGGCGAACGCATCATCCTTTTCACCGATCTGGACGGCGCCGAAGTTG
>DASZWS010000125.1:0-53075 GCA_035546515.1 Vitreimonas sp. | reverse complement strand
TCGTTCATCGCCGCTAGATAGCCGCCTCCCGGCGGAAGGGTGGCCGAGTGGTTAATGGCAGCAGACTGTAAATCTGCCCGCGCGAGCGTACGCTGGTTCGAATCCAGCCCCTTCCACCAGCCTTCGCGCTAGAAGCGCGTTGGCGAGGCAAATCAAGTGTCCCGCCCACCACACCGCCCTGCTCATTCGCACCGCATTCCGCCCGACAAGCTGCCACGCAGGCAATTTGAGGAAGAAACCGGCGGGCCATCGTGGATTTGGGGCGTGCATGCGAGCTTGGCGGCGCTTGCCAATCCGGCGCGCAAAATCGAGCGCGTTGTCGCAACGCGTAACGCCGCGCTGAAACTGCCAGCCGGCGTCGAAGCGCACATCCTCGGCCCCGACGCTATCGACGGCATGCTGCCGCCCGGTGCGGTGCACCAGGGCTTGGCGGTGCGCGCCGCGCCGATCGAGCCGCTCGACCTGGAAGCGGCGTGCGCGCCGGCCGATACGCGCAGCGTGCTCATTCTTGATGGGGTCACCGATCCGCAGAATGTGGGCGCGGCCTTTCGTTCAGCGGCCGCATTCGGCGCGCGCGCGGTCATCCTGCAGGACCGCAAATCCCCGCCTCTGACTGGCGTATTGGCCAAAGCGGCAGCCGGGGCGATCGAACTCGTCCCGCATGTTCGCGTCACCAACATTGCACGCACCATCGAGGCGCTGCGCGGGATGGGGTATCTGACGCTCGGCTTAGAGGGCGAAACCGATTTGGCGATCGCCGATGCGCTCAAAGACCAACGCCCCGCTGCGCTGGTCCTGGGCGCCGAAGGCAAGGGCTTGCGCGAAGGCGTGGCGGAAGCGTGCGAGAAGCGCGTACGCATCCCCATCGCCTCGACGATGGAGAGCCTCAACGTATCCGTTGCTGCAGCGATCGCGCTCTACGAGGCGCAGAAGCGTCAGTGAGCCTTCGCGGCTTTGCCGCCGCTGGGCCGTATCACCATGCTTTTCAGCAGGAAGAACACGGCGATGATCACCAAATAGCCAAGGAAATACGCCCCCGCGTCGGTCCAGAATTTCGGCTGTGTGAAATCCGGCAAGCCGCCGCCGCGCAAAATGTCGGGAAGCTTGTCGACGGCGATATGCACAACGGTCGCCAGAAGCGACATAGGCAGCCATTGGCGCCACGACGGCATCAACAGAGCCGCGATGAGCGCGATGATGAGGCCTTGTGGATGATTGATTTCGCCAAAACCCGCGCGAAGCGTGCTCACCGCTTGATCGACGTACTCCATGATGCCCCTCTCCGTTTACGCCTTCCCCAGCGGGCGCATTTGTCCCCAAGTGTTAAGGACGAAAGTTTGGCGCGTCTATGGTTTCGAGGGGCAAAGTTCCCTCGCTATTCGAGTTCCAAACGCATCATGACGTCATCGACATAAGCGCCCTTCACGGCGATGCCTTTGGCGATGCGGCCAACCTCACGGAAACCAAAACGCTCGTAAAACTTTAGCGCAGCGGCGTTTTTCTCGTTCACCCAGAGAACGGCAATGAACGCCCCCGCCGCCTTCGCATGTGCGAGCGCACCCCGCATCAGCGCATCGGCTGCGCCGGCGCCGCGCGCATCGGGATGGACATAAACCCCATGCAGCCACCGCGTGTGCTGAAAGGCAGCCCACGGCGGCGCGTCGATCACGAGCTTGCCAATGAGACGATCATTCAGAAACGCGCCCCAGGTTTCGCCCCGAGCGAGATCACTAGCCACCTCTTCGTCGGAACGCGCGGCGTCTTGCGCACTCGTTTCCGCAAATGCTTCCGGCGCGTGCGCCAATCCGAAGCGATGCAGTTCCCGATAGGCGTCGAGATCGTCCGGTGTGAGGACGCGAACCGCGACGCTCACCCGCCGCTTCCAAAGCGCGCGCCCCACTCCGCGACCTGTTCATCCTCGATCTTTTTGAACAGCACGTCCGGTGGCGTGATCTGCAAGCCGCGCGGCAGGGCGTCGAACAATGTCTTGTCCGCCGCGTTCGGCCACATCCGGTTCTTCTCCGGCACGCCAATCGCATCGAGCACTGTTTTGGCCGCGTCCGGAATGAACGGTTGCGCGAGGATCGCCGCAAGCGCGCAATAGTTCAGAGCGGTGCGAACGCCGATAGCGGCGGCGTTCGCATCTGTCTTGAACGCGGTCCACGGCGCAGCGTTTTGCAGATATTCATTGCCCGCAACCCAAATGGCGCGAAGCTCGGCAGCCGCTTTGCGCATCTCCATTTGCTCATGACATTGTGTCAGCGCTGCCAATCGGGCGGAGAACTCGGTCCACAATTTTTCCTCGTGCGCACCCCATGCGCCGCCGTCCGGCACTTTCGAGTCGAACTTGGACTGGCAGAATTTGCTGATGCGATTGATGAGGTTGCCAAATACGTTGGCGAGATCCGAATTCACGCTCTGCTGGAATTGCTCAAGCGTGAACGCCGCGTCGGAGCTCTCCGGCGCATTCGCCATCAGATACCAGCGCCAGTAATCGCTCGGCAGCAACTCCAGCGCTTGATCCATGAAGATGCCGCGCTTTTCGGATGTCGAAAATTTACCGCCGTACCAGGTGACCCAGTTGAACGCTTTCAGGCGATCCACCAGCTTCCATGGCTCGCCCGAACCCATGATCGTCACGGGGAAGCTCACCGTGTGGAAGGCGACGTTATCCTTGCCCATGAACTCGATGTAGGTGACGTCGCTGGCGCCTTTGTCGGTGCGCCACCAGCGCTCCCAATCCTTGCCGCCATTGGCTTCGGCCCACTCGACTGTCGAACCGATGTACTCAACCGGCGCGTCGAACCAGACATAGAACACCTTGTTCTCAAAGCCCGGACGCACCTTGCCGTCTTTTGTGACCTTGATGCCCCAAGAGAGATCGCGCGTGATCGAGCGATCGATCAGGCCTTCATCGAGCCACTTGTAGGCGATGGACCGCGCCAGCGCCGGCCATTCGGTCGCCTTGTCAACCCAGGCGCGGATGCGGTCCTGCATCTTGGCCTGCAGTAGGAAGAGATGCGCCGTGTCCCGCGCTTCGACATTGGTTGAGCCTGAGATTTTCGAGCGCGGATTCTTGAGATCGATGGGATCGAGCAGCGAACCGCAATTGTCGCACTGATCGCCGCGCGCACGTTCAAAACCGCACACCGGGCACGTGCCCTCGACATACCGGTCAGGTAGGAACCGTTTGTCATCGATCGAGTAGATTTGCTTGGTGACGCGCTCTTCGATCAGGCCGTTCTTTTCCAGCACCTCGCAGAAATGCTGCGTGAGCTTGTGGTTGGGCGGATTGGACGACCGGCCAAAATGATCGAAGGAGAGGCGAAAGCCTTCGCACGCGTCCTTCTGAATCTTGTATTGCGCATCGCAATAGGTGCGGACGTCCTGGCCCGCTTCGGCGGCGGCAAGCTCAGCGGGCGTGCCGTGTTCATCGGTGGCGCAGATGAAAAGCACCTCGTGACCCTGAAGCCGCCGGAAGCGCGCGTGCACGTCCGCAGGCAGCATCGAGCCAGCCAAATTGCCGAGATGCTTGATGCCGTTGATGTACGGCAGCGCGGACGTGATCAGAAAGCGGGACATGGAAGCAACCTAACGACGAATACGACTATGTTCATGGGCAGCGCGAAAACGCGGCTCCGTCACATTCGCATCGTCTGGCGCGGTTTGCGTTCCATGTCCCGTCCTTATCGGATTCCTTTTCCTACGCCAAGTCAGGCAATCGGCGTGGCCTTCAGCTGCGCGTAAGCATTGGCCATTTTCTGATCGTACTGGTTGGCCGCGTAGCCGGGCCCGTTATAGCCCGCCGCGAACTGCGCCCAATTCTTGTTCTTAAGCGCGGTATCCAGGTGATTGGCTTTAACGAAGCCTTCGAACGCTTCCAGCTGGTCCTTCTCCGAGATCGCCAGCTTGCTGACGTATTGATGGGCATTGGCCATACCGAGGTTGGGATAGTTCTGTCCTAGCACCTGGAAGCGGCCATAGCTGGCGCTTTGCAGCGCCGCTTCCGGGTCCAGCGCGTACGCCTCCGCGAGTTGCGCCCAACGATCAGCTTGCGAACGCGGGTAGCCGCCCGGCGTCTTGTTGGAAACGTTCGGGTTCGTAGTGTCGTAGGCGCGATGCGTCTTTGACGAGAAGAGGTGCCGCTCGAACAGAATGATCGGACGCCCGTCGGCGGCGAAGCCGCCGAGTGGACCAGATTCCACCTGTGCGACGGCCGCCACGGCTTCCCACTCACAGCCCAAGCGTCCCGCGACGGCCTCGAAATCCGCGCGCGCGAGCGTGGCATTGTTCTGACGATGCAGCGTTGAGAGATAGTCCGTCGGCGCGGCCGGCGGCGGCGCAGGCGGTGTCGGCGGCGTGGTTCCAGTTGTGTCATGCGGCGGCGGTGGTGGCGGTGCCGGCGGCGGCGGTGGCGGCGGTGGTGGTGGCGCCGGAGGCGGAGATGCAGGGGGCGGCGCCGGTGGCGATGCCGGCGGACGCGGCGGTGGTGGCGGCGCTGGCGGCGGCGGTGATGATCCGCGCCGGCCGAAAATCAGCTGAAACAGTGAGTCAAAAAAGCTCATTGCGTCCCCGCCTGCTGCAAACCTCAAGGTTCGTGTGGTTGCGTCCACATCATGGTTATTTCGCGGACCATAGACGAGCGATTTCGCGATGGGGAGGCTGCTTCGGCCTTTTCACAACATTGCGCACTCTTCCGTTCGCGCGCGCGCGCTGGCAAAAGGCGCGACGCCCTGCGTTTTGGGCCGCCATAGCTCAGCTGGTAGAGCACCTGATTTGTAATCAGGGGGTCGGGGGTTCGAGTCCCTCTGGCGGCACGCGGCGCTACGCCGCCTTGCCTCGCCGCGCGCGCGGAGGAACTTTCCAAACAATCTTCTTGCGAAGGATTTGTGATGCGTTTCGCCCTCGCCGTCGTTTTCATGCTCACCCTCACCGCATGCGGTGAAGGTCCGCCGCCAGAAGCGACGGCCACTGCAACGACGCCGGCGCCATCAGCGGCTGAGATGCAAGCTAAGATCGCTGCACTGCCGGCGCCGTACAACGCCGCCAGCTACGAGGATGGACGCACGGTGTTTGCGCAATGCCGCTCCTGCCACACCATCAACGCCGGCGGCATGAACATGGTCGGCCCCAACCTGCACGGCGTCATTGGCCGGCGCATCGCCACTGAAGCCGGCTACAGCTATTCCCCGGCATTGAAGGCGCAGTCCTTCACCTGGGACGCCGATCACCTGCAACACTGGCTCGCCGGGCCTATGACCGACATTCCCGGCACGCGCATGTCGTTCGCCGGCATCCGCGACGACACGCAGCGCCGTGATGTGATCGCGTACCTGATGGTCGAGTCACAGCAGCCTTAGCTGCGCATTTCGTTAGTCCCGGAAGTGTGAGCGGCGCCGGCGCGCCTTGCCGGGTTCGGTCCAGAACGCGAGCACAAGTGCGAGTTCGTGCTCGCCGCCGTCAATGCGATCGCGAACACCGACCTGCACGCCGCCGCCATGGTTGTCGAAATGCACCAGCGACAACTCGGCCTTCACGGTCTCATCGCCATAGTCCGGTCCGTCGACAAACACCTGTGCGAGAGCCATCCAATGTGGACCTGCATGTGCGCCAGCGGTGAGGTCCACGCGCTGGTCGGTGCAGCCGCCGGACAGCACGCGCTCGGCGAGTTCGACATTGACGAAAGCGTTGTGCGGAAGGCTGGCGCCGCCAAGGACACGCACCTCAGCTCCGCCTTCTTGGCAATGCGCCGGAGGTTCTGACACCCAGAGCGCGCCGGCCTGAACGGCAGTCACCGTGTGGGCGCTGCGCGACACAACGTGTTTGGCCGCAAGCGTTGCTTCAGCGCGCCATTGCTGCGTCGCGTCTTGCAACAGCCAAGGCGCGAGCACGATGGAGTCGTTAGCGGTCGCCGGCGCTTCGATATAGCCGGACGTCTCATAATAGCTGACGCCTTCGCGCCGCCCCGCGGTCGTCGTCAGAATTTCCTGACCGTCGATCGGCGCAATCCAGGCCGCGGCAAAGGCCGGCGCCGGCGCGCCGAGTGCAACTGCGCCGGCTAGGAATCGTAACCCGGCAGATGCCGGTCCAGTTTTCGCTTCAGCCCCGGCCATGCCAACCCCGCCACCATGCCCAGCCCTTTGCTCTGGCCGCGGGTCTCTTCTTGTGCGGCGTCAGGCGCAATCAACACGGTCTCACGACCGCCAGCGAGCGCGGCGACTTGTTCGGCGCACGCACGTTCAAGAAAGAAAATGCCCAGGAAAGCGTCGCCGGCGTTTTGGCCGACCGACAGCGTGCCGTGATTGCGCAGAAGCATCAGCTTCTTGTCGCCTAGATCTTTCACCAGCCGCTCGCGCTCATCGAGATTGAGCGCAACGCCCTCATAGCCGTGATAGGCGAGGTTTGGGATCACCAGCAGAGAATTCTGCGAGATCGGCAGCAGGCCATCCTTCTGCGCCGCGACACCGACGCCTGCGTCGGTATGGCAGTGAATGACGCACAGCGCATCTTCGCGCGCAGCGTGGATCGCCGAGTGGATCGTGAAGCCCGCCGGATTGATATAATACTGGGTCGGAGAAACGATGTTGCCGTCGAGGTCGACCTTCACCAGCGACGACGCGGTGATTTCCTCGAACATGAAGCCGTACGGGTTGATCAGGAAGTGGTGGTCGGGCCCCGGCACGCGCATCGAGATGTGCGTGAAGATCATGTCGTCCCAGCCATAGTGCGCGATCAGGCGGTAGAGCGCGGCGCAGTCCACGCGCGCTTGCCATTCTTCGGCGCTGACCCGGCCCTTCAGTGATGCGCCTGCGTCATCAGCCATCGTTCGCGCTCCGCTCGTGCCTATGTTAGGGAAACACTAGTTCTCTTGGGGCGATAAGCAAAGAGTGAAGCTCTCGTTCACCGCCAGTGCGCGCCCCGAGGCGCAGCAAGCGCTCATCCGCCTTCGCCACACCTATGGTGACGTAGGGGAGGCGGACGCTGACATCGTGGTGGCGTTGGGGGGCGACGGCCACATCCTGGAAACGCTGCGGCGGCGGCTAAAAGACAAAAAGCCTGTTTACGGCATGAACCGAGGCACCGTCGGCTTCCTCATGAACGACTTTACCGAAGATGGCCTGGTCGAGCGATTGGAGAAGGCCGAGCCGGTTCGCATCCGCCCGCTGGTCGCGAAATGTGAGACCGTGAGCGGCGCGAATGTGACCGAGCGCGCATTCAACGAGGTCTCGTTGATCCGGCAGACAGCGCAATCTGCGCGCCTGAAAATCAGCGTCGACGGCGCAGTGCGCATGGCCGAATTGCTGTGCGACGGCATCATGGTGGCCACGCCTGCCGGTTCCACCGCATACAACCTCTCGGCTCATGGTCCGATCCTGCCAATCAATTCGCGGTTGCTGGCGATGACGCCGATCAGCGCCTTCCGGCCGCGACGCTGGCGCGGGGCGCTGCTGCCGCACAACGCCCTCGTGCGGATCGAGGTGCTCGATCCGGAGCGGCGCTCGGTGAGCGCCGCTTGCGATAACCTGGAGACGCGCGACATCCGCGCCATCGATATCCGCGAAGACGCCGCCTCCGCGCTCACCTTGCTGTTCGACCGCGGCCACGCCCTGGACGAACGCATCTTGCGCGAGCAATTCAACGTCTGAAGCGTCAATCTTCTGTTCATAGCTGCGGCGGAAACTTGCCGCCCGATGAACAAATCCGGCGCAAAAATCATCGACCCAAGGACAGCGGGGCCGCGCAGTCCCGAACTCAAGCATCCTGTCTTCGACAGCGAGGCGGTCAGTCGCGCCGAGGAAACGCTCAAAGCGCTCGGCGGCTCGATGCAGCGCTGGCTCGAAGCCGACGTCATGCGCCTGCAGGATCTCCGCATCGGCGCGCAGCAGGCGCACTGGAGCTACGCCGCCCTTGAGGGGCTTCTAAGCGCCGCGCACGATCTCAAAGGCATGGGCGAGACCTACGGTTTTCCGCTGGTCTCGCAATTGGCGGCCTCGCTCTGCCGGCTGCTCGAAACCGACGACGGCAAGGCGGTGGTGCAACAAGCCCCGGCGTTGGCCTGCGCCCACGTCGACGCGATCCGCGCCGCGGTGCGCGATGGGGTGCGCGCGGAAACGCATCCTCTTGGCGGAGCCGCCTTGGCCGTTCTGGAAGAGCAGGTCGCCAAACTCGGCGTGGCCCCCGTCTAGGGGCTAACGCCCTCTTCACCTTCTTATCGCGCCCGTTTCTTAACCGCGTTCCGGCAAGATCGCGCCTTCTGAGCGCACATGACCAACGTTGTTCCCCTTCGGCCGCAGCATACGGCGCACGAGCCTTTGGCTTTCGCTATCGGGGCGCGCGTGGACTTGCGCGTCGGGGCGCTGGCGGCCGGCGTCGTTCGCCCGCAATCCGACGATGCATTCGGATTTTCCAGCTTGGCGCGTTTGCTGCGCGCGGCGCGGATGACATGGAAAGAACGCGGCGCCTACACGGGCCTCACGCTTGCCGCCCCGTCGCACCTCTACGCCTCGCTGGAAGCTGAACTCTTGAGCGAAGCTGCAATCGAAGCTGGTTGCGTGCGCACGGCATTGAGCTTCGAACTGTCCGAACGTGAAATCGTCAACCACGGACCGGACCTTGCGGAAGATCTGCGCGCCCGCGGCTGGAGCATCAGCCTTCGCGGCGACCCTGAGTGCCCGCTGCCGTTCTCCAAGCGCGCGCGTTCGCTCTATAGCGAACTGGTGCTCGCCATACCGCAACAAATCGATCCGTTTCTCGCCGTAGAGGGTGGTGATCGTTCGCCGTTAGCCCGCCGCATCATCGCCGCCAAAAGCGCGGGTCTCGTCGTTACCGCCGAAAGCGTGCGCGACGCGGCGCAAGCCAAATTGCTGGCGATCGCAGGCTTCGATCGCGGCGGCGCGCCCTACGCGCAGGCCGGCCTACGTTAGATCGCGGCCGCGCGATCCGTCTGCAGGCCGGTGGCGTCGAGCTTTTCCAAAAGATAGTCGAGGTCGTCCTTCGGGATCGACTGAAACAGTGTCAGCGTACGCTCGAGCATGCGCTTGCGGAACACGATGCGGTCACGCGCGCCGCCTTCGCGGTCAATCGCGTGATAGACCTCGATCGCGGCGCGGAACGACGGAAACAGCCGCGGCGGCAGGCCGGCGCGGTCGAATGCGGCTTTGAGGCCGAGCGGGCCACTGTCGTTCATCAACAGCCACATGCGCTGATGCGAGAGACCCGCGAGTTCAGCGATGGCGTGTTCAACGAACGGCATGTGCCCAAGGCAAAGCCCGCGCATGATGAGCGACGGCGTCAGCCTGCCATTCAAGTTCAGTTGTTGCACAAAGCGTCCCAGGTCGCGCTGCCGCGCCGCCTGCTCGACAATGTCGATGGTGGCGCGTTCGCGCGCGCCCATCGCCAGATCAATGGCGATCTGCGGCGGCAGCTCGTGGTGATTGACCAAGTGATCGAACAACTCGCCCGTTACAATAGAGACCAGCTTCTCAGTCACAGCCACCGGCAACTCATTGCGATGCACCATAGCCGCGGTGATCGCCGAAACGCCGGCGAAGCGATCGAGCGAAATTTCCAAGCCCTCCTCATCGAACAGCGCGTTGTCATTCGCGAGCGCACGCTCCACCGCCGCCGACACCGCAAACTCGGCGATCGCCCCGGTGACCTGCACTGACAGCCTCTCGCGGCTCGCCACCGCCACTTGCTTCGATGGCGGGCACGAGCGCACGATCTCCACCAGATCGCTGTCGGTCAGCACCGGCGAGTTCAGAATGATCGGCAGCGCGATGGTCTCGACGTCCTGCGCCAGCTTGTTGGCGATATCGCGCGGCAGCTTCGGCGAGTTCTTGAGCGCCACCGAAAGTGCGCGCCGCACCAGCACCGCCGCATCCTGCGCCATGATGGCCATGATGCTCTCGGCGTGCGCACGTTCCTCTGGGGAAAGCTCGGCGTCCTCGATGCAGCGGCAGATTTTATGCGCCGCTTGCGCACGGTCATCCTCGGTCGGTCCCTTGATCAGGGTGCGGATGTCGCTATCCGTGAGGTTGGCGCGCATGGTGACAATCGTCATAGGCTCGGTCTCGCCGCAGCAGAGGCGACTCTCCGCCTCCCTACTGGCGCAGCCTTTCGTGCATGCCTTAAGGAACCTTTGACCCGCTCGTTGCACGAGGAGAATGAAAGCATGCTCGAAGGGTTAAAGGTCATTGAGTACGCGACCTACGTCGCAGCCCCCGGCGCCGGGGGCATCATGACCGATTGGGGCGCCGACGTGATCAAAGTCGAGCCACCCGGCGGCGATCCGATCCGCATGTTCTTTGCCTCGGCAGGCGTTGACGAAGAGGCCATCAACCCAATTTTCGAAATGGACAATCGCGGTAAGCGCGGAATTATTCTTGATACGACGAAACCAGAAGGCCGCGACGCGCTGCTGCGCTTGATCGACGGCGCGGATGTATTTCTCACCAATGTGCGCCCCGGCGGATTGAAGCGTGCGGGCCTTGATCCGGACACGGTGCGCGCACGCAACAAGAGGCTGATTTATTGCAGCCTCACCGGCTACGGCCTCGAAGGTCCGGACGCTGATCGCCCCGGCATGGATGCTGCGGCGTTCTGGGCGCGCTCCGGTTTGGCCGCAATGTTCAAACCGAAGGGCGGCGAACCGATTCAGTTGCGCACCGCGTTTGGCGACCACGTCGCATCGCTGGCCATCGTCGGCGCGATCATGGCCGCGCTCTATGAGCGCAACAACACCGGCGCGGGGCGCCTGCTCGATGCGTCACTGCTGCGGACCGCGCACTATGTCGGCGGTAGCGACTTCTCGATCCAGCATTCGCGCGGCCGTATCGCCTCCAATCGTCCGCGCGCGAATGTCCCCAATCCGCTGGTGAACTATTTCCGCACCGCCGACGATCGCTGGATCAGCCTCTTGCAGCGCCAAGGCGAGCGCGATTGGCCGAAACTGGCGCGCGCGTTGAAGGTCGAGCACCTGGTCGACGATCCCCGCTTCGCCAAAGCACGCCAGCGCCGTGAAAACGGCGCACAATTGGTGCCGCTGTTGGATGAAGCTTTCGCGGCGCGGCCCTATGCCGAGATAAAAGACGCGCTCGATGCGGAAGAAATGGTGTGGGCGCCGGTGCTGACGCCGGCCGAGGCGGTCGTCGACCCACAAGCAATCGCGGCGGGTTGTGTGGTGGAGACGCCACTGCAGGCGGGCGGCACGATCAAGGCGCCTGCCGCGCCGGTTCGCATCGTCGGCACGGATGATCGACCAAAAGGTCCGGCGCCGAGCATGGGCCAACACACACGCGGGGTGCTGACGCAGGCCGGCTACAGCGCCGCCGAGATCGACGCGATGTACGCGTCCGGCGCAGCGCACTGAAACATCCCTGCAACATTGACGCAATGCCACACGCGTAGGTCCCCGGCAGAGCCAACGCGGGACCAACCCATGCGAACACTTACCGCCATCGCTGCGCTTCTTCTGAGCGCCTGCGCCACCGGCACGTCCCAACGCGATGTGATGCGCATGGACGACGCGACTTTTGAACGTGAGTTAAAAGCGCAATTTGAAGCAGGCCCGCCGTTGCCCATTCCTGCAGAGATGCGCGATCAGGCTGCGGGCCAGATCGCCGACGCCGCCTATTTCGCGCAGTTTCCCGACTACGATAAATCCTATTCGCCCCGCGCCCATGCGCGCGCTGAACAGATGATCGCCGATCTGCGCGCCCACGCGGGCGAACTCACCCACGAGCAGTTTGCGCTGCGTGTCGCCGAAATCGCCGCATTAGCGGACAACGGCCATACCAATGTCGGCGAAAACACCTTCAAGAAGAACACGCCGCGCGTGCCGCTGCGCACGCACGAGTTTGCGGACGGGCTCTATGTTTTATGGGCGACGCCCGAGCACAGAGATCTGCTCGGCGCCCGCATAGACGACATCGATGGACATCCCATCGCCCAGGTCCGCGCGGGCATCCGCCGCTATTATGGCGGCACGGACGCCCATCGCGACGCGGTGCTGACGCCGATGTTGGAATCGCCGGCGCTGTTGCAAGTCGCCGGCTTCTCCCATGAACACGATGCGCTGACGCTGAACGGCGTGCTCGCCAACGGTGAGCCGTTCAGCCAACGCATCGTCGCGGAGCAACGAGATCGCAGCGCCTGGGTTTCCAGCACGCCACGCACGCTCTTCCCGGCGTCGGAAGGCAGCACCATGGTCAGCTTTCTGCCACGCGACGACGCTTCACTGCCGGTCTATTTGCGCGACCATACGCACCTCTTCACCACCGCCGATCTGCCCCAGAACGGCTACTATATCGGCCTCGGCTTCAATCGTGACGCGGATGAAGGCCCGATCGCGCCGTTCTTGGATGGCGCGCTCACACACATTCGCACCGCCCATCCCGCGTTCGTTGTCCTCGACATGCGCATGAACGGCGGCGGCGACTACACGACCACCTACGCCTTTGCCCACGAACTCCCGCGCGTCGCAGCGCCAGCGCACATTTACGTTCTCACCTCGGCCTGGACATTCTCAGCGGCGATCACCACCGTCGCCGGTCTAAAAGAAGCCGGCGGCGCACAAGTCTCGATCGTCGGCGAGAACGTCGGCGACCGTTTGGACTTCTACGCCGAAGGCGACACGTTCCAACTGCCGAACGCGTTTATGACAGTGCATTTCAGCAACGGTCGCCACGTCTATAACGGCCCCTGCCGCGACACGCGCACCTGCTACTGGCTGAACTACAAATATCCCGTGCGCGTGCACACCCTGACGCCCGACATTCCAGCGCCACTCACGTTCGCTGCGTATCGCGATCACCGCGATCCGGCGATGGATGCAGTGCTGGCGCGCGAAGCTACAGCTGGTTCGTCCGCGCATACGCGCTGAGCGCGCTCAGCGGATCACTGCGGTTCTGGTCGTCTTCGCTACTGTTCATGAGCAGCGGCAGCACTGAGAGACTGAACAAGGCTTGGGCCAGCGCCGGGGACATCATGTCGTTGGATACTTGAACAGGCGCATGTCCGGCTGGCGCAGTGAAGTTCGCGTCGGCATCCAGTCCAAACTTGTCCAATAATTGCTGTGCGGAACACGGCTGGCCGTTGTCATAGAAGAGCCCGCGATTGGCGGCGGCTTCGCGCGGAAAGATCGCGGCGGCGTTGCCCACGCCACTCGCGGAAGCCTGGATCAGTTTCGCCGCGCCCCCCGATCCGAGGACGTGCGCAGCATAGAGTTCGCCTGATGTGGGCGGGCGGCCAATCTGCGCCTGCAGTGCGGCGGCGTTCTCGCGTGTCAGTTCGGCAGCCATGCGCGCTGCAATTTCCGGGTCAGTGCGCAGCGCAAGAATGTCCGAGCGCGTCTGCGCATCGGCCGTCCCGTTCTGCAGCGCGGCTGCATACTGCCCCAAGCCGTGCTCGGCGCCATGGCGGCGCACCATGTCGAGCCAGGTCGACGAAATGAACTGAAATGCGCCGACCGCCGAAGATGTGCCGGCGCGCGCATTGGCGTTGAGCGAACTCTCGCGCTTGGCGGTTTCCACAAGCAGCGAGAAATCCACACCGGTGGCGTCCGCTGCGCGCTGGATCGCGGCGCGCACCTCGCTGCGTCCGGCGTCGTTTCGCCCGGCGACGGGAGCGACAGGATTGCTCATAGATTGGCGGTGCGCGGATTTGATGAAGCAAGCGTAAACAGGCTAAACCGGCCGCGGAATGAGCGGGGCTGAGACCACCCAGACATGGCGGGAACTTCGGTTCTTTTTCGCCGTCGCGTTTTTGCTCTCATGGGGCACAGGCGGGATTTATCTGTTGTTTCGCGCCTGGCTCGACCCGATGATCCTGCCGCTCGGGGTGAACAATCCGATTTTCCTATTGATGAATTGCGCGCCGTCGCTGGCGGCGCTGATCGCGGCGATGCGCTTTGGCGGCTGGCATGGCGTCATCAACGTGCTGAGCGGCTTGGTTCGCCCGTTCGCAGCGTGGTGGCTCATCGTGGCGTTTGCGGTGGTGCCCTTGGTGTCGCTCGCCTTGGTGTATCTCGCACCGTATTGGCAAGTTTGGCCGGTCACCGCGCATGACGTGCTGGTGAAGCTGCCGCTGCTGATGTTCACGACGCGGCAAATCATCAACAACATCGCGCCGTTCGGAGAAGAACTCGGCTGGCGCGGCTATGCGTTGCCGCGATTGCTCGAAGGACGCAACGCCACCATCGCAGCGCTCATCCTCGGCGCGGTGTGGGTGGTGTGGCACATCCCTGGCTTCTTTATTTCAGGTTTGATGGCGGTGGGGCCGGAGCAGTTGGGCTGGTGGGCGCTCGGCACACTGGCGCTTTCGGTGATCATGACCTTCATCTACGTGCGCGCGAACCGCAACGTGATTGTCGGCGGCGTCATTCCGCACTTTGTCATCAACGCCGCCGCAGCCGCCGGCATTTGGCTCTCGCGACCGGCGGAGGTGATCGGCTTAGCCGTCGTGGCGATCGGCGCGGCAGCGCTCATGCAACTGCGCACGCGCACCTTCTCGCGCATCCGCTCCTAGTAACTTTTCGGCAAGCCGAGCATGCGTTCGGCGATGAAATTGAGGATCATCTCGCGGCTGACGGGCGCGATGCGCGCGATCATGGCCTCGCGGAAATAACGCTCAACGAAATACTCCTTCGCGTAACCCATGCCGCCATGCGCCAACACCGAGGCTTCGCACGCGGTGAAGCCCGCTTCTGCGCCGAGATACTTGGCGGCGTTGGCTTCCGCGCCGCACTCCTTGCCGGCGTCGTAGAGCGCTGCCGCCTTGAACGCGAGCAGGTTGGCCGCTTCAAGTTCAGCCCACGACTTCGCCAGCGGGTGCGCAACACCTTGGTTCTGACCGATCGGTCGGCCGAAGACGACGCGCTCCTTGGCGTACTGCGCCGCCCGCTTCAGCGCCGCGCGCCCAAGCCCAATCGCCTCAGCCGCAAACAGCACACGCTCGGGATTGAGCCCCGTCAGCAGAATCTTGAAGCCTGCGCCCTCTTCGCCGATCAGCGCCTCCTTCGGCACTTCGAGACCGTCGATGAACAGCGTGTTGCACTCCACCGCCTTGCGGCCCATTTTCGGGATCGGCTGCGCCTCGATCTTGCTGCGGTCGAAATCGACATAGAAAAGAGAAAGCCCGTCGGTCGGACGCTTGGCCTGATCCTTTGGTGTGGTGCGCGCGATGATCAGCATCTTGTTGGCGCGCTGAGCGTTGGTCGTCCAAATTTTCCGGCCAGTGATGCGATAGCCGTCATTGGTTCGCTCCGCGCGCGTTTCCAAGCTCGCGGTGTCGAGACCGGAGTTTGGTTCGGTGACCGCAAAGCAGGCTTTGTCTTCGCCGCTCATGGCGCGCGGCAAGAAGCGCTCCTTCTGCGCATCGGTGCCGAACTTCACGATCGGCATCAGCCCAAAGATGTTGAGATGGATGGCGCTGGCGCCCGAAAATCCAGCGCCCGATTGCGCCACGGTCTGCATCATCAAAGCCGCTTCGGTGAGCCCGAGCCCAGCGCCGCCATATTGCTCCGGCATCGCAACGCCCAACCAGCCGCCAGCAGCGATGTCAGCGACGAAGGCTTCCGGAAATTTGCCGCTGTCGTCGACCTTCAGCCAATAATGGTCGTCATACTTGCTGCAGATCTTTTCGATCGCATCCTTGATCGCGCTCTGCGCTTCGGTGAGTTCGAGACCAATGGTCATGGGTTTCCAAATCTATTCGGCGACAACGCCGCCCATTCGGGGGCGATGGGGTAGTCCATAACATAAGCGGTGATGATTTCAGCCGTGATCGGCGCAAGCAGCCAGCCGTTGCGTGAATGCCCAGCGGCGATGAGGCAGGCGCCGCTCCAGCCAATCAGCGGCCACCCGTCCGGCGACATCGGCCGGATACCGGCCCAAGCCTCGCCTCTGGGACGGACAATCCCCGGCAGCAGCGCGTTGGCGGCGGCGAGCAGGTCTTCGCTGGCCTTGGTCTCGGCGAAACGGCTGGTGACACCCATCTGCAGCGTCGCGCCCAGCACGACATCCTCGCGGCGCTGCGCCAGGTAGAAATTCGGCGCGCGCAAGTTCGGCCGCAGGTCGCGTTCGAACGCAACCGAGACGAGCTGACCCTTGCCGGGGCGAACATGCTTCAGCGCCGGCGCAACCTCTTTCAGTTGCTCGGTGGCCCATGCGCCCGGCGTCAGCAGCACGATGTCGGCCTCGTAGGTCTCTTTTTCGAATGTATCGACTTGATTGCGCGTGACGGCGTTGACGTCGCGATGAAAGACGACGCTGACGCCGTGCGCACGTGCTTCCATCAAGAGACCGCTCAAGGTGCGGATCGGATCGCACGTTCCTTCATCTTCGATGAAGACGCTGGTTTCGATCTTGGTGGCCATGTCTGTCTTGGCGCGGAATTTGTTGGCCGAGAGCGCGCTCACGGTACGACCGAGGCGCGCTCCGTTTTTCACATATGCATCTGCGCCAGCAGCGTCGGGGGCGATGGCCACCGCCCCGTCGAAACGAACCGCGTCGGCCCAGGCCGCGTCTGGGCGCCATTGTTTCCACAAATCGTAAGAGGCGAGCCCGAGTTGCTCGAATGGCGAGGCGTGCGCCTCGATCGGCGCCAGCATGCCAGCGGCCGACGCCGACGCTGTAGCGCCATAAACAGTGATTTCTTCGCGCTGTTCTTCCAGCACGGTGACCCGCGCGCCAGCCTTGGCCAGCCGCACCGCGCACATGAGGCCAATGGCCCCCGCGCCGACGATGATGACGCTTTTCATGTTCACCGCCCGCTTGCCAGCGAAAGCGGCGCCGGGTCAATGCGTCAGCGCTTCTTCTTGCGTTTGGCAGGCGCGGCAGTTTCGCAGATCGCCAACACCGCCTCGGCGCCGGCGGTCAGCAGCGCCTGCGCGGTGATGTTCCTGCCCGTCGCAGCTGAGAGCGCCGCCGCCGCATCTGACAACCGTGCGGCGGTCCTGGCATCCAGTTGCGGCGCGATGGCGGCCTTCGCCTTCTTTGGCTTCTTCCCAGTTTTCTTGGCCTTCACCGCCTTGAGCGCCGCCTTCATCTGATCGATGTGAGCGCGGTCCTTATCCTTCTCGATCTCGGGAAGTTCGGCATACGGCTTAAACAGATCCTGCGATTGGTTGGGATCAGCGCGATTGCGCTTGATCCACTGCTTGTGAACATACGCAGACGCCTTCTCTCTATTTTTTGGAAAGCGCTCGATGGCGTCGTACGCGGCTCGTGCTGCAATTTTATTGTCGGCCTTAGCCGCGGGATCGAGCGATTTCCATGGTTGATTGATATCAACCATCTTGCCGCCGCGCATACGCATGCGGGGCGTGTCCTTCTGGTCGGGATTGTTCTTCAGAAACTCGGCCCGCCATGCGTCGTGCGAGCGTGCGGCGAAATACTCAACCGCAGCGTTCTGCTTATCTTGTGCGGCCATTAACGATGCTCACCTGATCCAGCCAGCCAAACTAGCAAAAGCCGGTAAGAAATCCGCAAACATCGCTTGCCGCGTGTTTCAAGCGCTTCGCCACTCCGGCAGGTCGAATTTTGGATCGGGATATTCCGCATCGACAAAACCGCGCCCGGCGCCAGTCCCGACTTCCAGCAGAAGCTCGAGATTGGCCGGTTTGCCGTTGTCCATGCGGTCCAGCGCATCCAGCGTATCGGCGTCGAGCTCACGGCCGATAATGCGTTCCAGCGGCGTCATCGGCGGCGTGGGATCGCCACGGTGCTTGGCCTTCGGCTTTTGATCGAGCACCACGTCGATGCGCTGGTAGTCCAGAAGCGGCGCACCGGTGATAGCCGCGCCCGACATCTCGCCGATTTCCGAATTGATGTTCCACGGGCGCTTCGGCGACGATAGCGCCTGCATCATCATCACGCCCTGCATCTGCGTGTCGTACACCATGGCCCGCAGCGCATGCACGCCGCGCAGGCCGGGCGGCAGACCTTTGAAGGCGTGACCTTCGATGCGCGGCCGGCGCGCGCCGGTGCCGCAGGATGTCATCATCAACTGATCGGCGCCGGCCTTCCAGCCGAAGCGATACGCCGGCTCCAGCGCCAGCAAGAACAATTGCATGCTCGGATTGTTGTTGGCGCTTACGGCGCCATCGACGAAATAACCGCGCTGAATCGGGCGATGCTTTTCGTCGAATTCGACGTCGATGGTGATTTCATCAAAGAATGTCGGCGCTGCCGCACTGGCCAGCACCAGATCGACAAGCCGATAGCGATGGTTGGGGAAAATCCCGGTCTCGGGCGGAGGATCGTAATAGGCGCCCAGCGGATGGTTGGTGACCACCCAAGCCGAACCAGTGTCGATACGTTTGGCGCAAATGGCGAGGCCAGTCTTCAGATCTTCCGATCCGATCGTCTTGGCTTCCAATACGCTCTGCAGCGCAGCGCGCAGGCGTTTGGACTCGAACTTCGATTGCAGGAAAACACCGTCGCCCGGCGTGCGTCCGAACACCTCCGGCCCGAGCCGCGCATAGAGCGCGATCAGTTCGTCGACGCTGTGACCGAGCGCCAATCCTGAAGCGATGATGGCGCCGGTCGAGGTGCCGCCGATCAGATCGTAATAATCGCAGAGTCGAAACTCCGGCGCGCCGCCCGCGCGACGGCGCAATTCGTCCTCAAGCGGCTTCAGCATGCCAAGCGTCAGCATGCCTTTCACGCCACCCCCGTCGAGCGCGAGAATGCGCTTCGCCCCGGTATCCGGCGATAAGTGCTCGAACAGTGTCCGCGGCATTGGTCCCCTTGCGCCCGTGTTTTACCCGCGCCCTAGAAGAAGGCCAAGGTGGCGGGGTCGCGCCCCACATGCACTGCCTTGAATTCCGCGGCCAAAAAAAGGCCGCCGGCCACATACACCGTCGCCCCGCGCGCCGCTGCGCGACTGATCGCAAGCCGGTGCGCGTCTGCCACGGACTCGGCAATGACGATCTCCGCACTCGCGTTGGCCGCGTGCGCGTACGCGGCGATTTCTCCAGCTGGGGCGCCCTTGTGACGCGCGCGCGCGCAGATGATGACATCAAACGCCGGCGCCAGCTGGGCAATCATCGCCGCGCTGTTTTTGTCGTGCGACGCGCCGCAGACGAGAATGGCCGGGCGAGCGCCGCGCAACGCCTGAAAGCCGGCAAGCGCGGCGGCGATACCGCGTGGCGTGTGGCCGACATCGATCACGACCGGTGGGTCATCGTTGATCACCTCAAGCCGGCCAGGCCAGCGGGTGGCAGCGAGGCCGCGCGCAATTTGCAGGGCATCCAGCGGTCCGATATCGCGTACGAGCGCGATCGCCAGCGCTGCGTTCTCGCGCTGGTATGCGCCCGGGAGCGCCGGCGCTTCCGTGACAGGCGCGACAAAACTCAGCGCCACGCCGTTCTCGGCGCATTGCGCCTCTATGGCTTCGCGCGCTTCGATGCCGGCGGGCGCAAACATCTTCGCGCCGCGCGGCGCCGCGCCAACCTTATCGCGCGCGATGGCTTCGAGTGTATCGCCGAGCAGTTCGGTGTGTTCGAGATCGAGCGACGTCAGCGCCAGCCTGCGCGCTTCGATCAAGCGCACGGGGTCGAACCGCCCGCCAATGCCCGCCTCCCACACAGTGAAATCCACCCGGCGCGCGGCAAACCAGTCGGCCGCGATGAGAAACAGGAATTCGAAACCGCCGGCCCTATCGCCAGTCTCGCGTTGATACGCGTCCACCGCAGCAGCCACGCGATCCCAACGATGCTGCAACGCGGCGTCGCTGATGTCATCGCCATCGACGCGGAAGCGTTCGTTCAGATCGAACAGATGCGGCGAGGTGAAAAGACCGACTGAGCCGGTTTGTTGCAGCAGTGCCGCGGTCATCGTCGCGGTCGAGCCTTTGCCGTTCGAGCCGACGATCACAGCGCCGCGCGCACCAAAGCCGGCAAGATCAAGGTCCAGGCGTTCCGCTATCGCGCGAACTCGGTCCAATCCCGTCCCCGCGCCAAACCTGGGATACGGCAAGCGCCACGGCTTCATCGCAACGCCGCTTCGATGTTGGCGCGCCATATCGTTTCGATCAAATCCCAGCGCCCGGCGTCCTCCAGGGTGGCGATCATCGGGTTGGAGTTGACCTCGATGACGCTCAGCCCCTCAGCGCCCAGATCAAACATATCGACCGCGGCAAGCTCCAGACCCACGGCCTTCGCCGCGGCAATCGCCAGCGCCGCCATCGCCGGCGGCGCGCCCTCGACAATCGCACCCGCGGCGCCGCCTGCAGAACGGTTCGCCGGACCTTCCAGCCAAACGCGCACGCCCTTCGCGACGACGTCATCCAGCGGTATTGGCGCGCGGATCGGCGCCGCCGGCGAAAAACTATCGCGCGGCATCGTTTCAATCAGCGTGCGCAAGCTGGAGACCCCATCGCCGGTCACGCTCGGCAAGTGCTTCTGATATGAGAACAACGCCCGGCCTCCCAGCACGAACACGCGATGCTCGGGTGCGCGCACGTATGGCTGGATGAGAATGGCGAAATGCTCGCGCGCGACGCGCGCCATGTAGTCGGCGAAGGCGCCGACGTCAGTGATAACCTCCGCGTAGAGGCCGTTTGAGGCGGAGATCGGCTTGCAGAAAATTGGAAATTGGACGGCCGCAACGTAGCGCCTTGCATCGTCCGGCTCGCGCCCCGGGCCGCGCATGTCGGCCCAGCGCTCCGTCACGAAGAACATCTCGCCGGGAAGAACCGGCAACCCGGCCTCCCGAAGAACCCTCGCGCAGAAAAATTTGTCGCGCGCGATCGAAGCCGCGCGCACGTCGTTCAGCGCGTAAGGCGAGCCCGCGCCCGCGGCGAAGATCGCCCGGCGCGCGCCATCCGCAACCTCGAACAAATAGCCATCAGCCCCATCCAGCGAGCGGAAACGCCACCCGCACACCGCCGCCGTGTGTGCGGCGTAGCGGGCCTGTGGGCTTTTCAACTCATTCCGCGGCGGTGACGACGTCATCAATCCAAGCACTTAGCACGCCTTGCTTCAGCCGGGGTGCGGCGCTAGCTTCCGCGCCCCGAATGCCGCCTTAGCTCAGTTGGTTAGAGCGCTGGATTGTGGATCCAGAGGTCCCTGGTTCGAACCCTGGAGGCGGTACCACCGGTCGTTTTGCCCGACCTCAGACCGGTCCCCAGCCCCGTTCATTTATATGGGCGCGGATGCGGGCGATGCGGTTGTCCGGATCGGGGTGGGTGGACATGAATTCGGGCGGTCGCGAACCGCCGGACGCTTCCATGCGCTGCCAGAACGGGATC
Source organism: Vitreimonas sp. (assembly GCA_035546515.1). Lineage (GTDB taxonomy): Bacteria > Pseudomonadota > Alphaproteobacteria > Caulobacterales > Aquidulcibacteraceae > Vitreimonas. The sequence goes on along the minus strand of DASZWS010000125.1, from coordinate 31,823 downwards.
GCCTGTTTCACGTCGTAGCCAGCCTGATGCATGAGATCGATGCCGATGATGTCGGCCTCGGCCTCCTGCTCGCGTGAGAACGGCAAGCTCAGGCCCACCTGCGCGCCGAGGCCCAGCGCGGCGGTCGCGATCTGATTGTTGATGGCGCTGCCTGCCACCTGGAGCGCCGTCTGCGTGGCCGCCTCGCGAGAATAGCGTTCGGCCGCGTGGCGGCCGAGCACGTGGCCCGTCTCGTGTCCCAAGACGCAGGCGATGTAGTCGTCGACATCGCAAATCTCATACAGCCCGCGGTAAAACCCGACTTTGTTGGCCGGCAGCACGAAGGCGTTCTTTTCGTCGCTGTCGAACAGACGGAATTCCCATTGCTGGTTGCCGCGTCCAGCCGCCGTGACGATCCGCGTGCCAACCCGCTCTAGCCGCGCCTGTGCCGAGCGGTTGTTCCAGCTCCGCTCCTGCTGCACCTGCTGACCCCAGGCCTGCAGCGCCGCCTGCTGCAGCTGAGCATCGTCGATGAGAATGAGCTGACTGCGCCCGGTGACCGGATTGGTGGCGCAACCCGAGGTCATGAGGGCCGCGCTTGCAGCGGCCCCGGCCAGGAAGGTGCGGCGGTTTGCGAAATGCGCGGTCATGGCTGTTCTCCCAACAGGTGGCCTCGTGGGGTCATTGTCATGGCCGTATCCCGGCGTGCAAGGGCGTTCCGGTTGCGCCGTGGACAGGCCGGATCGGCACCGCTATAGACCCTCGCTCCGCGGGGCGGCCCTGCCTCGCCGGACCGGCGCCTGGGTAGCTCAGTTGGTAGAGCAGCGGATTGAAAATCCGCGTGTCGGTGGTTCAATTCCGCCCCCAGGCACCACCACTTTTCCGCGTTCGCAGCGTTTGGATCTATCACGGCTCAACGCGACAGCGTTCGCCGTGGCGGTAATATGTTCTTCCCGACGATCCTCTGTGACGTTTATCACAGACATTGGGCTTTCGTCGGCGCCGTTGGTTTGCTCTGCATGTTGAACCATTCGTTATCGCAGGAAAAATCGTGGCAGGCAGCGGTCATCAGCGGGCGATGAAGGTCGAGAAGATCGCGCCTTCCGTGGGTGATCTTCGGGGCATCAAGCTCCTTCGAACGCTGACTGACAGTGAACTCGCCCGCATTTTGGCGAAGCTTGAGGTTCGCGAATTCAAGGCGCGGACGCAGGTTGCGGCCGACACCGAGTTCCCTCAACGCGTCGGCTTTATCTTGCAGGGCGCCTGCCGGTTCGTGGCGCTCGCGCCGAACGGTTCGAGCATTACCATGCGCGCGGCGCGTCAAGGCGATACGCTAGGGCTTCCTGCGGCGATGCTCAGCCACAGCTGGGGCGGCGACCTCGCCCACCATGTGACCCGTTTGGTCGCCGACGAGGCGACGACGCTTGGGCTGATCAAGCATGCCGAGTTCCGCGCGCTGTTGGCGGATTCGCCAGCCCTCGTGCGCGCCGCATGTGACACCGTCAGCGCAATCCACCTCGACCTCTCCAGCCGCTTCTATGAATTGGCCACCCTCGATGTGCGCGGCAGGTTGCTGGCGGAGCTGCTGCGCATGGCCCAACGCAGCGAACACATCGACGGCCGGCTGATGATCCGGTCCGCCCCCACCCACGCAGAGCTTGGCGATCAAATCGGCGCGGCGCGCGAGGCGGTGACGCGACAATTGCTCGATCTGGAGCGCGAGGGCGTCATAAGCGTGCGGCGGCGCGAGATCGTGATTGAAGATTATCAGCGCCTGCATGCGCTCGACGAAGCGAGCGCCGGACGGCGCATCTTCATCTCCCCGGAAGGCTAGCCCAAAAGCGGCTCGGTGGCGGCGGCCAACGGTCGCCGCGCGACCGGTGCGTTGACCTGCCCCGCGCACAGATGATCCACCACTCCAGAAAGCTCCAGTAAGAGCGCCCCTGCCTGCTCTCGCGCCTCACTTTGCATGGCGCGTTCGCTCCAAGCCAGAATGGCTGAGGACACGCCCACCAGCTCGCTGGAGCCGACCCGAGCGCCCAATGCGCTTAGCCGACGCGCCGCCTGCGCCAGGCGCGGCAATTCGAGCACACGCTGCTGCGCCATCCGGCGCAAGACATAGCGATGGTGCGTGATCTCGGCCCACGCGCCGGCAAATTCGATCTCAACCACCAACCAACCCCAAGGCCAAGAAAGCAGCAACGACGCGAGCACACTCTTTCGGGGAGCTCGTCATGGGGACACGACACGCCCGCGCCGTTGCTTGCCCCTCCAACAGATTCAGCTTGGTCACGCCGCGCGGGCGGCGTCAGTGATCTTATTCACAATGCGCGCACAAAATTTTGGTGCGGCGCCAAAGCCACGTTCGCGTCAGTTCGAACGCCGATGCAAAGACCGTGGCCGCACGAAGGGCGCGCGCCGTTCTGCGACATGGCGTGCGACGCTTAATCCTTCCGCATCCAACGCCAAGCCACGGCTACTGAGGTCCATAAGTGCATTCCATGCCTCGCGCGTGAGCGGTGTGTTTGCCTCCGGGTCCAAGATCACAAGCAGACAATGATCGATATTGACGGCGGTGTCGGCAACCGACACCGGCGTGACAACGTAAGGTTCGGCGCCACGCGATCGCGCCACATGCACGGTCCCGCCTGCGGCCTCACGGTCGCCAGTAATGACGCCGCTCACCAACTCCATCAGCGCGCGCTGGTCCGCCCCTGACCGGCAGATCAAGCGATCCTGATGCAGCGCAAGCCCGTCGGCACGTGCGAGAATCTGACGGCATGCAGCGTTTGGCTCACGAACGTAGAGCGCCGCGTCCACCACAGCGACGCCAAACGGCAGGCGATCGAACGCAGCGCCGCGCAACGCCAAGACCGCGCGCATCTCTGCAATTTCGCGCCGCGCCGACACCGCCCGGGCCGCCACGCTGGCGACGCGCGGCAGCTTTGCAGGGTCCCCAGTCCCGGACCACAGCGCGAAGACCGCGACATCGTGCACGAGCCGCTGCGCGCTGCTCGGCGCATGCGCCCACGCCAAGAGGCCCGCATCGGTCGGGCGCGTCTGCACCTCCTCGGCGCCGTAGTATCCGAGCAGCTCCAGGCACGACGCCCTGAAGCCGGAGGACGCCGCAGCGCTGAAACAGAGCTGACCGTCAACCCCGGGCTTCGCCGCCAAGCCGAGCGCGACGCTGTCGGCCCCGAGCACCTGGGCGCTGATATCCAGCGCGCCAGTCCACCCGTCGTCACCCAAGGCTGCATCTATCCAACAATCGAGGTCCGGACGCTCCACCGCCACGAGGACACCTCCTCGTCGAATGACATCAGAAGTGCCGCGTATTCTCCATGTGATATTTCTCACCGAGTCCGGTACAACTCGGACGCAGGGCAGCAAAGGTGGGGAGAATGCAGCTGAAGGAGGCGTGTGAACGCCTTGGCAAGATCGCCATTCTGAGCTCCCTCACGCAGCCGGAGCTGGAGGCGCTCGCGGTAGATCTAACCTGGACTACGGTGCGGCCAGGCCAGGTGGTCGTCAGTCACTTGAGCAAAGAGCGGAACATCTACTTCATCTCAGAGGGTGTATTTCAGGTAGGCTTGGTCACCGCGGCCGGGCGGCCGGTGGCCTTCCGCAAGCTGCAGCCCGGAAGCCATTTCGGAGAGCTGGCGGCGCTGACCGGGGCGCCACGCACAACCAATGTGATGGCCGAGACCGCTGGCGTGATCGCTGAGTGCGCTGCCGAGACGTTCATGGAAACGTTCCGTCGCAATTCCACATTTGCGTTGGACCTCGCGAAGTTCCTCGCGCGCAGCGTCGTGCATCTCAGCGACCGCGTTTTTGAGCTGGCGACGCTCGAGGTGCGGTTCAGAATCTACGCGGAATTGCTGCGCCTCGCCCGCGATGGCGAGCAAACAGCGGACGGCGTGCTGATCCGCAACGCACCCACGCACGAAACATTGGCCGCCACGGTCGGCGCTCAGCGCGAGGTGGTCACACGCGAACTGCGCATTATCGCCGCGGAAGGCATCATCAAAGCGGCGCGCCGGCAACTCACCATCTGCGACATTGATCGGTTGCGCGAGATGATGCAGCGACGCGCCGGCCTCACAGCTTCGCAATTCATGGATTAGAAGAGCACCTGGACGTCAATCGTTGGCGCGGCTGGCCGCTTGCACTTCGCGCACGCGCGGCTGGATCGCACGCAACGCCCTGCCGCTAACATCGCTATCATACTGAAGCTGACCCCAAGGGCCGCGCGCTGAAAACGGGATGACGAACAGATTGCCGCGCGGCGACTGCGGCACTACCCGCAAGTCAAGACGCTTGGCGGGGAAGTCGATTACCACGATGCCCGGAATGCGCAGATCGCTGGTGTTGAAGCGCAGATCGTCGCTGGCGAGGACCCCATTGGCGATCGCGAACGTACCCGAAAAGCCTTGGAAAGGCGTGCGCGCTTCAGGCGCTATCAACTCGCCGCGCAACGCGTTGTTGATCGTGCGCGAAACCCCGCCCATGTCGACGCCGTGGAGAACACCGGAAATCACCTCAACGTGGGTTTGGCCATCAGCGTGCGTGATCAAATCGCTTACGGTGCGGCCGTGCGTGCGCAAAGAGGCGGTGATCTCGGCTTTGCCTTCGATGTTGGTGAAGTTCACCGCATCGGTCAGGAACGGCAGCGCCTGGATGCCATCAAAGCTCATCTGCTCGTTTATGCGCGCATCGGGCTGGCGGGCGTCGATTTCAAAGCGGCCGTGACCCGTCCCCCCATAGAGGTTCAACGTCTGGATCGTCGCCGCGAGGTAGCCGTCGTTGATAACGACGCTGAGCCGGGCCGCGTCAAAGCGTGTGTGCTGCACTAGCACTGCCGCAGTCGTTAGATCCAAGTCGGCGTTGAAGGCTTGCAGACCGGAGAAATCGATCGGCGCCGCACTGGGCGCGCCTTGGACGTCAACGGCGCGTGGCGGCGGCGCGACCACAGCGATTTGCGCATTTGGCACGATGGTTTGCGCCGCCAGCGGCGCACTTTCTGGTGGCAACGGCGCCGGCGCGGGAGCATTCACCGCAGCGGGCTTCGGCGGTGCATGCCCGAGCAAATACGGGTTCATGTCGAAATCGAAGAGCTGCAGGCGCCCGCTAATGTAGGGCTTTCCGCGCCTCTGCGAGATGGCGAAATCGCCCCGCCCGCGCAACGCATCGACAGCGAAGCCCGCATTGCTGAAATTGAACTCGCCGTCCCCGGTGGCGAGCAAGCCGTTCACGTCGAAATGCTCTAGCCCCACGCCGCCTTGGATCGGCGTTCCCACCCATGCCGCGAACTGGCGCAAGCTGGGGCCCGAGGCGAGCAACTGTCCATTCAACGCGCCGGCCGCACCGGCCTGGCCTGTGAAGGTTGCGATCAGGAGATCGCTGTGTACGCCGATGGTGAGCGGCGTCGGCTGTCCCCGCATCATCGCGCCGGGATTGCCGATCGACATATCGAGCTGCAACTGCCGGTCGTTGTATTTGAGATCGCCCACGAAGCGGACCGGCTGATTGAGCGCGTTGACCGCCGTGGTGACATTGACGGCGCCAATGCCCCAGCCTGTGCCGTGACGCGCATCGTAATACGTCACTTCGCCATCGACGACGCGCACCTCACGCAAGCTCGTCTGAGCGACATCGACCGTCGAACGGGTCGGCGCGTGCGTCGTCGTGGGTGTGGCCGGTGGCGCCGGCGCGGGACGCACGGGCGGCGAAAAAATCCAGTTTGGCTTGCCGGCCGCGTCGACTTCCAGCGCGATATGCGGGCGCTGCAGCACAAGATTGCGCACCACCACCTGCCGGTTCAGCAGCGGCTGCAGTTCAACGCCAATGTCGATCTCGTCGGAGGTGCTGAACGCCGGCGCGCGCCCGCCGGGCACGTTCGCCAGCGTCGTCTTGGTCGCGCGTAAGCCAAGCACCGGCCAATAGCTGACGCCGACATCACCTTGAATCGTAAGCTGACGCCCTGTCGCGTTCTCCACCGCGCGCTCGATCTCGCCGCGCACGTCCAGACGGAGCACCAGATAAGCCAGCGCCCCTGCGGCCAAGAGAGCCACGGCCACAACCGAGCCCAGGATTACGATAACCCAGTGCCACCAGGCCTTCATCATGGCGTCTCGTCCCCTTCGACCCCGCCAACCTAGCCGCTGGCGCAAGCCGCCGGAATAGCTATCTAGGGGCCATGACCGATCCAGTTCCCGTCACCGTGCTCACAGGCTTCTTGGGCGCGGGCAAAACCACGCTTTTGAACCGCATCCTCACCGAGCAGCACGGCAAGAAATACGCCATCATCGTCAACGAGTTCGGCGAAATCGGCATCGACAACGACCTGATCGTCGACGCCGACGAGGAAGTGTTCGAGATGAACAACGGCTGCGTCTGCTGCACGGTGCGCGGCGATCTCATCCGCATCATCGAAGGGCTGATGAAACGCAAAGGCCGCTTCGACGCCATCCTGGTGGAAACGACAGGTTTGGCAAAACCGGCGCCCGTCGCGCAAACCTTCTTTGCCGACGCCGATGTGCGCGCCAAGACCAAATTGGATGCAATCGTAACGGTGGTCGACGCCAAGCACGCGCGCGAACAAATGGCGTCGCAGGAAGAAGCGGTGGAGCAAGTGGCGTTCGCAGACGTGATCCTGCTGAACAAGACCGATCTGGTCTCTAAGGAAGACCTGGCGTCGTTGGAACGTCAAATCCGCAACATCAACGCGACGGCGCGCATTCACCGAATGACGCGCGGCGATATCAATCTCGACGCCATCCTCGATCTCGGGGCCTTCGATCTGGACCGCGTCACCGAGATCGATCCTCATTTCCTGCCCGGCCACGATTGCGACGATAGCTGCGCGCACCACGATCATGACCATGATCACCATGGCCACCATCATCATCACGACCACGATGATCACGTGGCCGCGGCCGGCATCACCTCGATCTCGCTTGCGAGCGACAAGCCGATGAATCCGGAAAAGCTATTGCCGTGGGTCAACGAACTGACCCAGAAGCAAGGCCCGGACATTCTCCGCCTCAAAGGCATCATCGCCTTTCCGGACGAACCGAAGCGCTTCGTGATCCAGGGCGTGCACATGATCGTTGAGGGCGATACGCAGCGCGATTGGCGCCCCGACGAAAAGCGCGTCTCGCGGCTCGTGTTCATCGGCAAGAACCTCGACCGCGCCGCACTTGAGCGCGGCTTCGCGGCGTGCGCGGCGTGACAGCGCGCGTTTACGAAGCTGGCCGGCGTCTGGCGCTCGGCGCACCCGCCACGTCGGCCCACTGGATCGGCGACCAAGCCTTGTTCGCGCTTGGCGACGGCGCCGTTGTCGCCACAACGCGCGAAGGTGAGAGCAAACGCATTGAAGCGCATAACGGCGTGATCTTGAGCAGCGCGTTGCACCCCGACCGCGCCCGCATCGTCACCGGCGGCGACGACGGCAAGCTCAACGCGATTTCTCCCGCCGGCGACGTCACGCCGATCGCGACGCTGCGTAAGTGGGTGGATCACGTCGTCAGCCACTCTGCGCTCAATCTGATCGTCGCGGGCGTCGGCAAGGAAGCGGTGGTTTTCCGCGACGGCCAGGAGGCGCACCGCTTCACGCACGCATCCACCATTGGCGGATTGGCGCTCGACGCCAAAGGCCGCCGCCTGGCCGCGACGCACTATGGCGGCGCGACATTGCGTTACGTCTTGACCCCAGACGACAAAGGCTCAGCTCTGAATTGGGCCGGCTCGCATCTGGCGGTGACGATTTCGCCGGACGCCGATTACGTCATCACCGGCATGCAGGAGAACGCGCTGCACGGCTGGCGCTTGCCGGACAAACTTGACCTGCGCATGGATGGCTACCCCGCGAAAACGCGCTCGTTCTCGTGGGACAAGCGCGGGCGCTGGCTCGCTACCTCGGGCGCCGATAGCGCCATCGTCTGGCCCTTCGTCGGCAAGAGCGGCCCGCAAGGCAAAGCGCCATTGCAGCTCATTCCGCGCGATGAAAAGCTGGTCACCGCTGTCGCGTTTCATCCGAGTGAGGAGATATTGGCGATCGGCTATAGCGACGGCGCGGTGTGGCTGGCGCGCTTCGCCGATCAAGCCGTGATCGAACTGGATGAGCCTGGGGAAGGCGCAGTGAGCGCACTTTCCTGGAGCGACGACGGCAGACGCATGGCCGCTGGCGACGAAGCCGGCCGCGGCGCCATCATCGACGCGCCTTAACGGCCTAGCGCAAAGGCGATGGCGGCCTCCGCATGCGCTTCAGCGGTATCGACCGCGGGCAAATCGAACGCCGACGGCGGCGCCAGCATGCCGAACTCGGTGCATCCAAGGATCACGCCATCGGCGCCGTTGGCCTGTTCGCGCTTCACCACCTCGACCAATCTAGCGCGCGAGGCGTCAAGAAATTTCCCCTGCACCAGTTCCTCAAAGATGATCCGATGCAATTCGGCGCGATCGGCTTCATTTGGCACGATGGCCTCAATGCCGCTGCGCGCCAAACGCTCGCGATAAAATGCCTGCTCCATGGTGAAGCGCGTCGCCAACAGCACGGGCCGGCGCGAACCCTTCGCCTTCAGCGCCGCCGCGGTCACATCGGCAATGTGAATGAGTGGAATGCCGATTGCCGCCTGCACCTCATCGGCCATCAGATGCATGGTGTTGGCGCAGATCACCAACGCCTCCGCGCCTGCGCCCTCAAGCCGCTTGGCGGCGTCGATCATGATCGCTGTCAGATCGCGCCACGCGCCCGCGTCCTGCATCTCGGCGATTGGCGCGAAATCGACAGACCACAGCAGGAGGCGTGCGGAATGCTTGCCGCCCAGGCGCTCTCGCGCCAGCCGGTTCAGCAGCTGATAGTAGTGCGTCGTCGATTCCCAGCTGATGCCGCCGATCAGGCCGAGCATGCGCAAGGGTGAGTTCTTTGCCATGCGCGCGAGCTAGAGCCGGGCTGCGTCCTTGGCAATGCTATTCTGCGGCGATGCGGTGCGCCGTCGGCTCCGCGCGATCGGCGTCGGTGATGTAGTCGCGCGTCAGCGGCACGACGTTGCGGTCTTTCGCCATTTGAATTTGGAAGACCGCCAGATCCCCCTCCCGGAATCCGGCTTCAGCGCCCGCCAGATAAAACTCCCACATACGGCAGAAACTCTCATCATAGAGCGCACGCACCTCATCCCAATGCGCCACGAAGCGCTCGCGCCACGCCTTCAGCGTCTCGGCGTAGTGCAGGCGCAAGATTTCGACGTCGGTGATGATGAGCCCAGAACGCTCAACCGCCGGCGTAATTTGCGACAGCGCGGGGATCATGCCGCCTGGGAAGATATATTTCTCAATCCAGGGATTGTTACGGCTGGGTCCTCGGAAATTGCCGATGGTGTGAACGACGGCCACGCCTTTTTCATCCAGCCGCGCTGCGACGGTATCGAAGAATTCCTGATAGTGCGCAGGGCCAACGTGCTCGAACATGCCGACCGAGATGATGCGGTCGAACGTGCCTTGCAAATCGCGGTAGTCGCGCAGATCAAAGCGTGCCCGCGCCTGCAGGCCGCGTCTCGCGGCTCGCATGCGTGACTCTTCCAGCTGCTCTGTCGAAAGCGTCACACCGGTGACGTCAGCGCCGTACTCTTCCGCCAATGTCAGCGCCAAGCCGCCCCAGCCCGATCCGATATCCAGCACCTTCTGGCCCGGCTCGACCAGGAGTTTGGCGGCGAGATGACGCTTCTTGGCGATCTGCGCTTCATCAATCGTCATGTCCGGCTGCGCGAAATACGCGCAAGAATATTGCCGGTCCGCGTCTAGGAAGAGTCGATAGAGGTCGCCTGAAAGATCGTAGTGGTGGGCGACGTTTTTGCGCGACGCTTTGCGCGGATTCTTGTGCGTCATACTCCGCCGACGCTGCTTCACGTTGCGGCCGTTGCGCGCCGCCAGCGCCAGGAAATCGTAGATCGTGCCGCGTTCAACGACAAAGCCGCCGTCCATGTACGCTTCGCCGACAGCGAGCTCGGGATGACGCAGGATGCGCCACAGAGTCTTGTTGTCGCGGATATGAACGATCAGCGGACAATCGGCGTCGCGCGCGCCGTTGGCGGCGTAGAGCGCGCCATTCGGCGCGCGCACCATGATTTGCCCGTCGCGGAATATTGAACTCAGGAGGTTTTGCAGCATGGGGCGCCTTAGTCGTCTGGGCCGACCGAGAAACGCGCGCTGAAATCAACTGGTTCCCGCTACGCGGCGAGCTGCCGCAGGCCGTCCTCGACCGAGATCACTGGCGCGTAGCCCATCTCACGCCGGGCTTTGGCGTCGTTGAGCACGCTGTCGCGCGACATGATCATCGCCGAAAAGCGCGTCAGCGGCGGGTCGCTCTTCAAACCGAACGTGCCCCAGACGAACTCACACGTACTGCCGATGAAATCGGCCATGCCCCCGGAAATGCTCTTTTCCGGCAGGGTGATGCCGCGCGACGCCGCCATGCCGGAGATCATCTCATGCATGGAGCGCACGCCATCATCGAGAATGAAGTAAGCTTCCCCGCCCTTGCCTTGGGTAAGCGCGAGATCAATCGCGTGCACAAGATTGGCAATGTGCGTGGTCGATGTTTGTGCCTTGCCGTGATTGACCCACATCCAGCCCCCGGTCTTGGCCATGTGTTCGATCAGCGGCAGCAAGGTGGTGTCGCCCGGACCCCAAATGAAGCGCGGCCGCAGAATGATGGTCTGGAAGTCCGGCGTGTTGGCCTTCTGCACCAGCACCTCGGCCTGCGCTTTGGTCCAGGAATACGGATAGGGGGAATTGAGCGCGAGCGGATAGGTTTCGTCGACGTTGTTGAGCGACTGCCCCTTCCACAGCACAGATTCGGTGCTGATGTGGATGAAGCGCTTCACGCCCGCCGCTTTCGCCGCCGCCAGCATACGCGCTGTGCCATCGACGTTGAAGCGCTTCCAAGCGTCCTTCGGTCCCCATTGCTCAACAAACGCAGCGCAATGCACCACCGCCTCGGCGTTGCCGATGCTAGCGGGCGTCACGCTCTCCAGATCACAGCGCACCGGTGTTGCGTGCAAGGCGTTGATGATGGCGTCAGACTTTTCTGAGCGCGACATGGCGCGCACGTCGTGGCCCTTGCCGACGAAATACCGCGCCGCCGCGCCCCCGACGAAGCCGGAAGCGCCGGTGATGAAAATGCGCATCAGGCCGCACCCTGAATTTGCTTCAGCGCTGCTTTGAGCTTCTCCGCTGAAGCCGCCTCTTCTTCACGGCGTTCGCGCAACTCTTCGACAATCTCTTCGGGCGCGCGCGCCACGTAGTCGGCGTTGCCCAGGCGCTGGTCCATCTTCTTCACCTCGGCCTCAAGCTTGGCGATTTCCTTAGTCAGCCGCGCCGTCTCCGCCGGCAAGTCGACCACGCCTTCGAGCGGCAACGCCACCGTTGCGCCCGCGAGCACAAACGTCACCGAACCTTTCGGCGCGTCCTTGGCGCTGGTGGAGTATTCCAGCCGCGCCATCCGGTCGATCAACTCCTGGTAGCGTTCCAGCCGCGCCTCGCCGTCGCGATCAGCGCCGATCAGCAGCAGCGGAATCTTCGCGCCCGCCGGCACGTTGAGCTGCGAGCGCGTCGAGCGCGTCTCCGCGATCAGATCGATCATCCAGTTGATCTCGGCTTCGGCCGTAGGATCAATCAGCTTTTCAGAAAGCTTCGGCCAGGCCTCGGTGATCAGCATGCCGGAGCGCTTGTGCCCGTACTCGCCGGTGCGCGCCCACAGCTCCTCCGTGATAAACGGCATGAACGGGTGCAGCATGATCAGGATTTGATCCAGCACCCAGGCCGCCGTGCGCCGCGTTTCCAGCTTGGCCTCTTCATCCGAACCGTTCAGCAGCGGCTTGATGAATTCGAGATACCAGTCGCAATAGACGTTCCACACGAAGCGATACATCACCCCCGCCGCTTCATTGAAGCGCCGCGCTTCCAGTTCGCGCGTCACATCGGCCACGGCCTTTGCGGTTTCGCCGACAATCCACTTGTTGACCGTCTGTTGCGGACTGGCTGGATCGTACTGATCCCACACCGCGCACTCGTTCATCTGCGCGAAGCGGGCGGCGTTCCAGAGCTTGGTGCCAAAATTGCGATAACCTTCGATGCGCTGCTCGCTGAGCTTGATGTCGCGCCCCTGCGCCGCCATCGCCGCCAGCGTGAAACGGAGCGCATCGGCCCCGAACTTATCGATCAGCTCCAAGGGGTCCATGGTGTTGCCCTTGGACTTGGACATCTTGGCGCCGGTGGCGTCGCGCACGAGAGCGTGGATGTAAACTTCATGGAAGGGCTCTTCCTTCATGAAGTGCATGCCCATCATCATCATCCGCGCAACCCAGAAGAAGATGATGTCGTGCGCGGTGACCAGGATCGACGTTGGATAATACGTCTTCAACTCCGGCGTCTGCTGCGGCCAGCCGAGCGTCGAGAACGGCCACAGCGCCGATGAAAACCAGGTGTCGAGCACGTCTTCGTCACGCGTGAGTTCAACGGTGCGCCCGAACTTTGCTCTCGCCGCCGCCAATGCCGCGGTCTCACTCTCTTCAACGAAGATCGAGCCCTCCGGCCCGTACCACGCCGGAATCCGGTGTCCCCACCAAAGCTGGCGCGACACGCACCATGGCTCGATGTTGCGCATCCACTCGAAGTAGGTCTTCTCCCAATTCTTCGGCGTAAATTTTGTCTTGCCTCCTTCGACAGCAGCGATCGCCGCCACCGCCAACTTCGGTGCGTCAACGTACCATTGGTCCGTCAGCCACGGCTCCACCACCACGCCGGAGCGATCGCCGTGCGGCACGGTGTGAGTGATGTTGTCTTCGCCGCGACGTAGGCCCTCGGCTTCCAAATCCTGCAACACCTTCTCGCGCGCGACGCTGCGATCCAATCTCCGATAGGGGAGCGGCACGTCGTCGTTCAGCAAGCCGCGTGATGTGAGGATGTTGATCATCGGCAAGTTGTGACGCTTGCCGACCTTGAAGTCGTTGAAGTCATGCGCCGGGGTGATTTTCACCGCGCCGGTCCCGGCTTCGGGATCGGCGTAATCGTCGGCGATGATCGGAATGAGCCGGCCTGTGAGCGGCAGCTTCACCTGCTTGCCGATCATGGATTGGTAGCGCTCGTCCTTGGGATTCACCGCCACCGCGACGTCGCCCAGCATCGTCTCCGGCCGCGTCGTCGCCACCACGATCTCGCCTGATCCGTCCTCAAGCGGATAGGCGATGCGCCACATATGCCCCTTGGTTTCCTTGTTAACGACTTCGAGGTCGGAGATCGCCGTCTCGAAATGCGGATCCCAATTCACCAGGCGCTTGTCTTTGTAGATGAGCCCGTCCTTGTGCAGCGCCACGAACACTTTCAGCACCGCCGCTGAAAGCCCTTCATCCATGGTGAAGCGTTCACGCGACCAATCGCACGAAGCGCCAAGGCGGCGCAGCTGTTTGAAGATCGTGCCGCCGGATTCTTCCTTCCACGCCCACACGCGTTTCAGAAAGTCCTCTCGGCCCATCTCGCGGCGGCCGATATTGCCTTCCGCCGCAAGCTGTCGCTCCACCACCATCTGCGTGGCGATGCCGGCGTGGTCGGTGCCCGGCTGCCAGAGCACGCTCTTGCCGCGCAGCCGCTCAAAGCGAACGAGGATATCCTGCAGCGTGTTGTTGAGCGCGTGGCCAATGTGCAGCGAACCGGTGACGTTCGGCGGCGGGATGACAATGCAAAACGGGTCCGCGCCTGGCGCATTGCTCGGTTTGAACGCGCCGGATTTCTCCCAGGCCTCGCTCCAGATGGGCTCCACAGCCTTCGGATTGAACGTCGTCTCGATCATGCCGAGCATATAGCAGCGGCACATGCTGCATTGCGAGAGGGGCAAAAATGAAAGCGCCCCGGCTTTCGCCAGGGCGCCTGCAAATTTGCTGTAGCCGTCGACTACCGCGCCAGGCGGGCGATCCGCTCCAGCTCAGCCTCAACTCGCGATTCCACGATCGCCGGCAGGTTCTGATCCAGCCATTCCTTCAGCATCGGTTTCAGCAACTCGCGCACGACACCCTCGACCGACTGGTTCGGCGAATCTGAGATACGAAGCGAGCCCGCTAGACGCGCCAACGAACCGGCGGTGGCGGAAGCCGTCGGCGGCGAGATGATCGTCTCAGGGGTGGGCGCGTGTTCAGCCGCCATCGGCGCTGGCATCGGCTTCGGCGCGGGCGCTGCAGCCATCGGCTGGGGCGCAGCCGGCGCCGGCGCCGGCGCGGCTTCCACCGCTTCGAATACCAAATCGTCGTCGGCGGCGGGCGCGGCTTTAGGCACAGGCGTTTCCTTGTGTGATTCAGTCAGATCGAGCACGGGCTCCGCCGGCTGCTCCTCCTCGGAGATGATCCGGCGGATCGACGCCAAAATCTCTTCCATTGACGGTTCAGCTTGCGGGTCTTGGAGCGCCATCTCGAGCCTCGCGACTTCCGAGTCGTTATGACCCGTGACGTTATGGTTGGCGGTGAGTCCCGTCCACTCGCGGCGTCTGCACGTTGCAGACATACGCACGCGAACGGAATCAGCCGCGTGTTTGCACGAGCATGCTCTGCGTCACACGATAAGAGGAAGTTAATACGACGCGCTGTCGCGCATCGTTCCGTTTCAGCGATGATGTCTCAGAACACGAACGAAGGCTTGCGTTCCAGGCCGGGCACGATCGGCGGCGCCGCGTCGAAGACGATGCGGTACGCAACCGTGTCGCCGCTCTTCGTGTAGATGCGCGCGCTGCCCGCCGCGCCTGCGCGCACGATCACACCAAGCCGCCCGCCCGGCGCAAGCTGCGTAAACCACGCTTCCGGAACGACCTCGGCGGCGCCGTTGAGCATGATGACGTCGTACGGCGCCTCATCGCGCCAGCCCTCCGTCGCCGGCATCGACACCGCCTTGGCGTTGGTGACGCCGGCGCTCTCCAGCGCCGCACCCGCTGTGATGGACAAATTCGGATCCGGATCGAGCGTCAGCACCTGCTTGCAGCACGCCGCCAACACCGCCGCGCCATAGCCTGTGGCGCCGGCGATCTCCAGCGCCCGCTCATTTGGTTGTGGATTGAGTGCGACGATCAGCTTCGAAAGATCGCGCGGACGCATCAGCACGCGGCCCGGCGCCACCTCAAGCTCCAAATCGCCATAAGCCAATGTCCGCTTCTGCGGCGGTGCGAAACGTTCGCGCGGCAGCGTCCGCATGGCGTGCAGGACCCGCGGCTCGGTCACGTCATTGGTGCGGACCTGGCTTTCCACCATCAAGTCGCGGGCGCGCGCGAAATCCATAAAACCTGCTCCTGGGCGTTCCGGTCCGGTTAAGCCGCCCCGCGGGCGGGGGCAAGCGCGTCATATTGGACGGGCGCCGAAACGCCGCCGGACGGCGGATTCAGCGGCAGATTTTATCGCGGCCCAGATCGAAATGCAGGTGGTTGGCGTGGTCGCGATTGTAGTCGGGTGACAATACGGCCTGGAAATAGCGGCACGCACCGCCGCGAACGTCACGCAGAAAGGCCTTCTCCTGGTCCGATCCCCGCCGCCAGGACTGGGCGATCGTGACGACGCGGCCATTGGCAAGTTTGAACCCGCCAATATCGATAGCATTGGCATAAGCATGCTCGCTCAAGCGATGATCGCGCCGTCCGGCAATCGGCCGGCATTGAAACGGCGCACCCGCAATTTCAATTTCGGTGACCGTTGTGCCCAGGCGTTGTTGTGCTGCTTTCGCTACGACATCGCGCTCCCACAGCATCAAGCCCGCGGCCAACGCACAACTTGAAGGGATCGGTTGCGACGCGGGGTAAACGCTGGTCGCTACCTCTACGGCGTCGCTATATCCGCACGCCCCCGGTCCGCTCACATTTGGCACTGGAACAGTTGCGAATTGCGCCGAGGCAAGCGCATCGCGACAAGCGTTCGCATCTTGCCGAAAGGCGAGGATGCGATCCGCGCGCAAAGCAGGTGGCGTCAGATCGGCGCGATGTGGCTCGGCCATGATCAGCGCGAACGCCAAGACCGCCAGGAACACCAAGGCGCCGCCAGCGACTCGACGGGCCAGCTCACTGTCGTGCGCGGGAAAGAATCGCAGCATCGCCGCCGCGTCTAGCGCGCAAGGCGAAGCGCGTCAGCGCTCGATCACAGCCCGCAACGCGCTTTCCACCGCGGGCCAGTCCTCGTCGGTGGACACGCTGATGCGAATGCAGTCCGCCATGCCGTACGGTACAAGGCCCCGCACCAGCACGCCGCGCTCGGCAAGTTTCGCAGTGGCTGCCGAAGCGGCGATGGCGCCGTCCGTCGGAAAGCGCGCCGTGACGAAATTGGTCGCCGATGGAATGGCGACAAGCCCGAGCTCGGTTACGAGTTTGGCAATTTTCTCGCGTCCGGCCACCGCGTGCGCGATCGAGCGCGCGGCAAACGCTTCATCCGACAACGCCGCCGTCGCCGCCGCAATTGCTGGGACACTCAGGTTGAACGGCAAGCGAATGCGATTGAGCGTTTCAATCATGTCAGGCGGGCCGTACCCCCAACCCACGCGCAACGACGCCAATCCGTAGAGCTTGGAGAGCGTCCGGGTGATCAAAACGTTGGGCGCATCAGCCAAGCTGAAATCATCTGGCTCCTGCGCGAACTCGGCGTAGGCGCCGTCGAGAACAAGCACGACGTCAGAGCGCAAACCGCGATGCAAGCGCACGATTTCCGAATAAGGAATGTGCGTGCCGGTGGGGTTGGCCGGGTTGGCGACGAACACGACGCGGGTGTAGGCATCTACCGCAGCAAGCATCGCATCTACATCGACGTGATAGTCGCGCTCCGGCGCCGCACGCACCACAGCGCCCGATGCGCGCGCTGCAATCGCCCAAGCCGCAAACGCCCATTGCGGCTGCACCATCACATCGCCCGGCGAGAGATACGCTTGGCAGACCATCGAAAACAGTTCGTCGGAACCGGTGCCAAAAATGAGCCGCACCGGATCGAGCTTGTATTTTGCGGCGATGGCCTCGCGCAATGCGTTGGCGCGCGTATCCGGATAGAAATGCAGACGGTTAGCCGCTTCGACGTAGGCCGCGCGCGCCTTAGGGCTGGCGCCGAGCGGATTCTCGTTGGCTGAAATTTTGATCGGTGAAGCAAAGCCGGGCGCCGTGGCGCGTCCGGCCCTGTAGGGCTCGATCTGCAGAATCGTCGCTTTAGGCGCCGGCGCTGACATTCTTGCCCTCCGCGCGACGCTTCAGCACGTCCATCACATCGTCGAGTTTGAGCCCGCGAGCGTACAACAACACACTCAAGTGATAAAGCAGGTCGGCCGCCTCCTCGCAGATTTCACCGGGTTCTCCCGCGGCGCCCGCCAGCGCGGTCTCGACGCCTTCTTCACCGACTTTCTGCGCGATGCGCTTCGGTCCCTTCGCGAGAAGTTTTGCTGTGTAGCTGTGTTCGGCGCCGCTTGCCGCACGCGCCTGTATAGTACGCTCCAACGCCGCGAGCTGCCCGACCCCGATCGCCGGGTCGTCGCCCCAGCAGGTTACGGTGTCGCGGTGACAGGCGGGACCGCCCGGCGCCGCCAGAACCAGCAGCGCGTCGCCATCGCAATCGAGCGCAACGCGTTTCACCTTCATGCGATTGCCAGACGTCTCGCCTTTGCGCCAACGCCCACCGCGCGAACGGGAAAAGAATGTCGCTTCGCCGCTGTCCAACGTCTCCTGCAGCGCGGCGCGGTCCATGTAGGCAAGCATCAGAACTTGCAGCGTCGCCGCATCCTGCACAATTGCCGGCACGAGGCCGCCGCCTTTGTCGAAATCGACGCGAGCTATTTCGTCCGGACTCATCGGCGCACCTCAAACCCCGCGGCCGCGACGGCGTCCTTAACGTCGCCAACGCTCAATTTGCGAAAGTGAAAGACGCTTGCCGCCAATGCCCCTGAAACATCGGCGCCGGCAAACACTTCGGAAAAATGCCGCGCCGCGCCCGCGCCTCCGGACGCGATCAACGGCACCGTGAGCAGCGCGCGCGCTTCGGCCAATTGCTTCACGTCGTAGCCGTCGCGCGTGCCGTCGCGATCCATGCAATTCAACACCACCTCGCCAGCGCCGCGCGTTTGCGCCTCGGCGATCCACTCCATGGTTCTGCGCGGCGTCTTGCGGATGGCGCCAGCGTCGCCGGTGTATTGATAGGTGACGTACGCGCCATTCTCCTCGCGGCTGTCGACGCCAAGCACAACGCATTGCGAGCCGGCGATCTCAGCCAATTCGTTGATGAAATCTGGACGTTCCAGCGCCGGCGAATTGATGGACACCTTGTCCGCGCCGTGCTCAAGGCAGGCGACCGCCTGGGCCACCGTGCGTATGCCGCCGGCCACACAGAGCGGCACATCCAGTTGCCGCGCCACGCGCGCCAGCCAATCGTAATCGAGCGTGCGCTGCTGCACGGAGGCGGCGATGTCATAAATGACGATCTCGTCGGCGCCCTCATCACGATAGCGCAGCGCCAGGTCGAGCGGATCACCCGCGTCGACGTGCCCTTCGAAGCGCACGCCTTTGACCACGCGGCCGTCCTTCACATCGAGACACGCGATGATGCGCCTAGAGGGCAAGGGCGTCCTCCAGCGTGAAGCGCTTCTCATAGAGCGCGCGCCCAACTATAGCCGCGGCAGCGCCGGCGCCCGCGAGCGTCCGCAGGTCCGCAAACGACGAGACACCGCCGGACGCCTGCAGCGCCAAATCCGGCCGCGCTTGCGCCAACGACGTCATCAGCGCTGCGTTTGGACCACTGAGCACACCGTCACGCGATACGTCCGTGACCAGCGCGTGCCGCAACGTCCCCGACGGATATAACGCCAGCGCCTCAGTCAAGCTCATGCCGCCGCCAGCGGTCCAGCCGTGTACGACGACTTCGAAGGCGGCTCCGGTGGGCCGCGCGTCGAAAGCACAACAGACATGCTCGGCGCCGAACGGCGCAATCCATTCGCGGACCTCGGCTGGCCGCGTGACCGCCGCCGAACCGACAACCACGCGCGCAACACCCGCATCGAGCAGGCGCTCCACATCTTCGCGCGCGCGCACGCCGCCGCCGCACTGAATCTTGACATCACTTCGCCGCGCCAACTCTCGCAACGCAGCATGTTGCACCGGCTTGCCTTCGCGCGCGCCGTCGAGGTCGACAATGTGCACCCAAGTTGCGCCCTTGGCGGCAAACTCATCCAGTTGCGCCGCGGGCTCGCCGTAAGTGGTCGCTTGATCGAATTTGCCGAGCGCCAGCCGAACGCAGCGGCCGTCCATCATGTCGATTGCCGGATAGATCAGCATGGCAGGCTCAGGAAATTCTGCAGAATGCGCGCGCCAATTGCGCCTGAGCGCTCCGGGTGAAACTGGCAGCCGAACACGTTGCCCTGACCAACAATGGCCGAGAACGTCGCCCCATACGTCGCCGTCGCCAGCGTCGCCGCGCTCAGCGGACAGGTGTAAGAGTGCACGAAGTACACGTATGCCTCATTGGGAACACCTTCGAGCAAGGCGTGATCTTTCGCGCGGTTAAGCCTCGTCCAGCCCATGTGCGGCGCCGGCGCAGCGCGTGAGGCAGGCAGCGCGGTGACGCGGCCCGACAACAGATGCAAGCCCTCGGCGTCGCCCTCGTCGCTCCAGTCGTAAAGCAATTGTTGGCCGAGACAGATTCCCAGCAGTGGTCGCGCGAACTGCGCGATCACATCGCCCAGCCCCTTATTTCTCAGCAAGCGCATCGCATGCGCTGCCGCGCCCACGCCGGGCAGAATGACGCGCTCCGCCTCAGCGATGCGCGCGGGATCGTCTGTCAGCACCGCCGGCGTCTTCAGCCGTTCCAGCGCAGACATCACCGATGCGGTATTGCCGACGCCGAGCTTGACCACCGCCGTCGTCATTCGATGACGCCCTTGGTGGAGGGCAGCGCGTCACTCTCTATCGCAATCGCTTGACGGAGCGCGCGGCCAAAGGCCTTGAAGCAAGCTTCAGTCTTGTGGTGGTCATTCTCGCCGGTCACGGCGATGTGGATGGATGCGCCCATCGCTTGCGAGAGCGAGCGAAAGACATGCTCGGTCATCTCGGTGGGATAGGCGCCAAGCAAAGGCGCCGCGAAGGTACCTTCAAACACGAGATAGGGCCGTCCGCCGAGATCGATGGACACCTTCGCCTCGGTTTCGTCCATCGGCAGCAGAAAGCCGAAGCGGGCGATGCCGCGCCGCTCGCCAAGCGCTTGCTTCAGCGCCTGCCCGAACGCCAGCGCGCAATCCTCGATCGTGTGATGCGCATCGATCTCCAGATCGCCTTTGCACTGTAAATCGAGCGCAAAGCCGCCGTGCTGGGCGACCTGGGCGAGCATGTGATCATAGAAGCCCACGCCGGTGCCGATATTGGCCGACGCTTGCTTATCGAGATCCACGGTGACAGCGATCGTGGTTTCCTTGGTTTCGCGCACGAGCTCCGCGCGGCGGCGGCGGATCACAGGCCCCGTCGGCGCGTCGTCATTGCGTTCAAGCCGAATATCGGCGGCGCGCGCGTGCGCCTCCAGGCCTTCCAGTCGCGCCAGACGCGCCGTGGCCGGCGCCAGCTTGCGCGCTCCTTCGCCGTCGAGCTGCTGAACGCTAATGGGCTTCATGAACGAAGCCGTCGTGACCCCGCCCCATGTTTTCGCCGCGCCGTCAGTGGGCAGCACGTGACTGGGTCCGGCAACGTAGTCGCCGAACGTCTCGGCGCTGTAGGCGCCCACGAACGCCGCGCCTGCGTTTCTAATATCTTCGATCGCGCGCTGCGGTTTCGCGACCTGCAACGAAAGGTGCTCCGGCCCATAGGCGTTCACAACTTCAATAGCGGCGTCGATGCTCGCGACCTCAAAGACCCGCGATTGAGCCAGCGACGCGCGCGCAATCGCTGCGCGCGGGAGCGTCGCCACTTGCCGCTCCAATTCGTGTTGCACGCGGTCAATCAATTCCGCCGATGTCGAAGCCAGCACCACTTGCGCATCCGCATCGTGCTCCGCTTGGCTCAGCAAGTCCGCAGCCACCAACGCCGGGTCGGCGCCCGCATCTGCGACCACCATCAGTTCGCTCGGTCCCGCAGGCAGATCGATCGCGGGGCCGTTCGGCAAGCTCGCCGCGTACCGCTTCGCCTCTGCGACATAGGCGTTGCCCGGGCCAAAAATCTTGTCCGCCCTCGGCATGCCGGCGCCGAACGTGAGCGCGGCAATCGCCTGCGCGCCGCCGACGCGATAAATCCTTTCGACGCCACAGAGCGCGGCAGCCACGATCAGCGCCGGATGCGTTTCGCCATCGCCCTTCAAAGGGCTCACCAGCACACGGTTCGGCACACCCGCGGCGCGCGCGGGCGCCGCGAGCATGATCAAGGTCGAGACCAGCGGCGCGGAGCCGGCCGGCACATAGAGCCCGCACGCCTCAATGGGGCGCCACAGCCGCGTACAGCGCACGCCGGGCGCCGGTTCAACGACCTGCGGTTTCGGCGCCGTGGCCTCGTGGTAGAAGCTGACATTGTCGACCGCGAATTCGATCGCCTTCATATCTTCCGCCGCGAGTGCGGCTCTTGCGCGATCGACGACGGCGCCCGTCAACGCGAGCACGTCCGCCGCACGCCCGTCGATATCCTTCGACCAGCGCGCCACAGCCGCTTCGCCATCGCGTTCAACATCGCCGAAGATGCGCCGCACCGTCTCAACAACGTTCGCATCCCGCCGTTGCGCAGGGCGCGCCAACGCCGCTTGGCGTTCACCCTTCGACAAAGAACTCCAAACCAGCCGCTGCATCGCCGTCACATCATTTTTTCGATATTGAGGACGAGGATGGCCGAAGCGCCGGCGCCCTTGAGCCGTTCCAGCGTTTCCCAGAACACAGACTCCCGGCAGACCGCATGCACAGCGACATTGTCGCCGGGCCCCGCGAGCGGCGTCACCGTGGGCGCACCGGCGCCCGGCAATATCTCGGTAATTGCCGCGAGCGCGGCACGCGGCGCGTTCATCATCACATATTTCGCGCCTTGGCTGGCGGAGACGCCTTCGAAGCGTTGCACAACGCTTTCGGCAACCGCGCGCACATCCGCATCGACCGGCCGAGGCGTACGTATGAGCACCGCCTCACTTTCGAGCACAGTGTCATACGCAACGAGGCCATTCGCCTCCAAGGTCGCGCCGGTCGACACGAGATCGCAGATTGCATTCGCGAGCTTGAGCCGCGGCGCGACTTCCACGGCGCCGTGCATGTGCACGATCTCCGCAGCGATCCCGGTGCGGTCGAGAAACTTCTGCAAGGTGTTCGGATAGGTGGTGGCGATACGTAGGCCATCCAGCGAGTGCGGACCGGTGTAGGCGAAACCCGCCGGTGCGGCGATCTTGAGCGTGCAGCGGCCAAAACCCAGCGCCATCACCTCCATCGAGCGCCCGCCGCCGCGCTCTTCCAGCACGTTGCGGCCGACAATGCCGAAATCGGCAACACCGTCATCGACGAAAACCGGAATGTCGTCGTCGCGCACACGCAAAAGGTCGATCGGCGCATTTTCGATGCGATAGAGCAAATCATTGGCGCCTTTGACGACGCGCAGCCCCGCTGACTCCATCAGCGACAAACTCTTCTCCGCAAGCCGCCCACTGCGCTGAATGGCGATACGCAAACGCCCGCTCATCGCCGCGCCCCCTGCAAACGATCGATCACGCGGCGGTATCCTTTGTAAGGCATGTCATTGAGGAAGCGGGCGATGCGGACGACCGTCGCGGTGCTGGAGTCCGCCTTCTTGGCGATGTCGCGGTAGGAGAGTTCGCCCTGGTCCAAGAGCTGGGCCACCAGCCAGCGCTCCTGAAACGCCCTGACTTCGCTTGGCGTACAGAGGTCCGCAAGGAAGGCGTCCACCTCCGCGCGGGTTTTCAGCGACAGGATCGCCTCGGCGAGATCAAACTGAACCATCGTGCTTCTGTGCTACTACGTTAAAACACCGATGGCAAGTTTGGGTTCGTCAGATCGGCATGCGGCGGCTGGTCGCTCTCACCGCGTTAGCGGGAGCCTTTGGCCGGTTACCATCCGCCTTGACGCCCACGGCGCCCCAGCGCTACGAGCGCGCTCCACCTCGTGAGGCCTCGTGGCGGAGTGGTTACGCAGAGGACTGCAAATCCTTGCACCCCAGTTCGATTCTGGGCGAGGCCTCCAACCCCTTCAACGTTCCCTATCAACACTCTGGCAAGCGGGATGAACGCCGCGTTTGCCATTAACGTCTTCTTTACCCGTTAGGATCATATTCACGACGTCTTCCCTTGGAGACACCCCACCATACCCAACGCCTTCGAGGGCCCCGAAAGGGGCCCTCGTTTTCTTTGGATCGGGGCGATCGCGGCTTTCCTTCAGACGTGCTTCAGCAGGGACTTTCCCCCCGGCGCCGAACTTGATAGAGACGCCGCTCCCGCTTTGCGGCGGGGGTGCGAGCTGTTCCGCGGTAGCTCAGTGGTAGAGCAACCGGCTGTTAACCGGTTGGTCGTAGGTTCGAATCCTACCCGCGGAGCCATTGCTCCACAGTTTTCTCTTCTTGCAGGTTACCCTCGCCCCGCAGGCTCAGCCGCGGGGCTTTGTTTTTCCGGATCAGGCGTGCGCAGGCGCGCGCGCCAGCATGTCCTTGATCTTGCCCGCAAGCGCGTCGAGTTCGAACGGCTTGGTCATCAGATCCATGCCTTGCGCCAAGAACTCGGAGCGCACCGCCGCATGCGCGGCGTAGCCGGTGAGGAAGAGCACCTTGAGGCCGGGGCGATGGTGGCGGGCAATGTCGGCGAGCTGACGCCCGTTCAGGCCTGGCAGTCCCACGTCGCTGATCAACAGATCGAGGCGCTGCCCCGATTCCAGATAAGGCAACGCGCCGTTGGCGTCGGTCGCTTCTTTGGCTTGATAGCCAAGCTCCTCCAGCACATCCATCACCAGCATGCGCACGTGGCGATCATCCTCCACCACCAGCACCACTTCGCCCTGCCCCTCCGGCGCGTCGGCTTTTTCGGAATGTTGGGCCTTTTCGGCCTCCGTCGATGCTTGCGGGAGATAGATCGTGATGGTGGTGCCCACGCCTTCGACGCTATCGATCGTCACATTGCCGCCGGTCTGCTTCACAAAGCCGTACACCATGGAAAGACCGAGGCCAGTGCCGGCGCCGCTGGGCTTGGTAGTGAAAAACGGCTCGAACGCCCGTTCGATAACGTCCGCCGACATGCCTGAACCCGTGTCGGCGACGGAAACCGACACGTAGTCGCCCGGCTTCAGCTCTCCGTACCGCTCGGCGCGCACGTGCTCGGTGGCCGTTGTAATCGTCACCTTGCCGCCGTCAGGCATGGCGTCGCGCGAATTGAGCGCGAGGTTCAGCAACGCGCTTTCGAGCTGGTGCTGATCGGCCAAGGCGACGAGAGTGTCGTCTTCGATTTTCAGTTCGACGACGACATTCTCGCCCAGCGTGCTGCTCAGCATGGAGCGCACCGCCCGCACCGCGCTCGCAACATTGATCGGCTGGATATCCAACGATTGGCGTCGGCCGAAGGCAAGCAATCGCGATGTCAGCGCCGCTGCGCGATTGGCGGCATCGAGGGCGGCCGAGATGTATTTCTCGGTTTCGTCGAACCGCTTCGCTTTGATTCGGCGTTGCAGAAGGTTGAGTGCGCCGATGATGCCGGCCAGCACGTTGTTGAAATCGTGCGCGATGCCGCCTGTCAGCTGGCCTACCGACTCCATCTTTTGCGATTGAAACAGCGCTTCGCGCGCCAATTCGAGTTGAGCGCGCGCGTCGCGTTGGGCGGTGATATCGCGGGTGATTTTGGCGAAGCCGATCAAGCGTCCGTCGTCATTGCGCACGGCATCGATGACGACGCTCGCCCAGAACTGGCTGCCGTCCTTGCGCACACGCCACCCTTCCATTTCGACGCGCCCCTTCTCGCGTGCTTCCTCAAGCGCACGCGATGGCTCGCCCGCTTCGCGCGCCTCAGGCGTGTAAAACACGGAGAAGTGCTTGCCGACGACGTCGGCGGCGTCATAGCCCTTGATGCGTTCGGCCCCGGCGTTCCAGGTGCTGACACTGCCTTCCGGCGAAAGCATGAAGATCGAATAGTCGACGACGCCCTGCACCAGCAGCCGGAATTGCTCGTTGGCCGCTTGCAGGTCCCGGGTACGTTCACGCACCCTTTCTTCCAGCGTGTCGTTCAACTCACGCAGCTGCGCCTCAGCCTGTTTTCGCCGTTCGATCTCGTGCTGCGCAGAGAGATAGAGCTGCGCGTTATCGATCGCGACCGCCGCATGCACGGCGATGCCGGCGACGAGCGTTTCAGCGCGCTGATCGAAGCGCCCGGGATCCGCATGGCCGAAGAACAGCCCGCCCAGCACATTTCCTGCGCGCGACACGACCGGCACAGCGAGGTAGCTGCGCACCGGCAGATGGCCCGGCGGCATGCCGCCGTAGGTGTCCATCTTGCCATAGCGGGGGTCCTTGGTGATGTCGTCCGACCGGACGATGCCTTCACCTGCGAAGGTCGGCCCAAACACCGGCGTATTGCGCGGCATCGGAAACTTTGAGAACGCTTCGCGCGGCACGCCTGAGATGGTGTAGAGCATGTAGCTCTCACCGGCGGCGTTGGTCACATTATAGAAAAACGCGCCGAAGGCCGCGCCGGAGAGTTCGGTAGCGGCGTCCGTCACTTTCTGTACGGCGCGATCCAGGTCGAGTTCGGCCGCAACCGCCGCGCCGACGCGCTGTAAAACTTCGAGGATCTCGGTTTCGGACCCGTCCGCCATAAATACTTCTTACCCCTCGCAGCGGGGGTAAACGCGGCGGCGAAAGTAAAGTTCCCTACGGGGTCCCCTGCGCACGCGCGCGAATTGGCGGGACCAGCAGGTTGAGCGCCTTGAAGAAGAATACGCCCGCAAGACGCATCAGGCCCCAGTGCTGACGAATGATGCCCGGCAGCGAGAGCACCCGGACCATGTCCTGGAACATCTTCCATTCTTGCTTGGCGCCGTCGCGCTTGGAGCCGACCTTTTGCGCCTTCGGCGTATGGAAAACCTCGCGCCAATCCACGACCGATACGCGCAGCCGCTGCTTGATGATGAGTTCGTTGATGAACACCTCACCGCCCCAGCGCGGCAGCAGCGCCATGTCATCGAAGGCTTGCGCGAACATTTTGCGCGGCAGCACACGCTCGCCGGAGATGAAATCAATGCCGAGCGCGCGATACAGCGAAAGCGTGTCGCCGCGCATGGAGATGCTCGATTCAGCTTGGCCCGAAAGCACGGGTTGCGCCAAACGATCGATGGCGCCGGCGGTCAGGCCATCCAGGTCCGCGTCGAGCAACATCAGGTATTCGCTCTTCGCCATGGCGATACCCGCGGTGAGCGCCTGCGTCTTTCCGCCGTTTGGATGAATCGACACGACAGTGACGCCGGGAAACGCGCGCGCGCGCGCTTCAGTTTGATCGGTCGAGCCGTCGTTCATGACGATGATCTCGTCGATCAACGGATGACCGACGACGGCCTTGAGCACACGGCCGATGCGATCAGCTTCGTTGTACGCGCAGATGATGCAGCTGATCGAATTCGGCGCCGGTTTGGCGACCTCGATCGCAGTCTCGTTGCCCACAATATGCTCCGTATCCCCCAAGTGGCGCGAACCTTAGCGAGGCGTTAAGCTAAGTCAAAGGTCGCTTCTTGGGCGCATAGCCGCGCTGCGGCGCCCGAATTTGGCCTCAAATCGGAGGCCGCAGCTTTTCCTTCAACGTGCGCTGCGGCATGAGGGTCCGCGGAGAGCGGCCTTGCACGACGTTATCATCATAGGCGGCGGTCATAACGGGCTGGTTTGCGCCGCCTATTTGGCTGAAGCGGGCCTAAAAGTACTGGTTTTGGAGCGGCGCGACGTCCTCGGCGGAGCGGCGGTTACGGAAGAATTCCACCCCGGTTTCCGCAACTCGGTGGCCTCCTACACCGTCTCCCTGCTCAACCCCAAGGTGATCGCCGATCTCGATCTCCACAGACACGGCCTCAAAGTCGTCGAGCGGCGCGTCTCGAACTTCCTACCGTTGCCGAATGGCGACAGTTTTTCCTCCGCCCCTGGACTGACTCAAAGCGAGGTCGCCCGCTTCTCCAACCATGACGCGATGCGGCTGCCGGAGTATGAGCGCCGCCTCGAATCCATCGCCGACGTGGTGCGCGCGTTGGTGCTGCAGGCGCCGCCGAATCTCCCCGAGGGAGGCATCGGCCCGATGCTGGAGGAAGGGCTGCGCGCGGCCAGCGTCGCCGGCCGTTTGAACAAACTCGACCTCACCGCCAAGCGCGATCTCCTGGATCTCTTCGCCAAATCCGCAGGCGACTGGCTCGATCATTGGTTCGAGAGCGATCCGGTCAAAGCGCTGTTCGGCTTCGATTCCATCGTCGGCAATTTCGCCAGCCCCTACACGCCGGGCTCCGCCTACGTGCTGCTGCACCACGTGTTCGGCGAGGTGAACGGCAAGAAGGGACTTTGGGGCCACGCCATCGGCGGCATGGGCGCGATTACCCAAGCCATGGCCGCCTGCTGCCGCGAGCGCGGTGTCGTGCTGCGCACCGGCGCCTCAGTGAAAGAAGTCATCATCGAGAAAGCGCAGAAGATCGAAGGCGGGGTCGCCGTCAGCGAAGAGAATGTCGTGAAAGGCGTCGTCCTCCAGAACGGCGAGGTGTTCCGTGCGCGCGCGGTGATTTCCAACCTCAATCCGAAACTGCTCTACCAAAAGCTCATCTCGCCTGATGCGCTACCCGCCGACTTCAACGAGCGCATCGACCGCTACAAGAACGGCTCCGGCACCTTCCGCATGAACGTCGCGCTCTCGGAGCTGCCGCGCTTCACCGCCAAGCCCGAGCCTGGCGATCATCTCACCGCCGGCATCATCATCGCGCCCTCACTCAAGTACATGGAGCGCGCCTACGACACCGCCCGCGCCAAAGGCTGGTCGGACGAACCGATCGTCGAAATGCTGATCCCATCGACGCTCGACGACAGCCTCGCCCCACCCGGCAAGCACGTCGCCAGCCTTTTCTGCCAGCACGTGCAGCCGCAACTTTCCGGCGGCCGCTCCTGGGACGATCACCGCGACGAGGTCGCGGATCTGATGATCGCCACCGTCGACAAGCACGCGCCCGGCTTCGCCAAGTCCGTGCTCGGCCGCCAGATCAATTCACCGCTCGACCTCGAGCGCACCTTCGGCCTGGTCAACGGCGACATCATGCATGGCGCGCTTTCGCTCGATCAGCTGTTCAGCGCCCGCCCCGTGCTCGGGCACGGCGATTATCGCGGCCCGCTGGCGAACCTGTATATGTGCGGCTCGGGCACGCACCCCGGCGGCGGCGTCACGGGCGCGCCCGGCCACAACGCCGCGCAGGTCGTCATCCGCGACTTCCGGAGAAAGCGGCTCAAATGATCCTCACTGGCCAATACGATTCCCCCTTCGTGCGGCGCGTGGCGATCTCGCTGCGTGTGCTGGGCTTCGCCAACTACAAGCACGATCAACGCTCCGTATTCGGCGATTTCGATGAGATGCTGACGGTCAATCCGCTCGCGCGCATTCCTTCGCTGACGCTCGACAGCGGCGAGGTGCTGATCGACTCGCATGCCATTCTTGATTGGCTTGACCGTGAGGTCGGCCCAGCGCGCGCGCTGCTGCCCACCAAGGGCAAAGCCCGCACTAACGCCATGCAGACGATCGCACTAGCGTCGGGCGCCGTCGAGAAATTCGGCGCGGTCAACTACGAGAAGATCATCCGTCCCGAACAGTATCGCTGGCCTGAATGGATCGAGCGTTGCGACACGCAAGCCAAAGGCGCGCTGGCGGCGCTCGAAAAACTGGAGTGGGAAGATAAGCCGCTCGACCAGGTGCAGATCACGACCGGCTGCTTGCTCGGCTATCTGGCGCTCACACGTCCCGACGTGCTCGCCGCCTACCCCAACTTGAGCGCTTTCTGGGCACGCTGCGATGCGCGCCCAGAATTCATCAACACGCGCGTCTCGGACTACGCAGTCCCGCACGGCTAGCGCGGCGGGCGGCCTGGGCCTGGATGCCCGGGACGTTGCCCGCGCATGTGGAAGCGATGCCAGTTGCCGTCCGCGTGATCGCGCCGGAAGTGGTGCGCATCGTCGCGGATGTAAACGCCGCTGGGGCCCGTCCGATAGTAGAAGTAGTTGTCCGGCCCCCAATAACCGTAGGACACCGGTCCATAGAAATTGTCGTAGTAGCCATCGTAATACGAATAACCGCCGCCATCGTAATAGCCGGTCGCGCACGCTGTGAGGGCGACAGCGCAGGCTAGGCCTGTCAGAAGTCTTTTCATTGACGCAATCTCCACGCCCCGCTCTTCTGCGGTAACTTGCAGAGGCCGAACACGTTCCGCCAAGTCCGCTTGCCAACGCGGTCTGATCGCGGAGAATGGCCTCAGGAGTGAGTGCTGTGATCCCTGGGCTGATGCAGCAGCGCCCGCTGCAAATCATCGACATCCTGCGCTTTGTCGCGACCGCCCACGGCAATGTCGAGATCGTCTCACGGCTGGTCGAGGAGCCAATCGTGCGCTCGACGTACGCTGGCGAATTGAAGCGCAGTGAACGTACCGCGAAAGCGCTCAAGCGGCTCGGCGTCAAACCCGGCGACCGCGTGGCGACGCTGGCGTGGAACACCCACCGGCATTTCGAACTCTTCTACGCCGTGCCTGGCCTTGGCGCCGTGCTCAACACCGTCAACCCGCGGCTTTTCGACGAGCAGATCGAATACATCCTCAACCACGCCGAAGCCGGCGTGCTGCTGTTCGACAAGACCTTCCTTCCCCTGGTCGAGCGCCTGCGCCCGCGCATGCAGACGGTGAAGACGTTTGTGATGCTGTCGGATGAGAAGGCGCACACGTCGGGCGGCGTCGACGCGCTCTGCTACGAAAAACTCCTCGCCGCCGAGGAGGACGGCTTCGACTGGCCGATGGTCGACGAAAACGCCGGCGCCTTCCTCTGCTACACCTCCGGCACCACGGGCGATCCTAAAGGCGTGCTCTATTCACACCGCGCGGTCGTGCTGCACGCCATGGCGTCCGGCCTCAACAGCGCCTTCGGCTTCGACGCCTTCGACGTGGTGATGCCCTGCTCCTCGCTATTCCATGCGACCGCCTGGGGCTTGCCGTTTGCCGCGCCGATCAATGGCTGCAAGCTGGTGATGCCCTGCGAAAAGATGGATGGCGCGTCCTTGCAAGAACTGATCGTCAACGAGGGAGTCACCTTCTCCGGCGGCGTGCCGACGATCTGGACGATGTATCTCGCCTACCTCGAACAAACCAACCAGAAGCCCGGCAATCTGAAGCGCCTCGTCATTGGCGGCTCCGCTGTGCCCCGCGCCATGGCCGAGACGTTCAAGCACAAATACGGCGTTCGCGTGCTGCAGATCTGGGGCATGACCGAAACCGCCCCGCTCGGCGTCATCTCCACGCCGACGCCCTCGCTCGCCGCACTTGGCGAGGAGAAACTCGACGAAGCCATCTGGACCCGCCAAGGCCGTTTGCAATTCGGCATCGAACTCAAGGTCGTGGACGAATCCGGCGCCGACGCGCCCCGCGACGGCGAAACCTCCGGGGCGCTGATGGTGCGCGGCCCCTGGACGGTGCAGCGCTATTATCGCGGCGCCAAGGACGTCACCGACGCCGACGGCTGGTTCGACACTGGCGACATCGCCACCATCGACCAACACGGCTTCATGCGCATCACCGACCGCAAGAAGGATGTCATCAAGTCCGGCGGCGAATGGATTTCATCCATCGATCTGGAAAACATCGCCGTCGGCTGCCCCGGCGTGAAAATCGCCGCCGTCGTCGGCATTCCGCACCCCAAGTGGGAAGAGCGCCCCGTCCTGGTGATCGAACCGCACGACAACGCCAATCTCTGCAAAGAAAACGTGCTGGAGTTTCTGAGCCCCCGCATCGTCAAATGGTGGACGCCGGACGCCGTCGTGTTCGACACCGTGCCGCTGACGGCAACCGGCAAAATCGACAAGAAGGTGCTGCGGGAGCGGTATAAGGGCTTGTTGAACGGCTAAAGTCTGGCCCTGCATCCAAACTCAGACGCCGTGCATCTCCAAAGAACCCGACGCCCGAAGTGCGTCCGCGACCGACTACGGAGTATCTCATGCGTCTGCCTTTGGCCGCTTGTGCACTTGCAATCGCTTGTGCGGGAACAGCATCCGCCGAGCCCCGCAACCTCTCTGGCTTCACGCGCATCGACGCGAGCGCCGGCAATGAAGTTACGGTTACTGTGGGGCCTAATTATAGCGTCGACGTGAGCGGACCAGGCGCTGACCAGGTCGTGACGCGCATCTCCGGCCAAACATTGGTCATCGAGCGGCCGCACGGCTTCCATTGGGGACCGCGGCGCCCCTCGCACGTCACCGTGATCATGCCACGTGTCGAAGGCCTCACCGCCTCGAGCGGCGCCGATGTGACCGCCACGGGCGTCGAGGCGAGCAACATTGCATTGGATTCGTCGTCGGGCGCCGATCTGCGCGTCAGCGGCCGCTGCCAATCATTTAGCGCAGACGCCTCAAGCGGCGCCGACATCTATGCGCAGGACCTTCGATGCGAATCCGGTAGCGTCGATGCTTCCTCCGGCGCGGATGCGCGAGTCTTCGCCAGCGGCCGTCTCAATGTTGACGCCTCCAGCGGCGGCGGTGTGATCGCCTACGGCAACCCCGGCATCGGTAACATTGACCTGTCGTCGGGCGGAACGCTGCGCCGGGCGGACTAGAAGGCGCGCCTACCTACTCCGCCGCAATCGTCTCCCGCGGCTCTTC
>DASZWS010000124.1:0-10268 GCA_035546515.1 Vitreimonas sp. | reverse complement strand
TGGACTTTGAGGCGATCTGCTAGGAAGGCGACGAGGTCAGACGCACCGCTTCGTAGTTCTGCGTTGCCGCTCGGAGCGGGAGCGGTCTTATTTCCAGTCAATCCATCTGCCGCTTGCTTGAGGTACGTGTCAAATAGCTCGGTACCGGCTGCCGATCCTATCGCGCCCGCGACAGCCCCCTCCAGGACGGCAATGCGCCGGGTGCTGGCGGCAATCATGCCTCTTCCAACAACTAGAGCAGATGGGAGCGACAGAGAGACTCGAGCATTTGAAGATAGCAAAACTCTCACGAACCCAAGAGCGGCGCGACGCAACGCGAAAGGGTCACTCGATCCCGTTGGTTTCTCGTCAATCGCCCAAAAGGCACCCAGCGTATCCAGCTTGTCCGCCAGCGCCAGCGTCACCGCGACCTTGTCCGTCGGCACACGGTCGTTCGGCCCAAGCGGGCGGTAGTGATCTTCGATGGCGATAGCGACGCTTTCTTCTCCCCCTCTCCCTTGCGGAGAGGAGGTTGGGGGGTGAGGGGCGCGCAAACGATCCGGCGCCTGCTTGTTGGAACGCCCCTCATCCCCTGCCCCTTCTCCGCGAGGGAGAAGGGGTGCGCTTAGTTCTGCAAGATAGAGTTCCCGCCCGATCTGCCCTTGCAGTTCCGGAAACTCGCCGACCGTTTCCGTCACCAAATCCATTTTGCAAAGATCAGCGGCGCGGATGACTTGTTCTTTGTTCGCGCCAGTCACCGCGCACAGCTCAACCGCCAACGCCTTCACGCGCTCAACTTTATCCCACACCGAACCGAGCTTCTGGTGGAAGACGATCTTCTCCAGCTTCGCCTTACGCTCCGCGGTGTAGAGCGGCGTTTTCTTGTCCGTCTCCCAGAAGAAACGCGCATCGTTGAGCCGCGCAGACAACACGCGCGCATTGCCCGCCGCAATCGCCTTGCCGCCGTCCTTCGCCTCGATGTTGGCCACAGCGATAAAATGCGGCGCGAGTTTCTTGGTCTTGGCGTCGCGCACGGCGAAATACTTCTGGTGCGTGCGCATGGAGAGCCGGATCACCTCGCCCGGCAAGTCCAGAAACGCCGGATCCATGTCGCCGAAAATCACCTGCGGCCACTCGGCCAGCCCAGCGACCTCTTCGAGCAAGCCGATATCTTCGACCAACTCGAAGCCATGCTGCTCACACTGCTGTTTCGCCGCGTTGAGAATGCTGTCTTTGCGATTCTCGCGGAAAGGCACGACTTTGGCCGCGCGCAAATCGCGGTCCCATTTCTCGAATGTCGTCACCGCGATCTTCGCCGGCGCGTGGAAGCGGTGGCCCCCGGTCGCCGCTTCGCTCGGCACCCCGGCGACATCGATCTTCACTTCGCGGCCATCGAACACGCAGCAAATATTGTGCAGCGGCCGCACCCATTGCAGATCGCTGTCGCCGCTGCGCATGCTCTTCGGCCACGGAAAACTGCGGATGATGTCCGGCAGCACCTCTTGCACAATCGCCGGCGTCGCCGCACCCGCACGCTCGATGCGCGCCACGTAGAAGGCGCCCTTCTTGTCCTCGACCACTTGCGCCTGATCGATCGACGTCAGCCCCGCGCTTTTCAGAAAGCCCTGAATCGCCTGCTCCGGCGCACCGACGCGCGGGCCCTTCTTCTCTTCATTCACGTCCGCGGCTTTCGCCGGCAGATCGGCGATACATAGCCCCAGGCGACGCGGCGATGAAAACGTCGTGCTGACGGTCCAGCGAAGCCCGCGCGCGCCGAGTTTTTCGTAGATCAGCTTGTCGAGATCGTCCTCCGCACGCTTCTGCATCCGCGCCGGAATTTCCTCGCTGAACAATTCGATGAAGAGCTCAGGCATTCTGGCTCTCCACCCAGGCGCTGGCGCAGCCCTTTGCCAAATCACGCACCCGCGCGATGAAGCTTTGCCGCTCCGTCGGCGACACCACGCCGCGCGCATCCAGCAGATTGAACAAGTGCGACGCCTTCAGCGTGTAATCGTACGCCGGCAACACCGCACCCGCCGCCAGCAAGCGCTTCGCAGTCCGCTCCGCATCCTCGAACCAACGCAGATTCTGCTCCGCATCGCTCAGCTCAAAGTTGAAGCGCGATTGCTGTTTTTCGTTTTCGAGGAACACATCGCCATAGCTCAGCGGATATTCGCTCTGCGGATCGTTGAACGGCAGATCGTACACGCGGTCGACGCCGAACACGTACATTGCCAAGCGCTCAAGCCCGTACGTCAGCTCACCGCTGACCGGATGCACGTCCAAGCCGCCGACTTGCTGGAAGTACGTGTACTGCGACACCTCCATGCCGTCGCACCACACTTCCCAACCCAAGCCCCAGGCGCCGACAGTCGGGTTCTCCCAATCGTCTTCGACGAAGCGAATGTCGTGCAGCAGCGGATCGATGCCGATGCGCACGAGCGAGTCCAAATAGAGCTGCTGCAGGTTCGGCGGGTTCGGTTTCAGGATCACCTGGAACTGATAATAGTGCTGTAGCCGGTTCGGGTTCTCGCCATAGCGCCCGTCCTTCGGCCGCCGCGACGGCTGCACGTAAGCCGCGCGCCAGGGTTTCGGCCCCAGTGAGCGCAGCGTGGTGGCTGGATGCAGCGTGCCCGCCCCCACCTGCTCGTCATAGGGTTGCAGGATCGCGCAACCCTGTTCCGCCCAATAGGTCTGAAGCGTCAGGATCACATCCTGAAAACAGCGCGGAGTTTTGTTCGCCATTGCAGCACGGACGCCTAAAGGCGCCCGTGCCGCTGATCAAGGCTCACGCCCGTTAATGCAGGAAGGTCTGCACCGCCGCGTCGAACGCATCCGGCTGATCGAGGGGGATGAAATGGTAGGAATGGTCGATCCGCGTCAGGGTGACGTGCGGCGCCGCGGCGTAGGCGGCATGCCAAAGGCCGTCCATCGCCGCCTCCGGGAAGCCCATACTCTCGTCATAGGCATAGAGAACGGTCATCGGCGTTTGGATTTGGGCGATTTCGCCGCGCAAATCGGTGGTCATGTCCTCGAACATGGCGCGGGCGACGACCGAGCGGTCGGAGGCCGCCGACCAACCCACCACGATCGGCCGCTTGTCCGGCGTCAGCACCAGCCGCGCGATGGCGGGCCCTTGCCCGGCGGCGAACTCGGCATCGCTTTGGGCGATGACGCGATCGCGCATGGCTGTGGCCTGCGGCGTCACCGAAGCCACTGTCGCGTTCGGGTCGAACAGCACGCTGAAGAACGGCAACGCGTCCACCACCATCAGCCGGCCCACATCCTCCGGATGGCGCCGCGCCAACATTAAGCCAGCGAGCCCGCCCAACGAATGGCCGATCACCGCCGGGTGATCCAGGTGGTTGGCTTTGATGTAGTGATCGAGCTCCTCCACGAATGGCGCGATGACTTCGCCCTGCGCATTCGCCCCTGCAGGCTCTCCTGCAAAGCCGGCGATCTGCACCAGGTGCAGGCGATGCCCGCTTTCGAGCTTCGCCGCCTCAGCGGCGTAAGTGTCGCGGCTGGATGCTAAACCCGGAACGAGGATCACGTCCGGGCCCTGGCCTTCGACTTGCACTGAAAACCGTGTCGGCGCGAAGCCTTCCGCGTGCGCCGTTGGTGCAGCAAAACTCAGTGTGAACGCCGCGATCGCGCAGATGAACGCACCGGTGATCGTTGTGGACATAGCTTTCCTCTCTTCAGAAGCTGAATTTTCAAAATCGAATACCAACGTGCGCGACGCAGCGTGGGCCCCTACCGCGCTGCTCGTCCGCGATCGTGCGCAACCAGCCAATCGCCCATTGTCTTCAATGCATCCGGCGAGATCGTCTCGTCGATCTGAGCGTACTCGCTCACCGCACCTGTACCGGCGGTCTGAAACAAGTGATTGAGCCCCGGCAGCACCACGACGCTGGCTTCGCGATCGCCGGCGAGCGCGGCGCGCAGCGCCGGCTCGTTCTGCGTCGCTACCACCTGCACATCTTTCGCGCCAAGCAGCGCCAGCACAGGCATGCGCAGGCCGCGCAAGGCAGGCGCCGGATCATAGGCGACGAAGGCGCGGAACCAGGGCGACGTAAGCATATTCAGCTGCGCCGCCGGCGGCGGATTGCCGATGCTTGCAAAAACGCTGTCCAAAGCGGTGTGCGCCGTCGTTTCATCCGGCGCAGTCAGCAACGCATCCATCACTGCATGCTGCCGCAGCATCGCCGTTGTAATCGCGGCGTCCGGCGCGCCTGACGCACGCATGCTGGCGCGCAACTGCTCCATCATCACATCCGCGCCGCGAACACCCGGGCCCGCCCACAATACGATCGAAGCGATGCGCGGATCGCGCGCGGCGACCATCGGTGCGATCAAACCGCCTTCGCTGTGACCAATTAAGCTGATGCGCGCAGGATCAATGTCATGACGCGTGCGCAGAAACGCCACGCCCGCTTCGACGTCGGTTGCGAAATCGGCGGTAGTATCGTTCGGCGTCGCGCCAGTCGAACCGCCCATGCCGCGATCGTCGACGCGGAGCACTGCAAAGCCACGACGCGAGAGATAGTCGGCGAGCACCAGAAACGGTTGATGCCCCATCAGTGTTTCGTTGCGGTCTTGCGCGCCCGAACCGGTAATTAGCAGCACAGCGGCGAACGGACCTCGTCCTTCAGGAATTGTCAGTGTGCCCGCGAGATGCACGCCCGGCCGCTGGGCATTGTCGTACCCGACTTCTTCGGCGCGATAAGGAAACGGCGCATGTGGCGTTTGCGGTCGGTTTAATGCGGCGTACGCGCCGCGCTCGAGTGTGAGTGGGAAATCTTGGCCAGACTGCCGCCATTGCCCCACAAGCTGGGCGCCATCTGCTGAAACATCTCCCTCGAACACCGCGCCAATGCTGGGCACAGCGACCGTGACATGGCGCCCTGTCGTGGTCATCTGCGCAGGCATGCCGAATGCGCCTTGGTCAGGACTGTCTATTGTGGATGTTGCGCCGAGATGCATTCCCAGACGCAGATGGATTGCGCCCACTGTCAGCGGTCCGCGCCAATCGCCAGATGGATCGGCGGTCTGTGCATGCGCCGCTGTCGACGTCAGCACAAGCATGCCTGCAAGCGCTACGAAACGAACAAAATTCATATGCCGCCCCTATTCCGCCGCGCTCTGCGCGGCGTCGTCGTCGGAAAAAATTTGCTCGATCGAGAGACCGAACACGCGTGCGATCTTGAACGCCAGCGGCAGCGACGGATCGTACTTGCCCGTCTCGATCGCGTTCACGCTCTGGCGCGAGACTTGAAGCTTGTCGGCGAGATCCGCCTGGCTCCAGTTGCGCTCGGCGCGCAGGACTTTGAGCCGGTTCTTCATTGGTAGCGCCGCTTCACGAAGAACGTGGCCAAGCCCCACATGCCGATCAGCGCGGGAAACACCCACACCAGATCGAGCCGCGGAAAATGCGCCCATTCTTCCAAGAAGCTGTAGGTAAAGGTGCCGAAGCCCACGAGCCCGGCCGAGATCAGCCACGCTTCGCTCTGAATGCGCCGGTTGAACTCATCCATCTGCCGGACGAAGGTCAGATAGACGCGCATCATCACCAAAGCCGGGATGACGGGCGTGAGCGAGATCAGCACCACCGTCCATTGCGGCAGCTGCAGGCCCGAGTGCCGGATCACCCACACCGCGGCAAACACCACCGCCATATAAAGCAGGCCCGTGCCCAGCATGCGCACCGTGTAGCGCCGGCCCGCCTCTCTCATGTTGTCGGGGACTTCACAGCTCATTTTGAGGTTCCGTTAAAAGCGCAGATTGATGTCGAGATGCGCGCCGCTGCGGCGGAGGCCGACACTCACAGGCGACGCCACCTGCACCGCGTAGGCGACCGCGGCCTGCGCGGACTTGTGAGCATGCACCTCACCGCCGTGCTTCTCGGCGTACGCCATCACCAGAATGGCCGCCGCACCGATCAGGCCCGCCACGATCCCGTACACGCCTTCACCGCTTCCACACATCTGACCGTCTCCTATCAAGCGTCCATGTCCAAATGACAAGGTACATTTACATGGGCGGGCGCGCGATGTCAAGCATCCCATACAAATAGA
Organism: Vitreimonas sp.; assembly: GCA_035546515.1. GTDB lineage: Bacteria > Pseudomonadota > Alphaproteobacteria > Caulobacterales > Aquidulcibacteraceae > Vitreimonas. The sequence continues at coordinate 4,212 of DASZWS010000124.1, read as the reverse complement.
CGCGCACCCGCGACATCGTATGCGAAACGGCTTCCACCGGATTCAGCAAATCCCAATGAAAATTAACGACCTATGAAGAGATTTTGGGCTTTCATGCTGGCGGTGGGTGGCCTGGGGGTTGCGTAGGTCGCCGCGTTTTCTCGGAACGAGCCGCGTCCAGCGGCGTTCTGTGCGCGGCGGGCACGGAGACGGACCATGGCAGACGGCGAATACGGCGTTGCAGACACCACGGCTTGGCGGCCCCAGTCCATTTCCGTCATTCACGCCACCATGGCCATCGGCATCGTGCTGTGCTTGGCCATGTGCGTCTTCACCCTCGCCGGCAATCTGTAAGCCGCCCCGCCTACCACGCTGAACGACGGCGTTTGCGCGCCGAAACGAATCCGCCATGGTCGGCGGCCATGAGCATTTGCGGGATCGATGAAGCTGGGCGCGGCCCCTTGGCGGGGCCGGTGGTGGCGGCTGCGGTGATTTTGCCACGCAAGGGCCGCCCCAAGGGGCTCGATGATTCCAAACAGCTCACCGCCGAAGCGCGCGAAGATCTCGCCGCCAAAATTCGCGCCGTGAGCATCGTCGCCGTCGGCGTCGCCAGCGTCGAAGAGATCGACACGCTCAACATTCTCCGCGCGTCGCATCTGGCGATGCAGCGCGCCTTTCACGCGCTCAGTGAAGTTCCGGTTGCCGCCATCGTCGACGGCAACATGGCGCCCGATCTGCCGTGCCCGGTCGAATGGGTGATCGACGGCGATGTGATCGTGCCGATCGTCTCCGCCGCTTCGATCATCGCCAAGGTCGAACGCGACCGCATGATGAGCGAACTCTGCGCGCAGCATCCCGGCTACGGCTTTTCCAAGCACAAGGGCTACTCGACGCCGGAGCACCAGCGCGCGCTGGCGCAGCTTGGCCCATGCGCCATTCACCGGCGCAGCTTCAAGCCCGTGCAGGATGCGCTCACAGCGTTCGCGGCGCGCGGCAACGCCGCCTAGTTCGGCGCAAGTACGCCGACGTAAAGCGTCACTTTGCGGCCGTTGCCAAGATTGAGGCCATGCACCTCACCAGCGTTGCCTCCCTGCGCGAACAGCAAGCCACGCGGGCGCAGCAGCTCTTGCAACGCCGGCAGCTTGTCTTGCGAGACCACCATCGCGTCCCCTGCGGCGGCATGCGCGGCGACATCCTCGGCGTACGTCAGATGCGCGTCGGTGCGCGTCAAAAACACCAAACTGGTTTCGCGATAGCCCAACACCCAGAGCGGCCGCGCCGCCAATCCGTTGGCGCGCAGCGCTTGGGCGGCTTCGTTTGAGGGAAACAGTCCGTGGGCGCCGGGCAGGATGATCTGTCGAAATCCGAAGGACAGCACGAGCGCGCAAACGACGCCCGCGGCTAAGCGAACCGGCAACGAACGCGCCAGGCCCAGCACAGACACCGCGCCCATCAGCACCAATGCGCCCGCCAACGCCGCTGGCAACGCCGATGCGGTTGCGGCGCTTTCGCTCGAAGCGAACGCCGCCCCCACCGACCACGCCGCCACCATGCCGGCGCCCGCCAAGGCGAACACCGCGAGCCCGAGGGCATGGGTGATGCGCCAGCGTTCGTTGAGCGCCATCACCACGCCCGCGCCACAAATCAGCGCAAGCGCGGGATAGGTCGGCAGCGTGTAGTGCGGCAGCTTCGTTGGCGCCAATTCGAACACCAGAAATGTCGGAACCGCCCAGGCCAGCAAAAGCCGCAGCGCCGCGAACGCCGCGTCGTCTCTCTTCGCCTGCAGCGCGCGTTTGCCGATCCGCAGCGCAAACGGCAACGCATAGGACGCGGGAAAGATCAGCAGCGGCAGCAGCGCCAAATGATAGCCCGGCCACGCAAAGTGTCCTTCCGACCCGCCGGCCAGCTTGGGGCCGATGTCCGCACCCATGCCGCCAAAGAAACGCCCGTGCGTGGCGATGGAAATCGCCGCCACCCACGGCGCGACGACCAAGAGCGCCAGCAACGGCCCCGGCCACCACGCCAGCGGCTTCATCCAATTCGCGCGCCGCTCCCACACCGCGAGCGTCGCTAGCGTCAGCACGGCCACCATCGGCGCGATCGGGCCTTTGACCAGCACGCCAAGACCAAGCGCGCCCCAGAAGATCAAGGTCAGGCGCTTTGCGTGTGCGCCGCCCAACCGCAAATGCGCCAGCGCACCCATCATCACGGTAACGCATGCGAGCAGTGCTGCGTCAGTTTTCGCCGTCATGCCCTCGAAGCCGAGCAGCATTCCGCACGCGAACAACGATGCGCCAATCAACGCTGCGCGCGGTCCTATCAGCGCCCGCCCCGCCCACAATGTCGCCATGGCCGCCAACATCGCCCCCAGCGCCGAGACGAAGCGGTACGGCCAGATCGTGTTGAACGAGCCTGCCAGCGGCTTGAAGAACCAGACCGACGCCGCTTGCAGCCAATGGATGCCGACGGGCTTCTTGTTGCGCTCAACCGCCTGCACGTTGATATGCACGTAATCGCCGGTTTCGAGCATTTGCCGCGTGGCTTGCACGAAGCGCGCTTCGTCACGGTCCATCACCGGGACGCCGCCTGCGCCGAACAGCGCCGAAGCCAGCGCGATCAGCGCCACCAACGCCATCGCGCGCCAGCTTTGCGCGAAGCGATCGAAGGCGGTCAGGTCATCGGTGGCCACCAAATCTTGATACCTGAACAGCGGCGGCTGCGCCAAACATGGTTAATGCGCACGGCGCCCATTGATTCGGCGAGTCATTCAAGCTTGAATCTTCGCCGGTGGGACGAATGACGCGGCATTTCAAAGACAAGATTATCGAAGGCGACTGCATCGAGGCGATGCGCGCCCTGCCCGAGGGCAGCGTCGATCTCGTCTTCGCCGATCCGCCCTACAACATGCAGCTTGGCGGCAACCTCACCCGCCCGGACCAATCCGTCGTCGATGGCGTCGACGACGAGTGGGACAAGTTCGACGACTTCGCGTCCTACGACGCTTTCACCCGCGCGTGGCTTACGCAAGCGCGCCGCGTGCTGAAACCGAACGGCGCCATCTGGGTGATCGGCGCCTATCACAACATCTTCCGCGTCGGCACGGCGCTGCAGGACGCCGGCTTTTGGATCCTGAACGACATCGTCTGGCGCAAAACCAACCCGATGCCGAACTTCAAAGGCACCCGCTTCACCAATGCGCACGAGACGCTGATCTGGGCCGCGCGCTCGAAGGACGCCAAATACACCTTCCATTACGACGCGCTGAAGATGCTCAACGAAGACCTGCAAATGCGCAGCGATTGGACGCTGCCGCTCTGCACCGGCGGCGAGCGGCTCAAGGACAAAGAGGGCCGCAAACTGCACTCCACGCAAAAGCCGGAAGCGCTGCTGCATCGCGTGGTGCTTGCCACCACCAAGCCCGGCGAAGTGATCCTGGACCCCTTCTTCGGCACTGGCACCACGGGCGCGGCCGCCAAGCGCCTCGGGCGCCACTATATCGGCATCGAGCGCGACCCGAGTTACGCAGCCGGCGCCCGCGCACGCTTACAGAAAATTATACCAGCGGCGGCCGAAGATTTGATGGTGACCCGCTCCAAGAAAGAAGAACCGCGCGTGCCATTCGGCCAACTCGTCGAAGCCGGCTTCATCAAACCCGGCGACATCCTGGTGTCGCCGAACGGCAAGAAGGCGCGCGTGCGCGCTGATGGCTCGCTCGCGCTTGGCGATATGAGCGGTTCGATTCACCGCATGGGCGCAGTCGCGGCCGACGCGCCCGCCTGCAATGGCTGGACCTTCTGGCGCCTCGCGTCGCAACCGGACGGCCACAACATCGACCTCTTCCGCCGCGAAGTGCGCCGGCAAATGGCGATGGCGCCCGCCTAGCAGCGCGACGAAACGCAGCGCACGAGAGACCAAACGCGCACGTCCCTGAACTCGTCGTAATTCTGCGCGCTTTGTCGTGCGCGGCGCGCGCTCGGTCGCAAATGCAATACGCGCGAAACACTCGGCAACATCCAGAACACAATTCGCGCGCATCTCCCTCGTGCGGGTCCGAGTGGATTTGAAATGGGAGCCTCAACATGAAACGCTTATTCACCATCGTTGTGGCGCTCGCCGTGCTCGCGCCGTTCACAGCAAGCGCAGCCGGCGATCGCATGAGCGATGCACGCTACATCTCCGCAACACGCTGCCTGGCCTACGCAGATCTGCCGGAGCTGCAGTCCGATCCCGCCA
>DASZWS010000123.1:0-11501 GCA_035546515.1 Vitreimonas sp. | reverse complement strand
GTTGGCGAAAACCGGCCGCGCCAAATCTGCGCAGCGCCGGCTCGAGCGGCACGCACGCCGCGAGGAATTCGGCAAGCTCGGGCGCGAGTTGCTGGCGCATGCGCTGCACCGCTATGGCCATGACATTACCGAAGTCGCGCTTGGCAACGCCGCCGCGCGGCTCGGCAAGGCCGACGAGGAAGAATTGTTCGTCGCCATCGGCGACAGTTCATTGAAAGCCACTGCCGTTGTTGTCGCAGCTTTCCCCGGTCTTGAAGAGAAGGTCCGTAAAGACGATGGCCGCCGGCCGATGGAGCGCGAAAAGGCCAAGCTCTACGTGAGGGGCGGCGATCTCACGCCGGGAGTCGCACTGCATTTCGGTGAGTGCTGCACGCCCATCCCCGGCGATCGCATCGTAGGCGTGCAAATCCCCGGCAAAGGCGTCGAAGTGCACACCATCGATTGCGACCGTCTGGCCGGCATGGAGGAAAGCGGCCTCGATTGGGTGGACCTGAGCTGGACCAAAACCGCGCTGCAGCGCACCCTCGCCGTGGGCCGGATCATCGCCACCGTCGAAAACAAGCGTGGCGTGCTCGCGGAGCTTTGTCGTACGATCGCCGACAACGAGGGCGATATTTTGAACCTTCGCATGGCGAAACGGACAGCGGATTTCTTCGACATGATCTTTGATATCGAAGTGGCGGACGCACGCCATTTGACCAATATCGTCGCCGCGATGCGCACCAGCAAAGCCGTCAAGGACGTCGAACGGGTGCGTGGCTAATGCCGGTGCAGAACCCGTATCGCGACGCCAACGTCAATCAAATCTACAATCTGATGTTCTGCGATACGCCGGAGCTTTATGGCGCGTGGAACGTCGGCGACGTCAGCTCCGTGTTCGCGCAGCCGTTGAATGAGCGGGCAGTGCGGGCCATCGCCGATGACGGCGCCGCAGAGAGCCGGATACGCGCCCTTGCGTTCAAACGCCTGAAAGACGAGGGCCGCGCGGTGCCGAAGGGCACTCTGCTGGGCGTCGTGGTTGAAGCAGCGCTCGAACGTGGGCTGGATACGCTCGCAGCATACGCAGATGGCCGCATTCGCTACATCAACTCGTCCGAAAAGATGATCGTGCTTGAGCAAGATCCACCATCATTGCGTGACGCGCGCGAAGACCTGCTGAGCGCAAGCGCCGAGGTCCTCGACGAACTGACCCCCGCGGAGTTGCCGCGTCCGAATGCGCCAAAGAAGGGGGATGTCCGGCTGAGCTTTATCGTGTCCGACGGCCTTTACGTTGGCCAAGCCGAGATGAACGCGCTTGCGCAGGATTACCTCGGCGGTCCGATTTTGAAGGCGGCCAACCGCCTGCTGGATGCTGCCATCGCTTTTGCGTCCGAAAACCAACGATAAGTCTGGTTTCGGTATGCTGTGAATCGGTTAGAGCACACCCCATGACCCAAGACGAAGTGCTGAACGAATTTCGCGCCGCCGGCGCGTTGCTTGAAGGACATTTCATCTTGTCCTCCGGATTGCATTCGCCTGTGTTCTTCCAAAAGAACATTGTGTTTCAAGACCCGGCGCGCACGGAGCGGCTCTGCAAGGCTTTGGCGGAAAAAGCCCGCGCGAGATTCGGCAAGATCGAGGTCGTGGTGTCGCCGGCCGTCGGCGCGATCATTCCGGGTTACGAAACTGCACGCCACCTCGGCGCTCGCGCTATGTTTGTTGAGCGCGAGAACGGCAAGTTTCAGTTGCGCCGCGGTTTTGAGATCAAGCAGAGCGACCGCGTTCTGATGGTTGAAGACGTGGTCACGACCGGGCTTTCGTCGCGCGAGTGTCTCGACGCCATCAAGGATCAAGGCCAGCTCGTCGGCGCAGGGTGTCTCATTGATCGCTCCAACGGCAAAGCCGATATCGGTGTGGAATTGGTCTCGCTTGCGGCGGTCGAAGCGCCATCTTACCCCGCAGACAAGTTGCCGCCCGAGTTGGCGGCGTTGCCCGCGATCAAGCCGGGCAGCCGCGGATTGGCGGCATAAGCATGCACCTGCGCCTCGGCGTAAATATCGATCACGTCGCCACCATTCGCAACGCGCGCGGAAGTTCTTATCCTGACCCGTTGCGCGCCGCGACGATCGCGCTTGAGGCCGGCGCCGACGGCATCACTGCACATTTGCGAGAAGATCGCCGCCACATCTCCGACCAAGATATCGCGCGCCTTTCGGCGATGCTGCGCGAACGAACAAAACCGCTCAACTTGGAAATGGCGGTGACGCAGGAGATGCTTGAGATCGCACTGCATCATCGTCCGCATGCGGTTTGCCTGGTGCCGGAGCGGCGCGAAGAACGCACGACTGAGGGCGGGCTTGATGTTGCGGGTGGTCACAATTGGATTGCGCCGTTCGTGCAAAAGCTACGGGACGCCGGCAGCCGCGTGTCGCTGTTCATTGGGGCGGATCCGCAGCAAATCGAGGCGGCGCATCACGTAGGCGCCGCCGTCGTGGAACTGCACACCGGGGCCTATTGTGATCTAGCGCGAGAGGGCGAAGCGCTGGCCGGCAATCAGCTGCAGGCGCTGCAGCGCGGTGCGAAGCAAGCGGCCGCCCTGGGTCTTGAGGTGCATGCCGGTCATGGCATCGACTACGAGACCGTGGCCCCGATCGCCGCCATTCCAGAGATCGCCGAGCTCAACATCGGCCATTTCCTGGTGGGCGAGGCGGTCTTCATCGGCTTGCGCGAAGCTATCGAGGAGATGCGCCGGCGCATGGATGCGGCGAGAGCGGCATGATCCTCGGCATCGGCAACGACATCATCGACATTCGGCGGATTGAGAACACGCTGGCCCAGTTCGGCGATCGTTTCACGCTGCGCATCTATACGGAACTGGAACGCAGGCGTGCCGAGCGGCGCCCGGCGCAAAGGGCCGCCACCTACGCTAAACGCTTCGCCGCCAAGGAGGCCTGCGCCAAGGCGTTGGGTACAGGCCTGAAAAGAGGGGTGTTTTGGCGGGATATGGGGGTCGCCAACCTGCCGAGCGGACAGCCCACTATGGCGCTCACGGGCGGAGCAGCGCGGCGTCTGGCCGAGTTGACCCCGCCTGGATATGCCGCCCACATCCACGTAAGCCTGACGGACGACTACCCGTTGGCTGTCGGCTTCGTCATCATTTCGGCCGAGTTAGACAGGAATGAGCCGCAGCAGGGCAGCTAGCCGCATGGGCCTTGAAACAGCCGGTCCCGTTCAAATCGAGTTTGTGAACCATCGCTGGTCCGCGCGAGACGACAAAGTCCCCGCGTGCCTGCGTCGAGCGAGAAACGCATGAGTATGTCAACGACGGACGAGTCCGCCACGCCGATGATGAGTGCGTTTTGGGAGAACGTTCGCACCATTCTGTATGCGCTCGCGCTTGCGATGGTGTTGCGCTTCACGATTGCGCAGCCCTTCCGGATTCCCTCGGGCTCAATGCAACCGACCTTGGAGGTCGGTGACTACATCGTCGTGACCAAATGGTCTTACGGATACGGGCGCTATTCGTTCACCCCGCTCGATGGCCTGCTGCCGCACGGACGTCTTTTCGGGCACAAGCCGACGCGCGGCGATATCATCGTGTTTCGTCCCGTGCCGGAGCCGGATCGCGACTTTATCAAGCGCCTGATCGGGCTGCCGGGCGATCGCATTCAGGTCATCGACGGCGTGCTGAACATCAACGGTGTGCCGGTGCGGCGCGAGCCTGCAGGGTCGATTTCATTCAAGGATGAAAACGGCATCACCGAGAGCATCCCGGCGTTCCGCGAGACGCTGCCGAACGGCGTGACGTACACCACCTTCGATCGCGGCCAGACCGAACTCGACAACACCCGCGTCTTCACCGTGCCGCCCAACAATTATTTCATGATGGGCGACGATCGCGACAACTCCGCGGACAGCCGCGTGCCTTCGGTCGTTGGCTTTGTACCCTACGACAATCTGGTTGGCCCGGCGCAATTCGTGGTGGTTTCGTTCGACTCCTCGACGTCGCTGTTTCAGCCGTGGACGCTGTTTACCGGCTTCCGCGGCCATCGCTTCTTGAAGTCCCTGCATTGAGTGGCGGCCGCCCATGAGCGGCGCGACGCCCAGCATCGAGGCTCGCCTCGCAGCGCTTGAGCAGCGCCTCGGTCGTGCTTTCACGGATCGATCCTTGTTGCGTGAAGCGCTGACGCACGCGAGCGCGCTTGATAGTGGAAAGAAGAACAAGCGCTCCTATGACCGGCTGGAATTTTTAGGCGACCGCGTCCTGGCGCTCATTGTCTCCACGCGGCTCTACAGCGAGCATCAAAGCGAAGACGAGGGCGATCTCGCGCAGCGCTTCAATGCCCTGGTGAATCGTCACGCGTGCGCGCGCGCCGCGCGCGCGGCCAATTTGGGCGATGCCCTTATTCTCTCTCCATCGGAGGAGTCTCAGGGTGGGCGCGCCAAAGAAGCTATTCTCGCGGACGCCTGCGAAGCGGTGATCGCCGCGCTCTATCTTGACGCCGGTTTCGAGGCCGCGCGCGCCTTCGTCGAGACTTTTTGGGGCGATGCGTTCGCGCACGTCGGCGCGGCCCCGCGTGACGCAAAAACGGTGCTGCAGGAGTGGGTGGCGGCGCGGAAGAAGAACCTGTCCTATGAAGAGGTCGAGCGCTCAGGGCCGGAGCACGCGCCGAATTTTGTTATTGAAGCGCGCGTCGATGGATTTGCGGCAGTGCGTGGTGAAGGCGGTTCTAAGCGTGACGCCCAACGCGCGGCGGCGGCGGCGTTCCTGAAGGAGAATGGCGTCGATGGGTGAGCACCGTTGCGCGGTCATCGCCGTCTTAGGTGCGCCCAATGCGGGCAAGTCGACACTCGTCAACGCGCTTGTCGGCGCCAAGGTCGCTGCGGTTACGCAGAAAGTTCAAACCACGCGCACGCTCGTGCGCGGCATCGCCATGCGCAATGAAGTGCAGCTGGTGTTGATTGATACGCCCGGCGTGTTTGCGCCGCGGCGGCGTTTGGATCGCGCCATGGTGGCCGCAGCCTGGAGCGCGCTCGAAGGCGCGGACGCGGTGGTGCATGTCGTGGATGCGGCCGCGCACATGGGCAGCGAGCGAGCCGCTGCCGATGCGCGGTCCGTGGAGGACGCGGCCGCCATCACCGCAAAGCTCAAACAGATGGAGATCGCTTCGATCCTGGCGCTCAACAAAGTCGATGTTGTGCCGCGCCCGGAGTTGCTCGCACTCACGACCAAGCTTGTCGATGAGGGACTCTACACAGACGTGTTCATGATCTCCGCCAAACGCAAAGATGGCGTCGAGGATTTGGCGAAAGTGCTCGTCGAACGCGCGCCAGAAGGGCCTTGGCTGTTTCCGGAAGACCAGACGATGGACGCGCCAGCGCGGGTCTTGGCCGCGGAAATTACGCGAGAAAAGGCGTTTCTGCGCCTGCACGAAGAGCTGCCGTACGAACTCAACGTTGAAACCGATAGCTGGGAAGAGCGCAAGGATGGTTCTGTAAAGATTGATCAGACCATCTACGTCGCCCGCGAAGGGCAGCGCAAAATCGCTATCGGCGCTAAGGGCGCGACGATCAAAACCATCGGCGAACTTGCGCGCAAAGAACTGGAAGAGGCCTTCGACCGCCGCGTACACCTGTTCCTGCACGTGAAGGTCGCCGAGAACTGGACAGAGGAGCGGGCGCTGTATCAACGCCTGGGCCTGGATTACGAAGCGTGATCCGATGGCAACATTCGTCCACATCACCGCCGCGAAGTTCGCGCCATCAATTCGGCGCTCCGGTTTAGGCGGCGTCAAGCGCGAGTTGACTGGCTCGTCGCTGAAACGGCAGATCGTATTTTGCTTCCCTGTGTTGGGAAGTCATACCCTGACGCATCAGTGGTCCCGAGAAATTCTAAAATGGCGCCGGCAGCCGTTGATCGGCGTATACTTTCGCGTGCCCGATGACGAAGTCGTCGTCTGTTGCCGATTTAACGAACAAAATCGTCGTATGGCAGCCAGCGAAGCGGTTGCACTTGTTCGTGCACACCAGGGCATGGAAGGATTTGAGGTCATCGTTGAGCGCAAAATCCTCGCCCGAGAAATCCGGCGCATCGCTCCGCTGCGGGGTGTCATTGGTTGGCGACACTATCCGCAGGCGCACGGCCGCGCGCCGTGTGCTTGCGAATTCTGTCAGAGAGGGGAGCCAAATTCGCGCCGCATCATGGCGCGGGCGCGGCGCGATGAGGCGTCCGGCTGATGGAATGGATTGACGACGCCGTTGTGCTGGGTGCGCGCCATTTTGGCGAAGGCAAGCTGGTGGCCGAGGTGTTCGCGCGCGAGCATGGGCGCTACGGCGGCGTGGTGCATGCGGGACGCAAGTCGCAGCCGATTTTGCAATCCGGCAATCTCGTGCACGCTGGCTGGAAGGCCCGGCTTTCCGAACAACTCGGGTTTTTCCAGCCGCTCGAACTGGTCGAGCCGCACGCGACGCGGCTGCTGGACGACCCCACTGCGCTCGCCGGTCTGTCTTCCGCCGTTGCGCTGATCCGCGGCGCAACGGCGGAGCGGCAGGCCTATCCACAGCTTTATGACGCACTGATCGTGTTGATCGAGGCCATGCCGCAGAATGAAATTTGGCCCGCGCTCTACACGCGCTTCGAGCTTGGGTTGCTCGCAGCGCTAGGCTATGGCCTCGACCTTTCACGCTGCGCCGTCACCGGCGAGACCTCCAATCTGGCATGGGTGAGCCCCCGCACTGGGCGTGCAGCCACGTTGGAAGCTGGCGCGCCGCATGCCGATGTGCTGCTCAAATTGCCGCCATTCCTCATCAATTCGGAGGCGGAACTAAAGGAGGGCGACGTTGCTCATGCCTTCGCACTCTCTGGCTACTTTTTGGAGCGGCGCGTGTTCGAGCACAAAGGCGAGGGGATGCCGGAGGCGCGACGTCGGCTGATCGAACGTTTGGGATTTGCAGGACGACTCTGATTTAACCGCGCCAGAACGCGCCTGGATCGTTTCGGAGAGCCAAGAATGGCTGACGACATCACGCGATCGCCCGAGGACGGCGGACGCATCGTAGAGGAGCCAATCGCGGAGGCGCTGGCCAAGCGCTACCTCGCGTACGCGCTCTCGACAATTACGTCCCGAGCCCTGCCCGATGTGCGCGATGGCCTGAAACCCGTACACCGGCGCGTGCTTTACGCGATGAGCCGCTTGCGGCTGGGGCCGGACGCTGCGTTCCGCAAATCGGCGAAGGTGGTTGGCGATGTGATGGGTGACTATCACCCGCACGGCGACCAATCGATCTACGACGCGCTCGTGCGCCTCGCGCAGGATTTCAACTCGCGCTATCCGTTGATCGACGGGCAAGGCAATTTTGGCAACATTGACGGCGATAACCCCGCCGCCATGCGTTATACCGAAAGCCGGATGACGCATGCAGCCGAAGCGCTGCTTGAAGGCATTGACGAAAACGCCGTCGATTTTCGTCCGAGCTATGACGGCTCGAAAGAAGAGCCGGTGGTGCTGCCGGCGGCGTTCCCCAATCTGTTGGCCAATGGTTCATCCGGCATCGCCGTCGGCATGGCGACGAACATCCCGCCACACAATGTCGCCGAGCTTATCGACGGTTGTTTGTTGTTGATCGAGAATTCCAAGGCGACGACCTCGGATTTGCTGAAGGTCATCCCTGGGCCTGATTTTCCTACCGGCGGTATCGTCGTTGAATCGCCCGAAGCGATCCACGAAGCGTATGACACTGGCCGCGGAGGTTTCCGCGTGCGTGCGCGCTGGCAAACCGAGGATCTCGGTCGCGGCATGTGGCGCATCGTCGTTACTGAAATTCCGCACCTGGTGCAGAAATCCAAGCTGGTCGAAGCGCTCGCGGCGGTGATTGAAAACAAGAAGGCGCCGTTGCTCGGCGATGTTCGCGACGAAAGCGCGGAAGAAATGCGCCTCGTGCTGGAGCCGAAGTCGCGCACCGTGGAGCCTGCAGTGCTGATGGAGAGCCTGTTCAAGCTCACGGCACTGGAAACCCGGATTTCGCTGAACCTGAACGTGCTCGATGCGCAAGGCGCGCCGCGGGTGATGAACCTGAAGGAAGCGCTACGCGCCTTTCTCGATCACCGCCGCGACGTGCTGCAACGTCGCACGGCCCATCGGCTGGAGAAGATCGCTGCCCGGCTCGATGTGTTGGCCGGCCTGCTGATTGTCTTCCTGAATCTCGATGAAGTGATCCGCATCATCCGCAACGAGGATGAGCCGAAAGAAAAGCTCATCCAGCGCTTCAAGCTGAACGAAGTGCAGGCCGAAGCGATCCTCAACACCCGTTTGCGGCAATTGCGCAAACTGGAAGAGATGGAAATCCGTCGCGAGGACGCCGCCCTGCGCGAGGAACAGAAGGACCTGCAAGGCCTGCTCGAAGATACGCGCAAGCAGTGGCGGCGCATTTCCGGCGAGCTGAAGGAAACCCGCAAGCTCTTCGGTCCCGGTACTGTCTGGGGGAAGCGGCGCACCGAATTGGGCGAAGCCGCCGCGGTCTCAGCTGACGTCGACATCGAAGCTTTTGTCGCGCGCGAGCCGGTGACTGTCATCCTTTCCGAGAAAGGCTGGATCCGTGCACTCAAGGGGCACGGCGAGCTTTCGAACCTGCAGTTCAAAGAAGGCGATCACGCCCAACACATCGTGCGCTGCGAAACCACCGATAAGCTCGTGCTATTCTCGTCTGATGGCCGCGCCTTCACGCTGGACGCACACAAGCTGCCGGGCGGTCGTGGGCACGGGGAGCCGATCCGGTTGTCGATCGAGATGGCCGATATCGACGAGGCGGTGGCGTTGTTTGCGTACGAGGAGGGCGCCAAGCGCTTGGTGGCGAGTCACGAGGGCTATGGTTTCGTCGTGCCGGAGAGTGAGATGCTGGCGACCAAGCGCGCCGGCAAACAGGTGCTCAACGGCCGCGCCATGCAGGCGGCAAAAGTCGATGGCGACCAGGTGGCGGTGATCGGCGAACGCAAGAAGCTCTTGATCTTCCCACTCGGCGAATTGCCGGAGATGACCCGCGGCAAGGGCGTGAAGCTGCAAAGCTACCACGACCGCGGCTTGGCGGACGTGAAGGTGTTCAGCAAAGAGGAAGGCCTCACCTGGGAGGACTCTGCCGGACGCATCCGTGCGGTTCCCGAGTGGAAAGACTATCGCGGCAAGCGCGGCGGCGCCGGCAAGGTTGCGCCAAAAGGCTTTTCGCGCTCGGGTCGCTTCAGCGACATTATCGGCTAACGCCTCACCGGCTTGCGGGGGAGGTGGATCGCGGCGACGCCGCGAGACGGAGGGGGAGTTACAAGGTAGCGCGCTGTTCTGCGCCGCCCCCTCAGTCAGCTGCGCTGACAGCTCCCCCGCTTGCGGGGGAGCAGTTTGCCTGCGACGCCGCGCGCATCTTCCTATATGAGATGCGCTAACTGACCCAGCGCGGGTCGCCGATAGGAAACTAAGATGGGCATCGGGTTGATCCTTCTGATCGTCGTCGTCGTTCTCGTCGTCTTGATGATCGGCATCTACAATCGCCTCGTCGCACTTCGTCAGAACGCCAACCAGGCTTTCGCCGACATCGACGTGCAGCTCCGCCAGCGTCACGATCTGATTCCGAACTTGGTCGAAACCGTGAAGGGTTACGCGGCTCACGAAAGCGGCACGCTTGAAGCGGTGGTGCAGGCGCGCAACGCGGCGGTGAACGCAGAAAAGACTGGGGATCCGAAAACTATGGGCGCCGCCGAAGGCGCGCTTGGCGTTGCATTGGGCCGTTTGATCGCGCTCAGCGAAGCGTACCCAGACCTCAAAGCCAATCAGAACTTCATCAAGCTGCAGGACGAACTGTCGGACATCGAGAACAAGCTCGCTGCTGCGCGCCGCTTCTTCAACAACGCCGTCGGCGAGTACAACACCGGCCGCGAACAATTCCCGGCTGCCATGCTGGCCGGCATGTTCGGTTTTGGCCCGCGCACGTTCTTCGATCTGGGCGACGCCGACCGCGCGACTATGAACGAGGCGCCGCAGGTGAAGTTCAGCTAGGGCGATCGCGACGTGGGCGCCTACGGCCTGCAAACCCACATCTGGAACAACAACTGGAAATCCGTCCTGCTCATGGCCGGGTTTCCAGTTCTCTTGCTTATGCTTACCTACGGCCTGTTTCTCGGCTTCGCCGGAATTTCCGGCTACGGCGCCGAGGGCGCGGGCGAAATGGGGCCGTTTATCTGGGCCGCCGACGCCTTGGCGCAGGCTTGGCCGTTCGCGATCATTGGCGCACTGGTTTGGTTCTTCATCGCCTACTTTGCCTATCAAGGCATTATTGACGCGGCCACCGGGGCGCATCGGATTGCGCGCAGCGAAAATCCCAAACTCTACAATCTGCTGGAAAATCTCTGCATCTCGCGCGGCATCACCATGCCTGCGCTGCGTATCATCGACACCGACGCGATGAACGCCTTCGCCACCGGCGTCGCCAAGAACAGCTATTCGATAACGGTCACGCGCGGGCTGATTGAAAACCTGAATGACGACGAGATCGAAGCGGTGCTGGGCCACGAACTCACGCACATCCGCAATGCGGATGTGCGGCTGATGATGATCGCGGTGATCTTCGTCGGGATATTCTCGTTTGTCGGTGAGATCGTCACGCGCGGACTCTGGTACTCCGGCGGCCGCGTCGGGCGCTCGCGCTCGAGCCGGGATTCAGGTGGCGGCGGCCTAGCAATCATCGTGGCGATCGTGCTGATCGCGATTTCCTATGGGCTGGCCATAGTCATTCGCTTCGCGTTGTCGCGGCAACGCGAATATCTGGCGGACGCGGGGTCTGTCGAATTGACCAAAAATCCAGACGCCATGATCTCAGCGCTGCAGAAAATCTCCGGCAACGCCGGCATTCATGCGCCATCGGAAGTGCGCGAGATGTTCATCGAGAACCCGCAGGCCGACTTTGCCAGCCTGTTTGCGACACATCCGCCGATCCAGGATCGCATCAATGCGCTGGTAAAATATGCGGGAGGTCACATCATTGAACCGGCCGTCCCGGAAACGCCGCCGGTCGGACCTTGGAATTCGCCGTCACCGCCGCCCGAGCCTTCCGCACCGCGCCAGCGCGGACCGTGGGGCTGAGCAAAAAAAGAGGCGCGGCAGACAGGCCACCGCGCCCCAGGCTCATGGAGGAGGTAGAGCTCAATCGATGAGCGGCTTCACGCTTGTGTCGAAGGCGTTGCGCAGCGCGTCGCCGAAGCGTTCGAGTGCGAGCGGGATATTGTCCATCACGTCGCGCGCCTCGGGCACTGTGTTGTAGGCGATGAGCGCAACGACAACGATCACAGCCAGCGTCACCAAGCCTTCGCCTTCGCGGTAACTGCGGTAGGGTCCGCGATAGAAGGCCCACGACATCGCGCGCAATGGGATCGAGACCAGCACGTAGAGCAAGATCAAACCCACGATGGCCTGCCAGAGCGGCAAGTGTGCAGGCAAAATCCACCAGCCAAGCGTCCCGGTCGTCACCAGCGTGAAGAGCAG
>DASZWS010000122.1:0-6050 GCA_035546515.1 Vitreimonas sp. | reverse complement strand
TTCGCCGATTTCGCCGTTGTCGGCTCCAGTCCGGAAATTCTCGTGCGGCTGCGCGGACCCACCGTCACCATCCGCCCCATCGCCGGCACGCGCCCGCGCGGCGCAACACCGGCTGAGGATCTCGCCCTCGAACAAGATTTGCTCGCTGACCCCAAAGAGCGCGCCGAACACCTGATGCTCGTCGATCTCGCGCGCAACGATTTGGGCCGCGTCGCCAAGCGTGGCGCGCCCAAGGGTTACAACGCCGCCGCCGCGCAAGCCGGTTCCGCCAACGTCCGCGTCACGGAAGCCTTCACCATCGAGCGCTACAGCCACGTGATGCACATCGTCTCCAATGTCGAAGGCGAAATCGCCGAGGGCAAAGACGCGCTCGACGCGCTGATCGCCGGCTTTCCGCACGGCACAGTTACCGGCGCGCCGAAAATCCGCGCCATGGAGATCATCAACGAGGTCGAACCGCACAAGCGCGGCATCTACGCCGGCGGCGTCGGCTATTTCGGCGCCGGCGGCGATATGGACACCTGCATCGCGCTCAGAACCGGCATCGTCAAAGATGGCGCGCTCTACGTGCAAGCGGGCGGCGGCGTCGTGCTCGACAGCGATCCCGAACTCGAATTGCAGGAAACCCAGCACAAGTCCCGCGCCCTCTTCCGAGCCGCTGCGGAAGCCTGGCGCTACGCCTGATTTCGTCCGCAGGGGATTTCCTGGCTGACGGACATGCAATGAATGCTAAGGTTGGGGAGTCGATCTCCCAGATGCAGCGAAAACTTACCGTCATCTTCTCAGCCGATGTCGTCGGCTACAGCGCTCTGATGGAGCGCGATGAGAGCGGCACGCTCCAGCGGCTCAAGGACAACCGCCGCACATTGTTTGACCCCCGCGTCGCCGCGCAGGGCGGGCGCATCTTCAAACTGATGGGCGACGGCGTGCTCATCGAGTTCCCCAGCGCCGCATCGGCGGTGGCCTGCGCACTCGATATCCAAGAGGCGATGGACGCCGCCGAGGCTGCCCGCCCCGAGCCGGAACGGCTGCGCTATCGCATTGGCATAAATCTGGGCGACGTCATCGTCGAAGATGACGACATCTATGGCGACGGCGTCAACATCGCCGCGCGTTTGCAGGCCCTGGCGCCCGTTGGCGGCGTCGCACTCTCACGCAACGTCCGCGATCAAGTGGCGGGCAAGGTCGCAGCCGAATTTGACGATCTCGGGCCTCACACCGTCAAGAATATCGAAACACCGGTGCACGTATTTGCGGTGCGTGCGCCGAAGCCTGATAGTGCTGCGGCGCCTGGAGCCGAACGCGTGCAAAAGTTTTCGATCTGCGTCCTCCCCTTCGCCAACATGAGCGGCGACGCGGAACAAGAATATTTCTCCGACGGCATCAGCGAAGACATCATCACTGATCTCAGCAAGGTCTCCGCGCTTTCGGTGATCGCACGCAACAGCGCCTTCGCCTTCAAGGGCAAGCATGTCGACATCCCCGCTATAGCGCGCCAGCTCAACGTGACGCACGTGCTCGAAGGCAGCGTCCGCAAGGCCGGCGGGCGGGTGCGCATCACTGCTCAGCTGATCGACGGCGCCAAGAATGACCACGTGTGGGCAGAACGCTACGACCGCGAATTGGACGACATCTTCGCGCTGCAGGACGAAATCTCTCAGGCCATCGTCGCGGCCTTGAAGCTCAAGCTGCTCCCGGAAGAGAAAAAAGCCATCGAGATGCGCGGCACTGACAATGTCGACGCCTACAATCTCCTGCTTATGGCCCGCCAGGAATACGCCACAGGTTTCGTCAGCGATCAGCGCCGCGCCACTACCGTCATCCGCATCTGCGATAGCGCCATCGCGCTTGATCCAAACTACGCGCGGGCATGGGCGCTCAAGGCGCTTGCTGAAAACGGCAGGAACTACATGCAGCGCGGCGAAGGCGATGGCGGCATGGCGGCCGCCGAACGCGCCGTCGCGCTCGATCCCGACCTCGCCGACGGCCGCGCGGTGCGGGCGCTGCTGCTTTCGCAACGTGGAGAAGGCGATGAGGCCAAGCGCGAAATCGAAATCGCGCTGCGGTTGGAGCCGGACTCCCACTCCGTGCAACGCGCCGCGGCGCGGCTCTATTTCGTGCTGCAGGACATCGCGGAAGCCATTCCGCACTTTGCCAAAGCCGTCGCGCTGGAGGAGCAGGATTTCGCCTGCGCCGGCATGCTCGTCACCTGTTATACCGCGATCGGCGACCACGAAGCCGCGCGTCAAGCGGCGCAGGTGACGCTCGCACGCACCGAGAAGATTCTCGCCAACGACCGCAACAACGGCGACGCTCTCGGTCACGGCAGCGATGCGCTCGCTGTGCTGGGCCAAAGCGAGCGCGCCAAAGCATGGATGAACCGGGCGCTGCTGATCGATCCTGACAACATGAACATGCGCTACAATTTCGCATGCTGTCTGGCCGTGCATTTGAAGGACACGGACGCGGCGATCGAGATGCTCGCGCCCGTCATCGCCCGCTCTTCGCGCAGCAATATCAACTACGCCAAGATCGATCCCGACTTCGACACGATCCGTGACGACCCGAGATTCGTCGCCATGATCGCCGACGCCGAGGCGGCTCTGGCCGCCATCGGCGAGTAATCATCGCGCTGCGTGAAACACCGCGAGCTTGTTGCCGTCGAGATCGCGGAAATACGCAAACTCACCGAAATTCCCGCGCGGGCCCGGCTTGCCTTCGCACGCGCCGCCCAGCGCCAGCGCTTTCGCGTGCGCCGCCGCGACTTGCTCTTTGCTGTCGACACTGATGGCCAGCATGCCGCCATTGCTGGCGACGGCCGGCTTCTCGTCATACGGCCGCGTCACCATCACCATGGCGCCGTCGCCGACGCGATACATCAGCCCGTGCGGCGTCGGAAAAAGCCGCTTGCCGCCCATCGCGCCGAACAGGCCGTCGTAGAACGCCGTCGCGCGATCGAAATCGTTCGTGCCGATGCAGATATAGCCAACGTTCGCCATGGATGGTCTCCTACCCTTTTCCGCGTTGAAGCACGCGGCGAACGGCTGCGCAATTTGCCGTTAGGGTGACGTTACGACGTGGCTCGGGTTCTGGACGAAGAAGTTGAGGTCAGCCAGCAGTCGCTGCCACGCCGACTGCATGTCGTCCGACCATCGCGCGCCGCAGGCCACGCGCAGCTCCGCCGCCACCACGCCAAAGAACGTCGCAAACACCGGCGGCGGCACGTCATAGCCGTCATGAGTGACGACCTCGCATTGGATGAGCTTGTCCGCGTAGCGCCGTTCACCGACGAAATCGATGATCGCATCGAACACCCGCGCCAGCATCTCGCCTTTGATGGCGTTATCGGTGTCGCGCCAGAACAGCGCCTGCATCTCCGGCTGCTCGCGGAAGAGGCGCGCGTAAACCGGCCCCGTCAGATCGCCCGCCTCCGCGGCGATCTCCAAACTCTCCAAAATGAGCGCGGTGTCGGCGGGGCTCGTCATGGGCGGTAGTATGCCGCGAAAGCCGCACAAATTACACGCAACAGCGGCGAACCCCGTTCTCAGCCAGGATTTATCCGCTAAGCTGGCCCCCGATGACCCTGTGGCCGGCCCTTTCGCGATGGCGCGCGTGACGACGCTTTAACTCCGTTCGTTCACGCTGCAGGGCTGCGCGCCATGATCCTCGTCATCGATAATTACGACAGTTTCGTCTATAACCTCGTCCATTACGTCGAGGACTTCGGCGTCCGCACCGAAATCCACCGCAACGACGCGCTCAGCGTTGCCGACGCGCTGAAGAAGAAGCCGCAAGGCGTCATCCTCTCGCCCGGCCCCTCCACGCCCAACGAGGCCGGCATCTGCCTGGACTTGCTGCGCCAAGCGCCAAACGACCTGCCGATCTTCGGCGTCTGCCTCGGCCACCAGGCCATGGGCCAAGCGTTCGGCGGCGACGTCGTCAGTGCACGCGAGATCATGCACGGCAAAGTCTCCGAACTGACCCATAAGGGGGGCGGTGTTTTCCGCGGCCTCCCCTCACCGCTGCGCGCCACGCGCTATCATTCGCTCGCGGTGAAGCGCGAAACCTTCCCTGCTGACTTCACGATCGACGCGGAAACCGCCGACGGCGAGGTCATGGGCATGTCGCACAAAGCCCGTCCGCTCTTCGGCGTGCAGTTTCACCCCGAGTCGATCGCCTCCGAGCACGGCCACGCCATGATCGCCAACTTCCTCACCGCAGCTGGCGCGCTGTGAGCACACTAGCCGCTTACGTCGACAAGCTGTCACGAGGTGAAACCTTTTCGCCCGCCGAAATCGACGCCGCTTTCGCCATCATCATGGACGGCGCCGCCGCGCACGAGGACATCAAGCGCTTCCTCAATTTCAGCCAGCCCAACATGATTGATCCCGCCTGGATCGCCGGCGGCGCCAAGAGCCTGCGCGCGCGCATGGTGCGCGTGAATGCGCCGGACGGCGCCATCGACGTCTGCGGCACCGGTGGTGATGGCGCGCATACGCTCAATATTTCCACTGCTGTCGCCTTCGTCGTCGCCGGTTGCGGCGTACCCGTCGCCAAGCACGGCAACCGCGCCATGAGCTCAAAATCCGGCGCCGCCGACGTCCTGGAAGCACTTGGCGTGAAACTCACCGCCGATGTCGCCACGCTCGAACGCTGCCTACGCGAAGCCAATGTCGCCTTCCTGTTCGCGCAGAATCATCACCCGGCCATGCGCCACGTCGCCTTGGCGCGCCGCGAGCTTGGCAAGCGCACGATCTTCAATCTGCTGGGCCCGCTTTCAAATCCCGCAGGCGTCACACGCCAACTCGTCGGCGTCTTCAGCGCCGACTACGCCGAACCCATGGCTGCGGCGCTGCGCGAACTCGGCTGCGACAAAGCGCTGGTCGTGCATGGCGCCGGCGGCTTGGACGAACTCTCCGCCGCCGGCCAGCAAGCCAATTTCGTCGCCACGCTCGACAACGGCGCCATCACCCTCCAGCGCGCCACGTTGGACGCGCCGGTGCATCCCGACTTGCGCGGCGGCCTCGCCGCTGAGAACGCCGCCGAGATGCGCGCGCTGCTCGACGGCGCCGGCCGCCCCGGCCATCGCGCTGCCGTCCTCATCAATGCCGCCGCCGCGCTGTTCGTCGCCGGCAAAGCGCCAACCGTGATCGAGGCCCACGCATTGGCCACGCAATCGCTCGATAGCGGCGCAGCCGAGGCAGCGCTGCAAAAGCTCGTCACCGCTTCCGCGAGCGCGCCATGAACAACGTTCTCGACAAAATCATCGCCTACAAGCGCGAAGAAGTAGCGGCGCGGAAACAAGCAAGTTCGCTTGCCGGCTTGGAACGAACGATCGCGGCGTCGCCGCCGCCCCGCGGCTTCGCTGCCTCTCTCGCACGCGCGGCGCCAAAGGCGCTGATTGCCGAGGTCAAGAAGGCGAGCCCATCGAAGGGCCTCATACGCGCCGACTTCGATGCGGCGGCACTCGCCAGAGCCTATCAAGCCGGCGGTGCGGCCTGCCTCTCAGTGCTGACTGACGGCCCCAGTTTTCAAGGCAGCGAAGAAAACCTGCGCCTCGCCCGCGCCGCTGCTGATCTGCCAGTCTTACGCAAAGACTTCATGATCGATCCTTGGCAGATCGCCGAAAGCCGCGCCATCGGCGCCGACGCGATCCTCATTATCATGGCCGCCGTTGACGACGTGTTGGCGCACGAAGTGTTCGACGCTGCGTCGGGCTACGGGTTGGACGCGCTGGTGGAGACCCACGACGAAGCCGAGGTCGACCGTGCCGTCGCACTTGGCGCCAATCTCATCGGCATCAACAACCGTTCGCTGAAAACGTTCGTCACTGATCTGGCGGTCGCCGAACGTCTGGCGTCGCGCGTTCCCCGCGACCGCCTGATCGTCGCGGAGTCTGGCATCAACGCCCCAGCCGATATCGCCCGCCTGCAACGCGCCGGCGCCAGAGCCTTCCTCGTCGGCGAAAGCCTGATGCGTCAGAGCGACGTTGCCGCCGCCACGCGCGCGCTACTCGCTTGAGCCGCCGCGCGAGAAAAACGCCAGCACCG
>DASZWS010000121.1:0-39845 GCA_035546515.1 Vitreimonas sp. | reverse complement strand
AACGGCGGCGCTGACGCTCATTCCCATACGACTTACAGCCGGACCTTTCCACATTCCCAAAGCAAAGCCAGCGAGCGCGGGCAAGATGCCAATCAGGAGTGGGCCGAGGAAGATCACGCTTAGCTCCGCAGCCGGTACCCGCTCTTGATCATCGCCCAGCAGCCCCAGCAGAGCGCCAGCGCCAGCGCGCCGGTTACCAGAGCGCCTTGCCAGAGCGGCGCGTCGGCGTGGCCGATAAACCCGTAGCGGAAGCCGTCGATCAGCGAGAACACGGGGTTGTTGTGCGAGATCGTACGAAACGGTTCGGGCATCAGGCTGGTCGAATAGAACGTGCCCGAGAGAAACGTCAGCGGCACGATGATGAAGTTCGTCACTGCGGCGAGGTGGTCGAACTTGTCGGCCCACACGCCGCCCATCAAGCCGATGGCGCCGAAAATCGTCGACGCAACGAGCGCATAGTAAAGCGCCACGAGCGGATGTTCGGGAATGACGTTGGCCATCCACGCCACCGCGATCAGACTCACCAACCCGACAAGCAAGCCGCGCGCTGCAGCGCCGACAATAAAGGCGATGGTGAGTTCAAGCGCCGACAGCGGCGGCATCAGAAAATCGACAGCGTTGCCCTGCACCTTGGCGATAACGATCGACGACGACGAATTCTGAAACGCGTTCGACAAGATCGACATCATCACCAGGCCCGCCGCCAATCCGTCGGCATAATGATGCGTGGTGCCCGGCCAGAATCCTGTACGGATCAGGCCAAACACCATCATGAACAGCAGCGTCTGCACCAGCGGCGCAAACACAGTCTGCGCGCCGACTTTCAGGAAGCGCTTTACCTCGCGCTTCACCAGCGTTTGCAGCCCGAGCCAATTGATGTGCCCGTAGTGCCGCGAGCTCAGGGGAGCGACAGAAACGCCAGTGTCCATAACGGGAACGCGCCTTTCATAATTCGTTAACACGTGTGAGCGCCTGTTAACCGGAGCAACGGTCTAAGAGCCCGTTGTTGCGAAGATAATGCGACACCGCGACGTGAGCATCCCGTGGATAACTTGTTAACGAGTCGGTGTGCCTATTAGGCGAACCATACCATGTATAGTGATCCACAGGAGCTTACGGCTCTATTAGTTGACAGTCAGGTCATAAAAATGGCTCCATTCATTCACTCTGCTGAAGGGCGGGGACGAACTGCCAAGGGGGCGCGTCCCAAACGTCGGAAGCGGAATTTTCCCGGTCGAGAGACGGGGCCAAGCGCAAGGGGGCTTGCAAATGGGTTGGACTGAAGAGCGCGTCGCGCTGCTGCGTAAGCTGTGGACCGAAGGTCTGTCGGCAAGTCAGATAGCTAAACAATTGGGCGGGGTGACCCGCAACGCCGTTATCGGCAAAGTCCACAGATTGGGGCTGGCTGGCCGCGCGACACCGTCGCGCCCGGCTAAGCGTCCGGTACGGACGGCGCGACCGCGGGTGATGAACCCGATGGTCCCGCGTATGCGCCCGGAGTCGACGATGCCGCGGGTGGTCATTCCGGAACTCGAACCAATCAAGTTCGAAGACGGCAAAACCGCAACGGTGCTCTCGCTCAACGAAAGCATGTGCAAATATCCGATCGGCGATCCGACCGACGCCAGCTTCGCGTTCTGCGGACGCGGTTCGGCAGGCGGGCCGTACTGCGCCGATCATGCGCGTCTCGCGTATCAGCCGAGTCAAGCCAAGAAGCGCCGCGTGTCGGCGCCTGACGAACTGCGCCGCTTGACACGCTTTGCGATGTAACACCGGCGCAAACGTGGAACGCCGCAGCGCAAGCTGCGGCGTTTCGCACGTCTGGCTTTACGCCATGGTCCGATCGATCAGCACCGCCAGTAGAAGCGCCGGACCGCCATGTGCGGTCCATGCATGGCTGACGCCCCGCTGAATGACGATCTGTCCCGGCTTCAGCCGCGTCTCGCCGTCGTCGAGGATCAGCGAGGCTTCGCCTTTCAACAGGCAAATGATGTCCAGCGTATCAGTCTGGTGCATCGCCGGATGGCGGTCCTGATCGCGCAGATGATCTTCGGCGTGAAATTGCGCAAAACGCGCCCGCGCGCCTTGTTTCATCAGCTCCGGCGGCGCGCCGGGAGGCGGCGGTTCGATCACGAACCATCGCACCTTGACCTTGCCTTTATCCGGAGAAAGCGCCGGCTCAATCGCTCCGCGATCGCTGAAGTCGCGCGGATCGAGCTTCTCGCCAAGCGCCTCGTGCCAAATTTCGTACAAGCCGCCCAAACCCGGATCGCCAATTTCGCCGGACGGCGGTCCATCCAGAATGATCAACGAGCGGCCATCTTTTTCGCCACTGACAACGCGACGCATGACATCGGTAAAGCTGGGATGCGCCATCAGTGTGCGCGCCTCGTATTGTAGGGGCTTTCAAGCGAGAACAGCGGCACGGCGATGTCGAACGCGCTGCGATCGTCGATACGCTGCATTGAATAGGCGCCAACCATCACGCCCGACGGCGCGCCAAGCGGGCAGGCGCTGGTGTAGCGAAAGCTCCGCCCTGGCGGGATGACGGGCTGTTCGCCGACAACGCCCGGGCCGCGCACTTCTTGCGTAAAGCCGGTTTCGTCGGTGATCCGCCAGTGACGCGACATCAGCTGCACCGTCTGTTCGGAGCGGTTTTCGATTTCGATCGTATAAGCCCAGACGAAGCGATTTTGGTCGGGCGCGGATTCCTGCGGCAGGAACGAAGGCTCCACGCGCACCACCATGCCGTCGGTTTCTTGCTCGTACATGCGTCCCTTTTAGCGTTTCCGAGGGGGATGGCGCCAGTGTCCTGGACAAACCGCGCGGCGCGCGCCAGCAAGATGGCCGAAAAGGAGCGGGCATGGCGACCCAGCACGGGGTCTTGTCGGACAACGAAATCAAGCGCGCGATCAAGCAGGGCTGGATCGCCGCCGATGCGCCTTTTCTCGACGATCAGATCCAGCCTGCCAGCGTAGATTTGCGCTTAGGTGAGATCGCCTACCGGTTGCGCGCCAGCTTTCTGCCCGGCGCCGGCGCCAAAGTGCGTGACCGGCTCGATGACGAGCTGGTGATGCACAAGATCGATCTTACGCAAGGCGCGGTGCTGGAGACCCGCTGCGTCTATCTTGTGCAAGTGCAGGAGGAGTTGAACCTGCCCGCGCACATGCACGGCGCCGCCAACCCGAAAAGCTCGACGGGGCGCATCGACGTGTTCACGCGCCTCATCCTCGACGGCGCCACTTCATTCGATCATGTGCCGATGGGCTATCATGGTCCCATGTGGGCGGAGATCAGTCCGTGCACCTTCTCGGTGCTGGTGCGTACGGGCACGCGCTTGAGCCAAGTGCGCCTGCGTCGCGGTCCGCCTCATCCAAAGCGCGAGATCGATTTCACCATGGATCTTGCGCTCAACGGCCCGGTGGGTTTCCGCGCTAAGCGTCATTCCGGCGTCATCGATGTAGATCGCATCGGCCAGTATGATCCGCGCGATTTCTGGGAGCCGATGGAAGCACGTCACGGCCGCGTCGTTCTCGATCCGGGGCAGTTTTATATTTTTGCGTCGAAGGAGAACGTGGTGATCCCCGCCGACGAAGCCGCGGAGATGGCGCCCATCCGCCCAGAGCTCGGCGAGTTCCGAGCCCATTACGCAGGCTTTTTCGATCCCGGGTTCGGCATCGCGCCAAACCAAGGCCGCGCCGTGCTCGAGGTGCGTTCGCGCGATGTGCCGTTCTTCGTCGAGGACGGTCAACCTGTCGGCAAACTCGTGTTCGAGCCGTTGTCCGGGCCGGTCGATCGGCTCTACGGCGAAGCCGGCTCCAGCTATCAAGGGCAGGGCCTCAAGCTCTCCAAACATTTCGCGCCGTGGCGCTGAAGGATCACCGATGCTGAAATCCATGCTCGCGGCTTTGGCGCTGACGCTGGTTTCGGCGAGCGCGTGCGCCGACACGCAGACCAACGGGCGCGTTTCACCGGCGCTGTTCGTCATGCGCGACGCGGATTCCACGATCTACATCTTCGGCACCATCCACGTGCGACCCACGGGCGCTGACTGGGGCGGCGCCAATGCGCACGCAGCACTCGCGGCGTCGAGCGATGTCTGGACCGAGATCGAAATGTCACCGGAGACAGACGCGCGCGGCGCTGCGTTGGCGGAACAGCTCGGCCACGCCCCGCCGACGCAGCCGCTTTCAAGTTTGCTGACCCCGGCGCAAAACCAAAAGCTCGCCGCGCTTGAGCAGCGTTTAGGCGTCGTTCCGGGCGTGCTCGAAAACATGCAGCCTTGGCGCGCTGCTCTGGTGCTGTCGTTCTTGCCCATCGTGCGCGCAGGGTACGATCCGGCGTCTGGCGTCGACCGCGACATCGACGCCTACGGCGACGCGCACGGCAAGCATATGCACGGCTTCGAGACGATTGATGAGCAGCTTGGTTTCCTCGCCAATCTCAGTCCGGATCTACAGCGGCAAATGTTGCTCGAATCCATCGACGAAGCCGACGAAGGGCCGCAAGCCATCGCGGAAATGACGCGCGCTTGGGAGCGCGCTGATCTCGCGGCTCTGGAGCACGACGTCGTCTCCGATACGCGAGACCAATATCCGCAGCTCTACGATGTGCTGTTCAGACAGCGTAACGCGCGCTGGATTGAGGTGCTCGCCCAGCACATGCAAGGTTCAGGCACGGAATTTGTCGCCGTCGGCTGCGGTCATCTTCTCGGCAGCGACGGCCTCATCGCGCGGTTGCGCGCCCGTGGTTTCAATGTTCAACGCGTCCCTGGGCCGTAAGCCACGGGTGCACCTCGTCTGTTGTAAAGAAGCCGTCGTGATTGGTGTCGAGTTCGACGAACCGGCGCGCGGCGCACTGTTCGAACTCCGTTTTCTCGATGCGCCGATCAAAATTGGTGTCGCACGCCATGATCGGCTCGGGGTCGCCCAAAAGCCCAAAGGCTTGCGCGCCGATGGGCCGCGGTCCGCCCGGGCCATGTGTCCTGCCGCCCTCCGCGCTCACCAGCCCGCCCCATGAAGCGCCGCCGCTGCTCGGGTGTGACGTGTGGTGGTGTTCGCCCGCGCCAATCGGCGTATTTGGGTCGAGCGGCGCGTCGTAGCTCACATCGTTGCTGATCACTTCTGGCGCCTGTTCGCGCCAGAGAGAGTCGGACTCGGTCGAGGTGATGACGCCGTCGCCGTTACTGTCGACGTGGGGCAGGAACGCGTCCGCGTCGGCGACAAACTCCGCCAGTGAGATTTTGCCGTCATGATCGGTGTCGGCCTCGGCAAACCACTTTTGCACGCCGGTTTCATCGCCGCTGGCGCGAAATGGCTGCCCCATCGGCGCGATGAACAACGCGCCATGTGCGGGCGCCGGCTGCGCAGGCACCGCACTGGCGAACGCCAGCGCGCACGAAGCGGCAAGAAGCAGTGTTGTGCGCATTGTGTAATCCCCGTCGAGAGCGCGATTAGAACCACAACGTGACGAAAATGGGCCGCGCGAAATGCCGCGCTTTCCTGTCACGCCGGAAGAATGAGCTTGGCGCTGAAGCCATGCGGTTGGCGATTGGCCAACACCAGTTTGCCGCCGTGCCCGTCGGCGATCGCCTGCGCGATCGCCAGCCCAAGCCCAGCGCCGTGCGCTTCGGAGCGCGCGTCGTCCGTACGGAAGAACGGCGCCGCGAGCCGCGGCAACTGGTCCTCCGGCACGCCGGGGCCGTCGTCGCGCACCTCGGCAACGGCATCGCCATTGTCGTCGCGATAAATGTCGATTGCACCGCTACCGCCGTACTTGACTGCGTTCTCCGCAAGATTGCGCAATGCGCGCGCGATCTCGCTGGGCCGGCATTCCACCGTCAGCGGCGCACCGGCGTTTGCTTTCACGTCCAAGCCCATGTCCTGCAGTTCGCCGGCGAGCGTGCGCGCAAGTTCTAGGAGATCCACAGACACGCGATCTTCCTCGCTCGCGCCCGCGCGCGCCAGAGAGAGCGCCTGTTCCGTCAGCCGTTCCATTTCCTCGATTGGCGCAAGCAGTCTTTGCCTGGTCGCATCGTCTTCGATTAGTTCCGCACGCAAACGCAGCGCTGTGATGGGCGTGCGCAGATCGTGAGAGAGCGCCCACAGCATCTCGCGCTGGCGGCCGAGCTGCCGCCCTAACCGCTCCGCCATCGCGTTAAACGCGGTGGAGGCGCGCCGCACGTCGTCCGGCCCACTGACTGGAGCGGTAACGTTGCTTTGCCCGGCGCCGAGCGCACGCGCCGCATCGGCTAGGCGCGCGAGCGGCTGCCCGATCTGTCGGGAAATCAGCGCTGCTCCGAGCCCCACCAGCACGATGGCGACAAAGCCACTGAACAAGACGCTGAGTGGGGCCGGGCGGGGGCCCGGCAGGCGCACACGTGCGTTAAGCCACGACGCTTGATCGAGCCGCACTGAAACGGTGACCTCCGTGTTGCGGATCGACGGCGTGTCGGGAGGAGGTCGGCCCGTGTCCTCCTCAAGTCCACCACGCGGCGGCCCGCGATAACCGTTGTCCGGCCGAGGATCGGGTCCGTCGTCGTTGCCGCCAAAGCGCCCGCCGCGAGGTTGAAAGCGTGCTTGTACTTCAATCGTCCGCGACTGCGCGTGCGTTTCGACCCCGCTAAGCCGATCCGCGAGAGCGGCGGCGATGCGTCCGCCCGCGTCGCCGGAATTGCGATCGGCCTCGGGTGTTGCAGCCACGGAATAGCGCACGCCGAAATCGCGCAGGGATTGCGCCAGCGCTTCCCGTTGCGCCGCAGGCGTCTGGCGCAGCCGTTCAGTTGTATAAACGATGCGCTCCACCGCGCTGTTTTCCGCCAGGCGCCGGAGCGCCGCGCCGCGTTCATTCGACAGCAGCACCAGCGCGATGGCGTAGGAGACGATCACCGCGGCGATGGTGACGAGCACCATGCGCCCGGTGAGCGTGTTGAACGGAGCTTGCCAGGGCGCGCGCTGCACGCGGCGCCTCAGACTTTTTCGACGGGCGCGGTGAACACGTAACCGCCCGCCCAAACGGTCTTGATCAATTTCGGGGTGCGCGGATCAACCTCGATCTTGCGCCGCAGCCGGCTCACTTGCGTGTCAACCGCGCGATCAAACACGTCCGCGCCGCGGTCGAACGCCAAATCGAGCAATTGATCTCGCGTCAGCACGATCTTTGGCCGCTGCAGAAACGTAAGCAGCAGCCGATATTCGCCGGTGCTGAGTTCATGGCTGTTGCCATCATCATCCACAAGTTCGCGCTCGGCCACTTTCAACGTCCAGCGGTCAAATCGCAACGCTTCGCCTGTCGGCGCTTGGGTTTCCGGCGGCAGCGCGTGCGTGCGCCGCAGCACCGCGTCGATCCGCGCGAGTAGTTCGCGCGGATTGAACGGTTTCACGACGTAGTCATCGGCGCCGACTTCAAGTCCGATGATCCGGTCGAGATCTTCGGCGCGGGCGGAAAGGAGAATGACCGGGACGTGATTGCTTTCGCGAATATGGCGGCAGAGCGAGAGGCCGTCTTCGCCGGGCATCATGATGTCCAGAATGACCAAGTCGATCCGATTTTCCTTGATCGCTTTGCGGGCGGCTTCGGCGCTTTCCACGGCGGTGGCGCGCCGTCCGTTCTTGCGCAGGAACTGCGCCAGCGATTCGCGAATCTCGCGATGGTCGTCGACCACGAGGATGTGAGGGTCTTCGAGCGTCATACACGTGGATGTGTGCCGGATTTGACAAAAAATCTACCGAGCATGCGTGCCGGACTTGTGCCAAATATTGCCAAGCCCAAGTCTAGGACACATTTGGGCAAAGCGGCCGGGTGTTTCGCCTTGAGAACGCCTAGGTCGGCCCGCTCTGATCGCCATTCTTGGCCAGAGCTTGAGCAACAGGGGTAGGGTCGCATGCATCTGAGGAATTTCGTCGGCGTCTCTGCTTTGATTGCGTTGGCGGCCTGCGCAACCGGCGGCGAGCACGGACGCGGCGGTCCTGAAGTCGTCCGCGCCATTCTTTCCGCGGACGTGATGATGTTCGTGGGTTTCGACACCAACGGCGATCTGTCCGTCAGCGGCG
Source organism: Vitreimonas sp. (assembly GCA_035546515.1). GTDB lineage: Bacteria > Pseudomonadota > Alphaproteobacteria > Caulobacterales > Aquidulcibacteraceae > Vitreimonas. The sequence continues at coordinate 31,794 of DASZWS010000121.1, read as the reverse complement.
ATGAACTCACCGCTGGCATCGCTCGCGAGTTCGAGCGGGCGGACACAAACCACGACGGTCAGTTGCAGCCGATTGAGTTTCAGAATTGGGCGAACGTTGTGCTCGGTGGCCAGCAACTGGGTCCGTACCGTTTGGACTTCGATCGCAACGTCGACAACGTCATCACGCGCGAGGAGTTCGAACACGAGATTCGAGCGCGTTTCGCCGACTATGACGCCGACGAAAACGGCGCCCTCACACGAAACGAGTTCGTCCGCGTTCTCGGGCAGGCGCGTGCGCCGCATCGCGCCAACCCAATGGAACCTACGCCTGGCAACGGCGGCCGCTGACACGATTTGGCGCCATTAACGGTGTTTCTGGAAAAACGCCGGACAAGAACGGCGCTCATATCGCTTTGTGTTCGAGGGACGACCTCGAATTCCTTGTCCCGCTGAACTCCCGTCAGTTGGACCGAAACGCGGCCGGCGTCCTCCCGCCCCCCCAAACGCCGGCCGCTATTTCCGCACGCGGACCCCATCGACACACTTTGTCGCAGCCGCGACGAACGCTCGAAAAGCCAAGCGGCAATGCTGTCGCAATGGTCGGCTTAAGCTGGCCGCAGCGAGGACGGCTGAGTTGGAGAACAAGATGCGTAAAGTTTTGCTTGCGGCAATAGGTTTTGCGGCGTTGGCCGGGGCTTGTGGCCTGGCGCAAGCGCAGGACCATCAAGATGGCGGCCCGCACCGCGGCGGAATGTTCCAACGGTTCGACACCGACCACAACGGGGTGGTCACACGCCAAGAATTCGACGCCGTGCGCGGTGCCGAATTCGCGCGCCTCGATGCGAACCATGATGGTCAATTGACGCGCGAAGAAATGCGCGCAGGATTCCGTCAAGCTGGATGGCGCCGCGACGGTCACGGACGTGGCGGCATGCTTACGCGTGCTGACGCCAACCACGATGGCAACATCACGCGCGACGAATTCCTCGCGCGCCCGGAACAGATGTTCGATCGCCTGGACAAGAACCACGACGGAACCATCAGCGCAGCGGAGCTTCAACAAATCCGCGCCGATGGTGAACAACGCCGCGAACAATTCCAGCAGCGGCGTGAACAAACCCGCGCCAACCGCCCGCACATGGATGCCAATAGCGACGGCTCCATTTCGCGGACTGAATACGACGCGATGGGCGCGTCCATGTTCCAGCGCCTTGATGCCAATGGCGACGGGCAGATAACCCAGGCTGAAGCCGAAGCGGCGCGTCCGCATCGCGGCGGTCAGTAAGCCTGACGAGCGCGACCGGGCGATGGCTCACCCGGTCGCGCTCAAGGGGCGGCGGGCAGGGGCAACTTGGGTCAACCCAGGGGCGTTTGTGCTTGCCGGAGATGCGAAAAGGCTTTGTGAGGATGCGCGATGAATGCGCCAGTGAATCAGATGTCGGAAATGACCCAAGGGGTCAGCAAGCGGGCTCAGGCGCTCTGGAAAAAGCGTCCTGGTCTGCTGCGCGGCCGCAACCTTTGGATCGCTGGCGCCATCGTCGTCGCTATCATCGCTTGGTTCATGCTCAAGGGCGACGGCAACACCGCGCCGTACCGCACCGCTGACGTCGACCGCGGCGCCATCACACGCTCAGTGAGCGCCACCGGCACGCTACAGCCGGTGGTGTCCGCCAATGTCGGTTCCACAGTGTCGGGCCCTGTGAAAACCGTCGAGGTCGATTTCAACAGCCAAGTCACCGTCGGCCAGGTTCTCGCGCGCCTCGATCCCGCGCCGTTCCAGCAACGCGTCGTGCAGATGCAAGCCAGTCTCGCGCAAGCGCAAGCGCAATACGCGACCGCCAACGCCGACTATCAGCGTTATGTCACGCTCAACAATGCGGGCTTCGCTTCACAACAGTTGATGCAACAGCAACGCGCGGCGCGCGACACCGCAGCGGCCGCCGTCGCTGGCGCGCGCGCCAACCTCGCCAGCGCGCAAACAGATCTCGATCGCAGCGTCATCCGTTCGCCGATCAACGGCGTGGTGGTCGATCGCCAAGTGAACGTCGGCCAGTCCGTTGCCGCGAGCTTCCAGGCGGCCACACTCTTCACCATTGCGCAGGACCTCTCGCACCTGCAGGCCAACATCACGGTGGACGAGGCCGATATCGGCGACGTGCGCCAGGGCCAGGACGTCGACTTTACGGTCGATGCGTTTCCCGATCGCGAATTCCAGGGCACAGTGACGCAAGTCCGTCAGCAAGGCGTCTCAGATCAGGGCGTGGTCAGCTACACGGTCGTCGTCAGCGCTGATAACCCCGATCACACACTGCTGCCGGGCATGACCGCCAACGCCAACATCGTCATCGAACGTCAGAACAACGTGCTGCGCGTGCCGAACACGGCTCTACGTTTCCGGCCCAACGATCCAGACTTGCAAAAGCAGCAACAGGATTTGTTGGCGCAAGGCCGCCAAGGTCAGCAGGGTGCTGCCGCGCAAGCGGGCGGCGGGCAGGGACAAGGTCGTGGCCAATGGGCCGGCCGCCAAGGCCAAGGCGGCGGGCGCGGTCAGATGATGGTGCAACGTATGACCGAGCGCCTGCAACTCACGCCCGCGCAGCAAGCGACATTGCAAAACGCGCTGCAATCGGCGCAGCAAGCCGCGCCGCCGTTAGGCGAGGATGCAAGCCCGACAGACCGCCGCGCCGCCATGCGTCATGTTATGGACTCTGCCATCACCGCGCTTGAGCCGTCGCTCAGCGCGCAGCAGAAGCAGCTCTTGCAGCAGTCGCGATCTGGCGGCCAGCGCCAAGAAACGCGCAACACCGCGGTTGTTTGGGTTCTTCGCGACGGTCAAACCAAGCCAACGCCGGTGCGCGTTGAAACCGGGATCGCCGACGACACCTACACGCTGGTTTACAGCGGCCTGAACGTTGGCGATCACGTCGTCATCGGCGGCGGTCCGCCTGCGAAGACGCAAACGGCGCCGGGCCGTAGTCCGTTTGGTGGCCCTGGCGGCGGCGGTCGCGGCGGCCGCGTCCGGGGCGGCTGATGGACGCGCTTATCACTGCCGAGAATTTGGTGAAGCTCTACCAAATGGGCGACGAGACCGTGCGCGCGCTCGATGGTGTGAGCTTCTCCATTCCGCGCGGTGCTTATTGCGCGATCGTCGGCCCATCCGGCTCCGGCAAGTCCACGCTGATGAACATCTTGGGCGGCTTAGACACGCCGACCTCGGGCAGCATTGTCATCGACGGCCACGACATCGGCGCGCTGGACGATGAAACATTGGCAGGCTTCCGCAATCAGACCATCGGCTTCGTGTTTCAGAGCTTCAATCTGCTGGCGCGGCAGACCGCCTTGGAAAACGTCGAACTGCCGATGATCTATGCTGGCGTCGACCCAAAGGAGCGTCGCGAGCGCGCCGCCGAACTGCTGACGCGCGTAGGTCTGGGGCAGCGTTTGGGCCACAAGCCCACGCAGCTTTCGGGTGGGCAGCAGCAACGCGTTGCCATCGCACGCGCGCTGGCGGGTCAGCCGGCCTTGCTGCTGGCGGACGAGCCGACCGGGGCGCTCGACACGCACACCGGCGAGGAAATCCTGCAGTTGTTTGCTGACCTCAACAAAGAAGGCGCCACCGTGGTGCTGGTGACCCACGATCTCGAGGTCGCGGCCGCCACCAGGCGCACCATCGAAATGCGTGACGGCCGCATCATCGGCGATCACGCCAACACTCCGGAGTTAGCGCACCAATGATGCGTCCCGCCGATCTCGTCGCCAGCGCTACGCGCGCGCTGCAAGCCAATCCGTTGCGCTCAGCGCTGACCGCGCTTGGCGTCATCATCGGCGTGAGTTCGGTGGTGGCGATGGTCGCGCTCGGCTCGGGCGCGCAACAACAAGTGCAAAATTCGATCAATAGCCTCGGCTCGAACCTGCTGATTGTCGTTCCGGGTGCGGCGCAAGCCGGCGGCGTGCGCATGGCCGTAGGCGGTGGTGGACGCGACTCGCTCACGCTTTCCGACGTCGACGCGATTTCACAAATCGATGGCGTCGTCGCGGTTGCACCCTCGCAACGGGGTGTCGCGCAAATCGTCGCCAACGGCCTCAATTGGAATACGCAAGTGCAGGGCGTCACGCCGGCCTACCTCACGGCCCGGGATTGGACCGTCGCCTCCGGCCGCATGTTCGATGACACCGAAGAGCGTCAGGCGCGGAAAGAAGTGCTGCTCGGCCAAACCGTGGTCGACAATCTCTTCCCCAACATGGACCCGGTTGGGCAAAACATCCGCATTAGCGGCGGGACGTACCAGGTCATCGGCGTCCTGGCGGCCAAGGGGCAAACCGGCTTCCAGGACCAGGACGATATCGTTCTGGCCCCGCTCACCACCGTGAAACGCCGCATCTCCGGCCGTAACGGCAGGGCGGACACCGTCAGCCAAATATCGGTAAAGGCTGCATCCGAAAATGACCTCGACCGCATCCAAGAGGATGTCACGACGCTGCTGCGGCAGCGCCACCACACGGCTGAGGGGGACGACGATTTCACCGTGCAGAATCTGGCATCCATCGCTCAGACCGCGCAGCAGACCACCCAGGTCTTTACCTACCTTCTGGGGGGAATCTCGGCCGTGTCGCTGTTGGTGGGTGGTATCGGGATCATGAACATCATGCTGGTGTCCGTGACCGAACGAACGCGGGAAATCGGCCTCCGCAAAGCCTTGGGGGCGCGGCAGGCGGACATCCTGCGTCAGTTCGGCCTCGAAGCGGTCACGCTCTCGATCGCGGGGGGGATTATCGGGCTACTCCTCGGCGTCCTCGGGGCATGGCTAATGACGTCTTTATTTAACCTGCCGTTGGTAATAGCCCCTACGAATGCGGCTCTCGCCATTGCCTTTTCGGGGCTGGTCGGAGTGGTGTTCGGCGCTTACCCAGCTTGGCGGGCGGCGCGCCTCGATCCGATCGAGGCGCTGCGGCGGGAGTGAGGAAGAAATTCTCATGCGTACACTGATGGTTTCACTGGCGGCGCTCGCGGCTGCTGCGCCGTTTGCGCAAGCGCAGACCGCCGCGCAAACACCTGCGCCGGCTTCCGATGCGCCAGTCACCACAGCGCCGGCGCCTCCAGAAGCGCCGATTTCAACTGCGCCAGCGGTGCCGCCGCCGCCCAATCTCGTTGCCGGCGATAGTGTTGCGCAGGGCGACACGCTGAGCGATGCGATGCTCGCCGCGGTGCAAACCAATCCCACGCTCGCCGCATCGCGCCAGCGCCTCAACGCCACCAAGCAGGCGCTGCCGCAGGCGTGGAGCGAAGCGCTGCCGCAAATTGATTTTTCGGCGAGCGCCGGCAGAAGCGACACCGATCGCACACAGCCCGATCCGCCTTCGACGCCGGCGACCTGGAGCGGCAGCCTCAGCGGGTCGCAACTTCTGTTCGCATCGGGCCGCATCATCGGCACTACACGTGCGGCGAGCGCGCAAATTCGCGGCGCTGTCGCCGACTACAATCAAAGCCTGCAGCAATTGCTGCTCGACGTGACCTCCGCTTACGCCGACGTGCTGCAAGCCAAAGCCAACGTCGACGCCCAGCAAACCACGGCGGACAATCTCACGACGCTCTATCAATACGCGCGCGCGCAATTCGACGCCGGCGTGGTGACGCGAACCGATGTCGCGCAGGCTGAGGCGCGCCTTGCACAAGCGCGCACACAGCTTGTGCAAGCGCAAGGCGCGCTTGCGGCTTCGGTGCAAGCCTATGTGCGGCTGGTTGGCCATCCGCCGTCGGGGTTGGCCGCGCCTCCGGAAGCGCTGGAACTGCCGTCCGACCTGGACAGCGCGCTGGATACGGCCGGCCGCAACAGTTTCGTCTTGATGAGCGCCGTCGCCGCCGTCGATGAAGCGCATGCCAACGTGTTGGTGGCGGCGTCCGGGATGGGCCCGCGCCTGAGCATCCAGGCCGGTCGCACGGTCGACGGCACGTTCAATCAGGATGATTCCGACGCGACCACCGATAGCGTCGGTCTGCGCCTGACCATGCCGATCTTCAGCGGCTTCGCGAACCTGTCGCGCACGCGCCAACAAGAGTCGCTTGCCCGCGCCGCCAACTACGATCTGGTCGCCGCGCAACGCAGCGTGCAGGAAAGCGTCACCAATTCATGGACAGGCCTCGCCAGCGCACGCGCCGCCGTCGATTCCGCCCAGCAACAGGTCTCCGCCGCTGAGCTTGCCTATCAAGGCATTCGTCTCGAGCAGGAAACCGGCTTGCGCTCGACCATCGACGTGCTGAACCAGGAACAGGACCTGCTCACCGCGCGCCTCGCGCTCGCACAAGCACAGCACGATCTGATCGTCGCCGAGCGGCAAATGCTTGCCTCGATGGGTCGCTTGCAAGTGCCGGAAGAAGGCCCGAGCAGCCACGACGATTTGCACGGCCGCTAAGCTGTTATCGGGCTTGGAGCGGGCGGGGGGAATCGAACCCCCGACATTCAGCTTGGGAAGCTGACGTTCTACCTCTGAACTACGCCCGCGGCCGCTCGTGATTACGCTGGCGGCACGCTGCCGCGCAAGCGGGGTGGCGGTTCCCGAATTGGCGGCCTAAACAGGCCGCAAAGTCAGGGAGCGCCGCGTGGCCGAACTCAATCAGGCGAAACTCAGCGGATTTGTCGATCGCATTTGGACCGACGAGGTCGTGCCGACGCTGGTCGAGTACATCAAGATCCCCAACAAGTCGCCGTCGTTCGAGCCGAACTGGCAGAGGCTCGGGCACATGGATCGCGCCGTCGATCTGTTCGTGTCCTGGGCGCAGAAGCATCTCGAAGAACTCGGCGCGACGCTTTCAGTCGAACGCCTCGAAGGCCGCACGCCGTTGATTTACATAGATGTGCCGGGCGCCATCGACGATGTGGTGATGATGTACGGCCACCTCGACAAGCAGCCGGAAATGACGGGCTGGTCCGAGGGCAAAGGTCCATGGGTTCCGGTTATTGAAGGCGACAAGCTCTATGGTCGCGGCGGCGCGGACGATGGCTACGCCTTGTTCGGCGCGCTCTCGGCGTTGCTGGCGCTGAAGCAGCAGAACGTCGCGCATGCGCGCGCAGTGATCCTCATCGAAGCCTCGGAGGAGAGTGGTTCTCCCGATCTGCCGTTCTACGTCGATGCGCTGGCTGAAAGGATCGGCGAGGTCTCGCTTGTCGTTTGCCTCGATTCCGGCTGCGGCGACTATGACCGTTTGTGGCTCACCAGTTCGCTGCGCGGACTGATTGGCGGCACGTTGCGCGTCGATGTGCTCAGCGAAGGCGTGCACTCAGGCGATGCCTCCGGCGTGGTGCCGTCGAGCTTCCGTATCTTGCGGCAATTGCTGGCGCGCCTGGAAAATATCGACACTGGTGAGATTATTGTGCCGGAGTTGAAGACCGAGATTCCCAAAGATCGCGTCGCGCAAGCGAAAGTGGCGGCGCAGGCATTGGGCGACGCGGTTTACACCAAGTTTCCCTTCGTCGATGGCATGAAGCCCGCCAACACAGATCTAGCTCAGCTGGTGTTGAATCGCACTTGGCGTCCGGCGCTGTCCGTCACTGGCTTCGAAGGCGCGCCGGCGCCGGCGAACGCCGGCAATGTGCTGCGTCCATTCAGTACCGCCAAGATCAGCATGCGCCTGCCGCCGACTGTCGATGCGCACAAAGCCGCCGATCATTTGCAAGGCATTTTGCTGCGCGATCCGCCCTACGGCGCCAAGGTTTCCTTCCAATATGAAGAACCCGGCACAGGCTGGAATGCACCGACAACGGCGCCGTGGCTCGAAACTGCGTTGGAAACCGCCTCCGAAGCGGCGTTCGGTCAGCCGATGGCGATGATGGGCGAGGGCGGCACCATTCCGTTCATGGGGATGCTCGGCGAGAAATTCCCGAAGGCGCAGTTCGTGGTGACCGGCGTGCTCGGCCCCAACTCAAACGCACACGGGCCGAACGAATTCCTGCATATCCCGACGGGAAAGCGCGTGACCGAAGTGGTGGCGCGCGTTGTCGCCGCGCATGCCGATCGCCCGCGTTAGCGAACTTGCTTCTGAGCCGGCGGAGCCACTACCGCGATGTTCGGTTGCGGGCGTTTGCGCGCAAAGCGCATCACCGTCGCAGCTAGCACGTCGCGATCGACCGGCTTGACGATGTGCTCAGCCGCACCGAGCGCCATAGCATGACCGCGGTCTTCGTTGACCGAGAGCACAACGACCGGAATGTCCTGTGTTTTCGGGTCGTGCTTCAGACTTTGCAGCACGCGCCAACCGGAACGATCCGGCAGGAAGATGTCCAAGAGCACCAGCGCCGGCGCCTTGGTCCGCGCCAGCGCCAAGCCGGCTTCGCCGCCGCCGACCCCTTGCACCGCGAAGCCCGCACGCGTCAGCGCGCGCGCCGCCAGCTCACGTGCGTCGGGCTCGTCTTCGATGACGATGACGAGCGGCGCGTCTTCCGCGCCTTGCACGGCGTCGATTTCCGCTGCCGCGCCCAACGCTTTGGCGGCGTCGGCAAAATCGACGGGTACGTGCAGGGTGAACGCCGAGCCTTCGCCCAGCACGCTCTCCACGCTCACGTCGCCGCCCAGAAGCTGCGCCAAACGGCGTGTGATGGTGAGCCCGAGTCCAGTGCCGCCGTAGCGCTGCGTGATGGATGGGTCAGCTTGCACGAACGGCTGAAACAGCCGCGCCAAGTGCTCGCGCGACATGCCGATGCCGGTATCGCGCACGGTAATGAAAATCTGCTCGACACCGTTATGGGAGCGTCGCGCGGCCGATACGTCGACCACGCCGTCCTTAGTGAACTTGCACGCGTTGGAGAGCAGGTTCATCACGCACTGGCGCAGCTTGAGCGCGTCAGTGCGGATATCGCCGCCATCGCGCAGCGCATCGGCGACAATGAGACGATTGCCGTTTTGCTCGCCGAGCGGCCGCACGGTCTCGAGCAATTCCTCGAGCATGTCGTGCGGATCGAACATGGTAGGCGCGACGTCCATCCGGCCCGCCTCGATCTTCGACAGGTCGAGAATTTCGTTGATCAGACTCAGCAAATGCTTCGCCGCCACGAGGATGCGGTTGAGGTCTTGCACGGCCATCTCGTCGCCACCGTCCGCCGCGTCTTCGCTCAACATCTCGGTGTAGCCGATAATGGCGTTGAGCGGCGTGCGCAATTCGTGGCTCATATTGGCGAGGAATTGTGATTTGGCGAGGTTGGCGCTCTCGGCGGCATGGCGCGCATGCGACAGGGCGTCGACGCCATCTTCCACCGTGCTCGCACGCGCGGTGAGTAATTCCAGCATGCGTGTCAGTGGCGTGGTTTGATCGACGATCTCCTCATCGGTCGCCAGCGCGGTGGAGAGTTCGTTGCTGAGCGTCCGCACGGTTTCAGCCTGCCGCTCCAGCGCCGCGATCAGTGCGTCCGCTACGCCGGGCTGCGATTCGCCGACTGCGGCGCGCGCAACGCTGCGCCGCGTTACGCAAGTGATCCGCAACGGCGCGCCGTCCGGCGCGGTGCGCACGAAGCCGTTGTGGTGGACGCGTATACGCTCACCGTTATCGGTGCGCACGTCATGCTCCAGTAAGATGCGCCGCACGCCAAATTGCGTGCGTGAGAACGCGGAAGCCACCAGCACGCGGTCCTCAACCGTCGCGAAGCAGGCTCGATCGACAACATCGTCGTAGCTCACGCTGCGCCCGAGCACCGCAGCAAGGCGGTCGCCGCCGACGAGTTGTTCGCGCGTGAAGTCGATTTCCCAGGCGGCGGCGTCAGCGTCCGCGAAACTCATATTGAGCTGCCGCACCCATTCAGCGTCCTGGCGCCGGCCATGGACCGCGCGATGTGTGGCGTTAAGGGTGGCTGCAAACGTGTAACTCACCACAAGCGCGCAGGCGAAGGCTGGAACCGTGGCGCCAAGTGCGGCCGCCTCAAGCAAGAAGAGCGCGCCGATGATGAAATACGGTGTGCACGCCAACGCAGTCTGGCGGCGGCCGCGGTGTTCGTTCAGCGCTTCATTCAGCAGCATCGCCGAAAGCATTGCCACTGCAACGCCGATGCCGATGTCCGCGCGCGAGTACCAGGCGATCGCCGGCGCGGCTGCGAAGTTGGCGGCGCCCGCGATGTCCAGCGCAAGTCGCGCCGGCCAGGCTTGCCGCGGGGACAGCGGTGTCAACCGTTCGACCAGCGCCTTGCGCGTTATGTCGACGAGCAATGCAAGGCCAAGCCAGATCGCGCCGAGAGAGACGCCTGCGCAGGCAGAGATGGCCAGCGTCACCAGCCCCATGAAGTAGTATCGCGCTCGCGGGCCCGAATAGATTTCAGCTATGGCGCGATCGACCGCCGCATGGTTGATGAAGTGTTGCACCGCGCGCCCCGATGGATAATTTCGCGTAAGGCTACCGGCGCGGTGTAAAGCAAGCGTGAGCACGATCTCTCGATCGTGCTGTTTTGAGACGGAATTGTTGGGAAAATGGTGACCGGCGCAAACATCTTGATGAAGCAAACCTTGACGCCGTCTTGTACAGGTCGTGCGGCGTGAATTTTCGTTCTGACAATACCGCCGCCGTGGCGCCCGAAATCATGGCCGCTTTGAGCGAGGCGAATGACGGCATCGCTGCGCCCTACGGCGAGGACCCTTGGTCACAGCGCTTGGATGCGGCGTTTTCAGCGCTGTTTGAGCGTGACTTGCGTGTCTTCACTGTGGCCTCGGGCACCGCCGCCAACGCCATTTCGCTCGCGAGCTTGGCGCCGCCGTGGGGTGCGATCTTCTGCCATCGCGAAGCGCACATCGAAGTCGATGAAGCCGGCGCGCCGCAATTCTACGCGGGCGCAAAGCTTTCCCTGCTCGACGGCGACAACGCCAAGATATCCCCCGAGGCGCTGACGCGCGCCGCCGCACGCCGCGATGTGCACGCCGCCACGCCGGCCGCCGTCTCTATCTCACAGGCGACTGAACGCGGCGCGCTCTATACTCCGAAGCAGGTTGCAGCGCTTGGCGCCGCTGCCCGCGCGTGCGGGCTCAAACTGCATATGGATGGCGCGCGTTTCGCCAATGCCGTCGCCGCCTTGGGCTGCGCGCCGGCGGACATTACTTGGCGCGCGGGTGTGGACGCGCTCTCATTCGGCGCCACCAAGAACGGCGCCATGGGCGCGGAAGCGATCGTTCTGTTTGATCTTGAGCGTGCCGAGGCGATTGAGAAGCTGCGCAAGCGGGGCGGCCACTTGATGTGCAAGGGCCGCTATCCGGCCGCGCAATTGCTGGCGTATGCGAAGGACGGGTTGTGGCTGCGTTTGGCAGGTGACGCCAACGCCATGGCGCAACGCCTGGCGGAGGCGGCCGGTCCGCTGCTGGCCGCGCCGGCCGAGGCCAATATCGTGCTAGTGCGAGCTGGTAAGGAAGGGCTCGCAAAACTGCGCGAGGCTGGCCTGGAATTTTACGATTGGGGTCCCGGTGAAGCCCGCCTGGTCACCGCCTGGAACCAGAGCGAGCGCGAGGTTGATGCGGCGTGCGCACTTCTGCGCGCGCTGCGCTAGCCGGTGCGCTGATCTTGCGGCGTGGCGACACGCCATGCGTGGTCTTTGCCCAGGCGTGCGGCCGGAAGATCAATTCGACTAAGGCTTGCAACGCGGGGATGGTGAGCAATGGCCAGTAGAATGGCATCGTCAGCGCGGTGCGAATATGCGTGGTGTTGCCCGAGAGTGCTGCAGCGCTTAGCGCAGCAAAGAATCCAACGCCATATCCTGAGATGGCCAGTGCAAAATCGACGGGTGTCAGGTTGTAAGAGGTGAACATCGCGGTCAGCACCAGAATCGCCAACGGCGCATGTGCAAAGGCAGCCAGGATGCCGCCCAACAATGTCAGCTGCATCGCCGCGAAATTCGCAGCCCCCATCTCTCGCATGGCGCCGAATGGGTCTCGCATCAGCACCAGCCATGTTTGCATGTGCCCCTTAATCCAGCGCGCGCGCTGGCGACGCCACGCTTTCAGCGTTACCGGGCCTTCTTCCCATGTGGGCGGCGCGATCACGTCCGTCGTCAGGCCTTCGCGCGCGAAACGATAGCCAAGGTCAGCGTCTTCGGTGACGTTGTAGGGGTCCCATCCGCCAATCGCGCGTAGCATGTCCACGCGGAAATGGTTGCTCGAACCGCCGAGGGGCAGGGGCAGGCCCGCGCGCGCCAGAAACGGCAAGATTTCGCGAAATTGAATTTCGTATTCCGCAGCAAACTGGCGCGCGATCCAGGCGGCCTCGCCGTTATCGATCACCAGCGGCGCTTGCACACAGGCCAGTGTGTCGGGGCCATCCTCGAACGCCGCGAGCGCTGCTTGAAGTTGTTGGGGATGTGGCCGGTCCTCAGCGTCAAATACCGCCAGGTAGTCACCACGCGCGCGCTCCAGGCCGACATTGAGAGCCTTGGGCTTCGTGCGCGGCGCCGTCGGTGACACGATCACCACATCGATGTGGGGCGCGCCGCTCACTGCGAGAGCGGCCGTCAATGTCTCAACATCATCGCCTTCGACGATGAGTTTGATGTCGAGGGCATCTTTTGGATACTCGATGTGTTCGAGTGCTGCGACGAGGTCAGCGACGACGTGCGCTTCCCGGTAGAGAGGGCAAAGCACTGTGTAGATGGGCCAATCCTCGGGATCACTCAGGCGCGACAGCAACGGCGAGAGGTTGGCCGCAGCCGCCAGTCGCCAAGCAATGACCGTCGAGAAGAGCGCAATCGCGGCTGCGTGCAGCAGCAGAAGTGTCGCGCCGGGCGCTGTGTGCAGGCCCCAATAGAGCGCGCCGCTCAGTGAGCAGAAGGCAAAAATCTGCGTCCAATAAAAGGCGCGGCGCGCCGAACGGCGCGGCGATACGCGATACAAATGGAGGCGCGCGCGCTCAATCGCGGCAGCGTCCGTCGACGCGGCGGCGACGCGAAGGTTTGCCCCTGCCTCCCAGCGTTCCATCCCGCCGGAGCAGCCGCCTCAACGGCACGTTATCCACAAGCAACCGGCGGGGGAATATTACAACTATAAGGATAGTTCAGAATGTGATTTCGCTCACAACGTGTCTTGCAGCGTCAGGGCCCGCCGCCAGGGCGTCGGCCAGCCGGTGCGCGTTGTTTTGCGCCGCGATTTCGAGCGCGTCGTGGGCCGTCAGCGAGGCGCTGCGCGCCAAAAGGTGCTGCGCGGCCGCCGCATTGCCCACCGCATCGCGCTGCAACAGCGCGACGGCAAACTGCAATGGGATCAGGGGGTCGTCCGGCGCCAGGGCCATACCGCGACGAAATTCGTTGACCCCAGAAGAAAGCCGCGCGCCATACGCCATCGCCCCCATGCCGCCGCCGCGCCGCAGCACCTCAAAGTGCCAGGCGCCGAGCAGGGCGTGCGCACGCGCATTGTTGGGATCGAGCGCCAGCGCTTCGCTGATCAGGCGCCGTCCGCGTCCCGCATAGTTGCGCGAAATGGCTTCGCTCAACGTGGCGCGTTTGCCCATCATGCCGTAGGCGAGCGCCAGATTGATCCGCGCATCGATCGAATGCGCGTCAAGTTGAAGCGCGCTGCGTGCGCTGTCCGCCGCGCGCGCAAGGGCGCCGTCAACGTCGCGCGATTGTTCGGTGGCGCACGCAGCCAGCAAAGCCTGCGCAACGAACGACAAGTCAGTAGGCGAATGCTGCGTTGCGGCAAGATTGGCCGCGGCCATGAAGTCGCCGGCTGCGTAAAGATGCAAAGCCTCCGGGGTGGGGTCGGCAAACGCCGCTGATGACCACGCCGCTGCGGCGAAAACCAGAGAAAGGACTGCGCGCATACGCCTTGAGTTTGAGCCTTGTGCGCCGAAATGCAAAATCACGACTGCGGATGAACAATGTTTCTCTCCGTGATTTCACGGAACGGTGCTTCGTCGTAGAAGGGGTGGTGAGGACGTGCATGAACGATCAGGAAATGCGTGCGTTGCTGCAACAGGCGCTCGATGCCGCCGTCGCCTATCGCGGCGAGGTGGGCGAGCGTGCGCAGAGGCCGGAGTTGGATTACGCGGCGCTTCGCGCGCGTTTTGATCGTTCCGTGCCGGAACACGGCGCGCCGCCGCGAGAGGTGATCGCTGAACTGATCGTCAACGCCGAAGGCGGCCTCGCCGCGATGACCGGACCACGCTTCTTCGGGTGGGTCATCGGTGGCACCGAACCGGCCGGAGTCGCTGCCGATTGGTTGACCAGCGCTTGGGGGCAAAATGCGGGCAACGCGTTGGCGACGCCGTCGGCCTCGGCGGTTGAGGAGGTGGCCGGCCGCTGGTTGCTTGAGCTGATGGATTTGCCGCGCGAATCCTCCATCGGTTTCGTCACCGGCGCGACCATGGCGAATTTCACCTGCCTCGCCGCCGCGCGCGGCGAAGTGCTGCGCCGCGTTGGTTGGGACGTGGAATCGCAGGGCTTGTTCGGTGCGCCGCCGATCAACGTCGTGCTCGGCGCCGAGGCGCATTCCACCGTGTTTTCCGCCCTCAAATACCTGGGGCTCGGCGCGCAGCGTGTGATTAGCATCGCCACAGACGCGAACGGTCTTATGCGGGCGGATGCGTTTGCCGATGCCATGGCGCCGCTCACTGGCCCGATTATCGTCATCGCACAAGCGGGCCACATCAATTCCGGCGGCTTCGATCCTTTCACCGAGATCGCGCCGATCGTTAAAGCCAAGCAGGCGTGGTTGCATGTCGATGGTGCGTTTGGGTTGTGGGCGCGCGCCGCAAAGGATCTCGCGCATCTCGCGCGCGGCGTCGAACTCGCGGATTCGTGGGGCACTGATGGTCACAAATGGCTGCAGACGCCGCATGACAGCGGGTACGCCATCGTCCGCCACGCCGAAGCCCACCGCCGCGCCATGGTGATCGCCGCCAGCTATTTGCCGGAAGGCGAGCACCGACATCCTGCCGATTATGTGCCAGAGCTTTCGCGCCGGGCGCGCGGGTTCGCGACCTGGGCCATGATCAAATCGCTCGGTCGCGATGGCATCGCCGCAATGGTGAACCGTCACTGCGCGCAAGCGCGCCGTTTCGCCGACAAGCTCGCTGCATCGCCTGATGTTGAGATTGTGAATGAGGTCGTCCTCAACCAAGTCGCGGTGCGTTTTGGCAAGGGCATGGACGACGCGCGCGCCGACGCGCTGACGTTAAAAGTAATTGACCGTATTCAGCAGGACGGGGTCTGTTTCGTTGGCGGCGCGCACTGGCGCGGTCATCAGATCATGCGCATTTCGGTTATCGGCGCTGCAACCACAGATTCAGATGTGGACCGTAGCGCCGAAGCCATGCTTTCCGCCTGGCGTGCGGTGCGTGGCGCGAACGCCTAATTACACAACGCTTTGGTAACGGACTTGGTGCTCACTCCGCCGCGGGCGGAGATCAAATTCGTGACGTCTTACACGTCTTGCGTTCAGTGCACCTGCGGCGCGCGTTACGAGCGCGCGGAAGTACATTTGCCCATCAAGGATGTTGGCGTTTTCGAATGCCACCACTGCGGCTTGGTGCTTGAACGCTGGCACGGCAAACGCGCGCCGCTGTTTCGCGCCGTCGCGCCGCCCCCACAGCGGAAAACACCGAACGCAGCCTGAGCCCGCTGGGCCGGCGCTATTCTTCGTCGTCCTCGTCTTCGCCGCGGCCTGAAACGATGGTCCGCGTGCCGGAGGCGTCGCTGAATTCGCTTAGCCACACGTGGCGGGTTGTCCCGTCAGGTTGGACCTCCATCTGCGCGGCTTCGGCGCCCGGTTCATCGTCAGGGTCGGGGATGGGATCGAGATAATAGAAGCAGACGCCCGTCCCGGCGGCCAGCGCCTGCGCGAGCGCGCTTTCCTCAAAATCAGCGTGCGTGGCCAGATCGACGGACAGCCAGCCTTCGATCGGGCCGGAGTTCGGCTGATAGCGGCGGATCAGAATGCGCACCGCGGCTGCGTCGAAAGCCTCTTTCTGAACCGGATCGGGATCGCGGCTCTCGCTGCCCCAGATATCGACTGCGTCAAAATAGATGAAAACCGGCGTCGCGCCGAAATGCCGGCCGGCAGCCAGCTGCAACCGTTCGATATCGAGACTCGGTGTGAAATGCAGTTGCCGTCGGTTCATCGCGTTACGCTGCCCTCATCAGCTCGCCGGCCAAGCCTTTGCGGATGAGCGCAGCGGCCTCATGCACGCCGAAGATCGCCGCGAACGAGCCGAAGCGCGGCCCTTGCTCTTGCCCGAACAGCACTTCGTATAGCGCCTTGAACCAGTCGCGCAGCGGCTCGAACCCATGCGCCTTGCCGACTGCATACACCTCGTCCTGTATTGCCTCCGCGTCGGTGAGATCAGCCGCCATCGCCTCAAAGCGCTGCGCCAAATCCTCGAACGCCGCACGCTCTTTCTCCGACGCCGCGCGAAACTTTTTCGTTGGGCGCACAAAGTCGTCGTAGTAAGCGATGGCATAACCGCAGAGCCGGTCGAGCAGGGGGTGCGTCTGCGGCGACGCGCCAGGCGCGTACTTGCCGATGAAGCGCCAGAGCTGCGCTTTCGTCTCTGCGTTCGCCGCCGCAACCAAGTTCAGCAGCAGCGCAAAAGTGATCGACGCGCGCGCAACACTGCTGTTCGGCGCGAACGAAGCCGACATCTCCGGCGGCGGGGGCGCGCCATTGTGGATATGCCAGACCGGGTTTTCGATCTGCTCGGCGGCATTCTGCTTTGGGTATGCATCCAGGAACGAGATGTACTCGTCCACTGCCTTCGGGATCACATCAAAGTAGAGCCGCTTGGCTGTGCGCGGCTTCTGATACATGTAGAGCGCAAGGCTTTCTTCCGGCGCGTAGCGCAACCATTGCTCCACGGAAATGCCGTTGCCCTTCGACTTGGAAATCTTCTCGCCCTGATCGTCGAGAAAGAGTTCGTACACGTAGTTGATCGGCGGTTCGGCGCCGAGCACGCGGCAAATCTTGGCGTACACCGCTTGGTTCGGTTGGTGATCCTTGCCAAACATTTCAAAGTCGACGCCAAGCGCTGCCCAGCGCATGCCGAAATCCGGCTTCCACTGCATCTTGGCGCGCCCGCCGGTGACAAGTTGAGTGATCTCGGTCCCGTCCTCATCATCGAACGTGATTGTGCCGGCCTTGGCGTCAATGCGCTTCATCGGCACATAGAGCACCCGGCCGCTTGTCGGTGAGATCGGTAGGAACGGGCTGTAAGTTTGACGCCGCTCGTCGCCGAGCGTCGGCAGCATGATCGCCATGATGTCGTCGTAGCGTTCGAGTGCGCGCAGCAGCACTTTGTCGAACGCGCCTGACTTGTAGAGGTCGGTGGCGGACTTGAATTCGTATTCAAAGCCAAACCCATCCAGAAACGCGCGCAGTCGCGCATTGTTGTGATGCGCGAAACTGTCATGTGTGCCGAAGGGATCGGGCACGTCCGTCAGCGGCCGCTGCATGAACGGCGCAAGCAGGTCGTGGTTCGGCACGTTGTCGGGAATCTTGCGCATGCCGTCCATGTCGTCGGACACGCAAATGATCTTGGCCGGTATCTTGTTGTCGGTCAGTGTGCGGAAGGCGTGCAACACCATGGTTGTGCGCACCACTTCACCGAACGTGCCGATGTGCGGCAGCCCCGACGGGCCATAGCCCGTCTCGAAAATAACCGGCCCATCCTTCGGCGTCTTTTTCAAACGCTCGACCAACAGGGCGGCCTGTTCGAATGGCCAAGCCTTGGCGGCGGCGGCCAAGGTGGCGAGTTCTGTGCGTTGCTCTGACATCAGCGAATCCGGCTGGTTTTATTGCGGTGCGGCGCGCGCCAAGCAAACCATTTCCACGCCGCGCGCTGGCGAATCCGCGCCGCACGCGGCAAACTTCACCCATGCGGACGCTTATCCTGCTACGCCATGCCAAAGCCGTACGTGCGCATGAGGCCCCGGACGACAAGTCCCGCGCCTTGACCGGGCGCGGGCGGCGCGAAGCCGCCGAAGCCGGCGCCGCCATGGCGGCGGCGAGACTGAAACCCGGCCTGGCGCTCGTTTCAACGGCGGCGCGCACGCGCGAAACCGCTGCGTGCGGCCTCGGCGCATTCAAGTTGGAGCAGCGTTTCGAGGAGGCGCTCTACCACGCCGCCCCGGAGGGCATCTGGGACGCCTTCACGGCGAGTGACGCGGAGAGCGTGGTGATCGTTGGCCACAACCCCGGCATCGGCGAACTCGCGTCGATCCTGGTGCATCAGGCGCATGACGGTTCGAAACTGGCGCGTGATTTGAGCGGGCGCTTCCCAACCTCGGCGTTCGCGGCATTTGAAGTTCGCGGCGATCTGATGCGCGCCGCCGGGTCGCGCTTGCTCGCCGCCTGGAAACCGGAGCGCGAATGACGTCTATCAGAGACGATCGCTGCATCGTCGCAAGCTGCGCGTGGGAGAAGCCGCTTTAGTTGGGTAGCGTCGTCGCGTTGGCGATGCCCTCGTCCGGGATTTCGCCGTTCTGATCATAGACGCGCCCGTTCCACTGATAGCGCGCATGCGTCATGCCGGGGCCACCGAACGCCAAGTCGTGTGCGCCGCCGTGCATGGTCGGCAGGATCACCATCGAGCCGCCGCGATTGCCGTACACCTCGCGCCACGCCGCGCCTTCTTTGCGCATCAGATGCAAGTCCGGCCCGTCGCCATAACAGGTGTAGCCGCCGTCGGGGCCGCCCACCATCACGAACAAGATGGTGTTGCCCAAGCCGACGTCGGCCGGAATGAATTGCGGCGTGACCATATCGCCGCATTCGTTTCGCACGAGGCCGAGCGGGTTGGCTTCGAGGTGATTGGCGGCAAGGATGGCTGCCTTGTCGGCGGCGTCGACGGGGGAGGCAGCCTCCGCCGCGGTGACCGTGACTGGCGCGGTCTGGGTTTCAGCATGCGCGCCGCTGTCGCCAGCTTTGCTGCATGCCGCAAGCATGAGCGCCGCTATTCCGGCCGCCAAAAAAAGCCCGCGCATGATGGTCCTCCCGCGGCCACCATAACGTTCGGCATCGGGAATGCCAGCAGTCCGCCAGCCTACTGGCTTGCCCAGACGATGCGGGCGATCCAATCGATATCTGACGTCGCCAGTTCGCGCGTGGGGTAGGCGGCGTTGAGTGAGACCAGTTCGATCCGTTGTTCGTTGCGGCGTCCCAGCATCTTGGCCATCACTTCGCCGGCGCGTGTGCGCACGACAACTCGGTCGCCGCGCCGCAGCGCCGCGCCGGGTTGGACGATGACGACGTCTCCCGCACGAAACAGCGGCTCCATGGAGTCTCCAGCGATTTCGAGCGCATAGACGCGCTCGTCGCCGAGGTCGGGAAAGCGCACGGTTTCATCGGCGCCGATCGGAAAGCCCTGTTCATCGAAAAAGCCATCTGCGCCGGCGCGGGCCATGCCGACGATGGGAATGGCGCGTCCAGCGCCGCCAGGACGTCCGCCCAGCAGCGCGGCAAATTCGTCCCAACTGGACTCGGCTGCGGCGATGGCGCGGGCCACGCTTTCAGTTGAAGGCCAGCGCGGTTTGCCATCAGGGGCTTGCCGTTTGGACTTGTTGAAGGTGGTGGGATCGAGGCCGGCGGCGCGCGCAAGACCGGAAGCGGTCAGCCCCTTGCGCGCAGCGAGCGCATCGATGGCGCCCCAGATTTGGGAATGCGGCATGCAACAAGGTTACCGCACGTTGGGCAGGACTTACAACCCACACCTAGGAAATAAGTCCAGGTTGCACGATGCACGTATCACGCGAAAATCGCGATGAGTGATAAATTTCCCGATTTCGCGAGCAGGGAAGCATGCTAGCGCCGCGGTACGCTGATGCTGCCGCACGATCTTGCAACCCATGCACTCCGTTGGGTGGACCCCGAAACCGCGCACCGGGCGGCTTTGGCCGGTCTCCAATACGGCTTAGGCCCGCGGCTGAAGGCCGATCGCTGGGTGCGCCTGCGCACGCGATTTGCCGGGCTCGATCTTCCCAACCCAATCGGCATGGCCGCTGGCTTCGATAAGAATTGCGAGGCCGCGGACGCGTTGCTTGCAGCAGGCTTCGGCTTCGTCGAATGCGGCACGGTCACGCCGCGCCCGCAGGCCGGCAATCCGCGTCCGCGGATTTTCCGGCTCGGCCCTGACCGTGGCGTGATCAACCGGTTGGGTTTCAACAACAAAGGCATCGACTATTTTGCCGATCGCCTCGCCGCGCGAGCGCACAATCGCGGCGTCGTCGGCGCCAATATCGGCGCCAACAAGGACAGCGAAGATCGCATCGGCGACTACGTGCGGTGCATGGGTCGCGTCTGGCAGCACGCCTCGTACGTCACCGCCAACATTTCTTCGCCGAACACGCCGGGCCTGCGCGGTTTGCAGGAGCGCGGCGCCCTCGAAGATTTGCTCGGCCGATTGCGCGAAACGCGGACGCTGCTTGAATCCACGCATGGAAAAAGGCCGCTGTTTCTGAAAGTCGCGCCTGATCTCGATGAAACCGCTGTACGTGATATTTCCGAGATCGTGCTTGCCTACGGCGTCGATGCGCTCATCGTCTCCAACACCACACTGCAGCGCCCCGATCATCTCACGGGCGATGATCGCACGGAAGACGGCGGCCTCTCGGGTCAGCCGCTGTTTCAGATTTCAACCGCGGTGCTGCGCCTGTTCGCGCAAGCGCTCGCGGGGCGTGTGCCGCTCATCGGCGTAGGTGGAGTACACAGCGGCGCAAGCGCGCTCGCCAAGATCAAAGCAGGGGCGGTGGCGGTGCAGCTCTATTCCGCGCTGGTGTTCGAAGGGCCGGGACTCGCGGTGCGCATCGCCACCGAACTCGACGCGCTTCTCGGCGCCGAAGGCTTCAACGATGTGGGCGAAGCCGTCGGCGCCGAGAAGCGTTGAGTTAGCGGCGGCGCGTCGCGCGGGCGTGCGCACGCAACTGCGCGGTGGTTTGGTTCAGCTGTTGGATCAGAGCCGAAATGCTGCCATGGTTGCGCGAGAGCTGATCGCGGAACACCAGCTGTTGCTGCTGCGCCAGCCACACCACGCTTTCACCGCTCTGCAACGCGATGTCGAACACGCGCCAATTGGCGCCGTCGCGCTGCAGCTTCCATTGCACTTGCAACGGGCGCGAGCCGGGCGGCGTCAGCCGGCTGTTGACGATCACCCGCGAGTTCAGAACCGTCGATCCGGTCACCGCGACTTGACCGCCGCTGAACTGATTCAACTGGTCTTCGTACGTGGCGATCAAAAATTCGCGGAACGCGCCGACCCATTGCGCCTTCAGCGCCGGATCGCGCCACACCTGCGGTGCGTAGGTGCCAAGCACATACTGCGCGGTGCTGTCGATGTCTGAGAACTGATTGACCAGCGCATTGAAGGTTTGCTGGCGCTCGGCGTCGCTCAGCGAACGGTCGCCTAACGTCTGCAATGCGGACGTCGCGTTGGTTTGTACATATTGCTCAACCGATGGGTCGCGCGCCGCGAACGCGTCCGGCGCAGCGGCGACAACACCTGCGCCGAGCATCGCGGCCAGGAAGGTTGCGCGGGTCAGTTTGGGGGAGGTCACAACTCGTCTCCTCAGGTCGGCTTCGTCGGTTTTAAGGTGGGGGCGCGTTGCGGCGGCTTCGCGCCCTTCAACGTTTGTTGATGCTGCGCCTTTGGCGTATTTGCCCCCTGTGGCGTCTCCGGCGCCGTTCCCACAGCCGGAGCGTCGTGCTCCTGCTGCGGCGCCGTCTCTGATATATCGTCCAAGTTGGGCAATTCCTCGTCATCTGCGAGGCCGTTTCTGATTTCGCTTTCGCGCGTCAGCTGATACGTCGCGCGGATCGAAGCGTACGGATCGATCGACGTGCGCCGCATGCTGTCGATCGGGTCAAGCAGCTGTTCGCGGGCGGCGACGCCGCCAACCACGACGCGCGCTACGCGCGCTTCATTATCATGATGGAAATGCGCCCAATTCAGCGGATCGAAGGCAAGGTCGACAATTTGGCCGGCGCCGTCGCGCACCGTTGTCGGCCCAACCAGCGGCACGAACAGATACGGTCCGGAGCCCAGGCCCCACACCGCCAGCGTTTGTCCAAAGTCCTCGTCATGCGACTGGAATCCAAAATCGCTCGCCGGATCGAGCAAGCCCAGAACGCCAAGCGTAGAGTTGATGCCGAGGCGCGCCGCCGTCACGCCGGCGCGCTTCACTTGCCCTTGCAGCAAATCGTTCACGAACGTCACCGGCGAGCCGAGATTGTGTAGGAAATTGTTGACGCCTGTGCGGACGAAGCGCGGCGTCACTGCACGGTAGCCGCGCGCCACTGGCTCAAGCACCGCATGGTCGGCTGCGTCGTTTACCGCGTACATGTTGCGGTTGAAGCCCTGCCACGGATCAGGGATTGACGCGTCTTCGCTGATTTGTTCGGGAGACGTCAGCGGATCCTGCGCGTGCGCAAGGCCGGGCGCGCACAAGCACGCCGTCGCCACACTCATCGCCAAAAAAAGCCTACGCATTTCCGCTTCGTCCCCAGAGGTCAGCGGCACATAATGACGCTGCCCGGTTAATCAACTTTAGCGGCGTTAAACCCGCGCTGAATTGACGAACGAACGCGTCGAATTGCGACGCGAATCCGCGCTTTCTGGTCGTGCGCGGCGCGGGCGCCACACTCGCCGGCTTCGCCGCGGCCCCTTGCGTTCTACGCTATGCGGAAAAAAGGGCTTCCCGTCGCCGCGCTTTCCTGCTTGATATAAAGATATGTTTATATCTCCAACTCCCATCGTCCCGGAGCGCCGGGCGGCCGAGCGGGTGGTCGGCGCCCTCCGGGCCGCCGGGGAGACCACCCGGCTACGGGCTTTGGCCCTGCTGTCTGAAGGGGAATTGGCGGTTGGCGAACTGGCCCAGGTGCTGGGGCAAAGCCAGCCGCGTGTCAGCCGCCACCTCAAATTACTCACCGAGGCGGGTCTGCTGGAGCGCGCGCCGGAAGGCGCTTGGGTGTTCTACCGGCTGCCGCGCGCCAACTCGACCGAGCGCCACCTGGCCGATGCGGCTCTAGCGATGCTCGATCCTAACGACCCAGTCTTGGCGCAAGACGCCGCGCGCCTCGACGCCATCCGCCGTGATCGTGAAGCGGCCGCGTCGGAATATTTCGAACGCAACGCCGCCGATTGGGATCGCCTGCGCGCTTTGCATTTGCCGGAAGCCGACATCGATAGCGCCATTCTCCAAGCCGCCAGCAAAGGGCCGTTTGATTTGATGGTCGACGTGGGCGTCGGCCAAGGCCGCATGATCCAACTGTTCGCGGATCGCGTCCGCCGCGCCGAAGGCTTCGACACCAGCCGTCAGATGCTCGCGATCGCGCGCGCGTCACTCGATGATTTGAAGAAGGCCACCGTTCGCTTCGGCGACGCCTATGCGCCGCCGGTCGAGCGCGGATCGGCGGACCTCGTCACTATTCACCAGGTGTTGCACTTCCTTTCAGATCCGGCGCGTGCGTTGAACGAAGCGTCGCGCCTTCTGAAGAAGGGCGGCCGGTTGCTGATTGTCGACTTCGCGCCGCACGACCTTGAGTTTCTGCGCGAACAGCATGCGCATCGCCGTCTCGGTTTTTCTGACGATGAGATCGCGGACTGGGCCGAGGCAGCCGGCATCCGCGCGCTCAAGACAACAACACTGGCGCCGAAAAAACGAGGCGCGCTCACGGTGAAGATTTGGGCGGGAGACAAGGCATGAGCCACGCCAACCTCATCGCCGAAGCCGCCGAACGCCTAGGGCAGCCGCGCGTCTCGTTCGAATTCTTCCCGCCGAAGACCGACGCGATGGAAGCGACGCTCTGGGAGAGCATCGCCAAGCTCGCGCCGCTCGACCCGAGCTTTGTCTCGGTCACGTACGGCGCCGGCGGGTCAACACGGCACCGCACGCACCGCACCGTCGCGCGCATCGTTAAAGAGACGAACTTGAAGCCCGCGGCGCATCTGACCTGCGTCGCCGCCGATCGCGACGAACTCAACCAAGTCATGGATGCGTATTGGGGCGCGGGCGTGCGCCACATCGTAGCGTTGCGCGGCGACGCACCAGGCGGCGCCGGCGCGGCGTTCGAACCGCATCCCAACGGTTTCGCGAACGC
Source organism: Vitreimonas sp. (assembly GCA_035546515.1). GTDB lineage: Bacteria > Pseudomonadota > Alphaproteobacteria > Caulobacterales > Aquidulcibacteraceae > Vitreimonas. Next base: position 7,780 of record DASZWS010000121.1, on the reverse strand, counting down.
GCTCGATCTTGTCGAAGGCGCGCGCGCGCTGCACGACTTCGAAATTTCGGTCGCCGTGCATCCCGAACGCCATCCCAACAGCCCGAATTGGAATCACGAGATCGATAACTTCAAACGCAAGCTCGATGCAGGCGCCACGCGCGGCATTTCGCAATTCTTTCTTGAGGCGGACACCTTCCTGCGCTTCCGCGATCGGGTGGAGAAAGCCGGCGTCAGCGCGCCGATCGTGCCCGGCATCATGCCGGTGACGAACTTCAAAGGTCTGAAAAAGATGGCCGAAGGCTGTCAGGCCACGGTGCCGCACTGGATGGCGACGCTGTTTGAAGGCCTCGATGATGATCCCGAAACGCGCCGTCTCGTCGCCGCCGCGACCACCGCGGAGCTATGTGCGCGCCTTGCCGCCGAGGGCGTCGAAGATTTCCACTTCTACACACTGAACCGCGCCGACCTTACATTGGCGATCTGCCGCATCGTCGGCGTGCGCGTGAACAAGGAGAAAGCGGCATGAACCGCGACCAACGCATCGCCGCGCTGAACGCCGAAATGGCCAAGCGCATCCTGATCCTCGACGGATCGATGGGCGCCTACCTCCAGGGCTTCGGCCTCACCAACAACGATTTCCACGGCGAGCGCTTCGTCGAGCATCCGCGCGCACTCAAGGGCAACAACGATCTCCTGGTGCTGACGCGCCCGGACATCGTCGCCAAAGTGCACGCCGGCTATCTCGACGCCGGCGTCGATATCATCGAAACCAACACTTTCAGCGCCACCATCATCTCCCAGGCCGAATACGCGCTGGAAGAGGTGGCCTACGAACTCAACGTCGAAGGCGCGCGCATCGCCCGCGAGATTTGTGACAAATACGAAGCCAAGGATGGCAAACCGCGCGCCGTCGCTGGCGCGCTGGGTCCGACGACGAAATTGCTATCCATGTCGCCTGAAGTCGGCGATCCTGGCCGTCGCGATTGCACCTTCGATGAAATGGCCAAGGCTTATGAGGAGCAAACACGTGGCCTGATCGAAGGCGGCAGCGATCTGCTGCTGATCGAAACCATCACCGACACGTTGAACGCCAAAGCCGCGCTCTGGGGCGCGTGGGAAGCGTTCGACCAAACCGGCGTCGAGCTGCCGCTCTGGATTAGCGGCACCATCACCGACAAGTCCGGCCGCACACTCTCAGGTCAAACCGTCGAGGCGTTCTGGAATTCGTTGGCGCACGCCAAGCCGTGGGCCATTGGCCTCAATTGCGCGCTCGGCCCCGCCGACATGCGCGCCTTCCTCGCCGATCTTTCGCGCGTCGCCGAGTGCGCGGTGAGCGCCTATCCGAATGCGGGCCTGCCGAATGCCATGGGCGCCTACGATGAAACGCCGCATTCGATGGAAGCGCACTACGCCGAGTGGGCGAAAGCAGGCTTGGTCAACATCCTCGGCGGCTGCTGCGGCACCACCCCGGAGCACATCAGCCACCTCGCGCACGCGGTTGAAGGTGTGAAGCCACGCGCCATACCACAACACGAAGCGCGCCTGCGTCTCGCTGGCCTCGAACCGTTCACGGCGGCGGCATGACCACCGCAAACCCCTTCGCGAACTTCGTCATTGTCGGTGAGCGCACCAACGTCACCGGTTCGGCGAAATTCCGTAAGCTGATCGAGGCCGACGACTATCAAGGCGCGCTCGTCGTCGCGCGCCAGCAAGTCGAGTCCGGCGCCAACGTGCTCGATGTTAATGTCGACGCCGCCATGATCGACGGCCCGAAAGCGATGACGCGCTTTCTGAACCTCATCGCCTCAGAGCCTGACATCGCCAAAATCCCGCTGATGATCGACTCATCTAAGTGGGAAGTGATCGAGGCGGGCCTGAAGTGCGCGCAGGGCAAATCCATCGTCAATTCCATCTCGATGAAGGAAGGCGAGGAGAAATTCCTCGAAGCCGCCAAGCGCGTGCGCCGCTACGGCGCCGCCGTCGTGGTGATGGCGTTCGACGAGAAGGGGCAGGCCGATACGGAAGAGCGCAAAGTCGAAATCTGCACCAAGGCCTATCATCTGCTGACCGAGAAGGCGCATTTCCCGCCGCAGGACATCATCTTCGATCCCAACATCTTCGCTGTCGCCACCGGCATCGAAGAGCACGCCGACTACGCCGTCGCCTTCATCAACGCCACGCGCCGCATCCGCGAAAGCCTGCCGCACGCCCACGTCTCCGGTGGCGTCTCCAACGTCTCGTTCTCGTTCCGCGGCAACGAACCCGTGCGCGAAGCCATGCACGCGGTGTTCCTCTATCACGCCATCCGCGCCGGCATGGACATGGGCATCGTCAACGCCGGATCGCTGACGCTCTATGATGACGTGGAGCCGGAATTGCGCGATCGCGTCGAGGACGTGCTGCTCAACCGCCGTAACGACGCAACTGAACGTCTGCTTGAATTCGCCGAATCCGTAAAAGGCACTAAGAAGAAGGGCGAAGAGCGCGATCTTTCCTGGCGCCAGAAGCCCGTCAACGAACGTCTCAGCCACGCGCTCGTCCACGGCATCAACGAATTCATCGTCGAAGATACCGAAGAAGCGCGTTTGCGCGCCGAACGTCCGCTGCATGTGATCGAAGGTCCGCTGATGGACGGCATGGGCGTCGTTGGCGATCTCTTCGGGGCTGGCAAAATGTTCCTGCCCCAAGTTGTGAAGTCCGCGCGAGTGATGAAGCAAGCTGTGGCGCACCTCATTCCGTTCATGGAGGAGGAGAAGCAGCGCACTGGCATGGCCGGCAAATCCAACGGCAAGATCGTCATGGCGACGGTGAAGGGCGACGTGCACGACATTGGCAAGAACATCGTCGGCGTCGTCCTGCAATGTAATGGCTACGAGGTCGACGACCTCGGCGTCATGGTGCCATGCGACAAGATTCTGGCGCGCGCCAAAGAAATCGGCGCCGACGCCATTGGTCTTTCCGGTCTGATCACGCCGTCGCTCGACGAAATGGTGTTCGTCGCCAGCGAAATGCAGCGCACCGGCCTGAAGCTGCCGCTGCTCATCGGCGGCGCTACGACCTCGCGCACGCACACCGCCGTAAAAATCGCACCCGCATATGCCGGCCCCACAATTTACGTCAACGACGCATCAAAAGCCGTGCCCGTCGTGCAGAAGCTGTTGGGCACGGATCGCGATAAACTCGTGGCCGAAACCAAAGCCGATCAACTCGTCGCCCGCGAACAATATCTCGCCAGCCAAGACAAGCGCCCGCGCTTGCCGATCGCCAAAGCCCGCGAACGTGCGCCGAAGCTTGAGTACAAGCCGGTGAAGCCAAGTTTCCTCGGCCTCAAATCTTTCGAAACCTATCCGCTCGCCGAACTGGTCCCGTATATCGATTGGACGCCGTTCTTCGCATCATGGGATCTCGTCGGCCGCTATCCGGCAATCTTGCAGGACGAAATCGTCGGCGAAGCCGCGCGTAGTCTGTTCACCGATGCGCAAGCCATGCTGAAGCAACTCGTCGCCGAAAATTGGGTGAAAGCCTCCGGCGTCGTCGGTTTCTGGACTGCGAACAGTGATGGCGACGACATCGTCCTCTGGAAGGACGAGAACCGCAAATACGAGCACGCACGCCTGCACACGCTGCGCCAGCAAATGGACAAGGGGGAAGGCAAGGGCGCAAACTTCGCGCTTTCCGATTTCATCGCGCCCTCGGGCACACGCGACTACGTTGGCGCCTTCGCAGTAACCGCTGGCATCGGCGAAGAAGACGTCGCTATCCGCTTCAGGCGCGCCAACGACGATTACTCGGCCATCCTCGCGCAAGCGCTGTGCGATCGCTTAGCCGAAGCCTTCGCTGAAGCCATGCACGCCAAGGTGCGCCGCGAACTGTGGGGCTATGCCAAGACCGAGGCGCTTTCGTACGACGATTTCATCGCCGAAAAATACAAAGGCATTCGCCCGGCGCCCGGCTATCCGGCCCAACCCGATCATACCGAGAAGCGCACCATCTTCGATCTCTTGGAAGCCCGCGCGCGCACCGGCATGGATCTCACCGAAAGCCTGGCGATGACGCCGCCATCGTCGGTGAGCGGTCTCTACTTCGCGCACCCGCAAGCGGAATATTTCGGTGTCGGCCGCATCGACCGCGATCAAGTGGAGGACTATGCGCGCCGCAAAGGCTGGGACCTCGCCACGGCCGAACGCTGGCTGGCGCCCATCCTCAGCTACGATCCGCAAATTGCAAAGGCGGGCTAGGGTATAGCTTCGGCGGCTATTCGTCCGCCACGCGCAGGTTCCCGTCGCAATTTTCTGGCCCCACAAGGAGCGCCCCTCTAGAACCGGGGCAAATCATGATGGGGTGCCCATGAAACGCGTACTGATGTTCGTGGCGGCAGCGCTTGCGCTGGCTGCTTGTTCAACGCCGTCCACACAAGACACATCAACGCCACCGCCCGCTGACGCCAATGCCGGCCTGCACGTGGCGCCCCTCCAATATCACATGCGCACTTTGCCGAATGGCCTGCGCGTTTATGCGCTGCCGGACCCGAACACCGCCAACGTCTCGGTGCAAGTCTGGTACAATGTTGGTTCCAAGAACGATCCGCTCGGCCGCTCCGGTTTTGCGCACCTCTTCGAACACATCATGTTCAAGGCGACGCGCGATCTCCCGGCCGAAAGCTTTGATCGTCTGACCGAGGATGTCGGCGGCTTCAACAACGCCTCCACCTACGACGATTTCACCAACTACTACGAAGTCGTGCCCGCCAATTACCTGCAGCCGATCCTGTGGGCCGAAGCCGAGCGCATGGGCTCGCTGGTCATCGATGAATCTACGTTCGATTCCGAACGCCACGTCGTCGAGGAAGAGTTGCGCCAACGCGTTCTCGCGTCGCCTTACGGCCGCTTGTTCTATCTTGACCTGCCAATGGCGAACTATTCGGTGCACCCTTACGGGCGCCCGGGCATCGGTTCGATCGAAGATCTCGACTCCGCCACCGTCGACGATGTGCGCCGCTTCCACGCCACATATTATCGGCCAGACAACGCCGTCCTCGTCGTCGCCGGCAATTTTGACGAAGCTCAGTTCAACCAATGGGTCGATCAGTATTTCGGCCCGATCGCCAAGCCAGCGCGCGACATTCCACGCGTGACCGCGGTTGAGCCTGCGCGCGCGCAACCGGCTGATTATTCCGTGTATGCGCCGAACGTGCCGCTGCCGGCCGTCACCATTTCCTACCCGCAGCCGAAGTCCACGAGCCCGGATCTCGCTGCGCTCGCCGTGCTCGACGACATCATGGCCACCGGCCAGTCGTCACGGCTTTATCATGCACTGGTGTACGACCAGCAGGTCGCCACCTCCGTCTTCACCAACTTTGAAGCCACACAGGACCCCGGCGCTTACACGCTCGCGGCGATCCTTTCGGAAGGCAAGACCGTCGACCAAGGGTTGGCCGCGCTACAAGCCGAAATCGCCAAGGTACGCGATCAAGGCGTAACCCAAGCCGAGCTCGATGAGGCGAAGAACGAAATTCTTACCGCCGCCATCGAGAACCGCGAAACCGCCTATGGCCGCGCCAGTGAAATCGCTGAGGCCGTCATCCGTTACGGCGACGCCGCCCACGCCGACCAATACCTCGCCGCCGTCCAAGCGACGACCGCCGCTGACGTGCAACGTGTCGCGCGCCAAATCTTTGACGACAGCCACCGCGTCGTCATTCGCTATCAGGACGAAAGCAAGAAGCCGGCTGGCGCCGCGACGCCCACGCTCGGCATCTCGCCGAACATCCAGGCGAGCGCACTGACCATCCCGCAATCGGAAGTGCCGACTTATGCGTTGGCGCCGGAAGGCCAGCGCCAAGCGCCACCCGCAGCCTCCGCTCCGGTCAGCGCCCGCATCCCCGACGCGACAACGCGCACGCTCGACAACGGCCTTCGCGTCATCGTCGCGCCGAACCGCGCGTTGCCGCTGATCTCTGCCGACTTGCGCTTTGCCTTCGGCGACAGCGCTGATCCGCAGGGGCACGCGGGGCTCGCCGAGATGACCGCCGATCTCGTCTCGCAAGGAACGGCAACGCGTAGCGCCACCGATGTCGCCCAACAGATCGAGTCCATTGGCGCCAGCCTCAATCAAGGCAGCGGCGCGGATTCTTCCGATGTCTCGCTGCAAACACGGTCTGATCGCGCCGACACAGCTTTCACGGTGATGGCCGATGTCGTGCGCAATCCCACCTTTGCCAACGAAGAGCTGGAACGCGTTCGCCAGCAATCGCTCGATGGCCTGCAAGTTTCGCTTAGCCAGCCGGGTCCGCTCGCCAGCTTGGCGATGGCGCGCGCGCTTTACGGCGATGCGCCGTATGGCCAAACCAACTCGCCGCACAGCTTGCAAGCTATCAGCCACGACGATGTTGTGAACTTCCACAACACCTATTGGCGTCCTGACACGGCGGTGCTCGTCATCACCGGCGACGTCTCCGCGGAACAGGGTTTTGCACTCGCGCAGCGCTATTTCGGCGATTGGGCCAAGCCTGCGGCCGCGCCGCCGGCCGAGCCTGATGCAACCGCGCATGCCGCCAACACGCGCACCATCGTCGTTGACTTGCCGGGCACCGGCCAAGCCGCCGTCGCCATGGGCCTGCGCGGCATCACCCGCCGTGACGCCGATTATTTCCCGTTGGTCGTCGCCAACGCGGTGCTCGGCGGCGGCTATTCCGCGCGCCTCAACGAAGAGATCCGCATCAAGCGCGGCCTCTCGTACGGCGCCGGATCGAGCCTCTCCGCGCGCATGGCGCCTGGCCCGATCGTCGCCTCGGCGCAAACGCGCAACAACGCGGCGGTGCAAGTTTATCAGCTGATGTCGGCGGAGATCGCCCGCATCGGCCATGAACTGACGCCGGCCGACGAGCTCAATGCGCGCAAGGCGTCGATCATTGGCGGCTTCGGCCGCACCGTGGAGACCACGTCGGGGCTCGCCGGCCAGATTTCGACGTTGGCGCTCTATGGCCTGCCGCCGGAAGCGCTGCGCACCTACGTTGGCGACATCAACGCGGTGACGCCAGAGCAGGCGCGCGACGCGGCGGCCAAGTACTACGATCCAGCCCACGCCGACGTCGTCATCGCCGGCGACGCCAGCCAGTTCTACGCCGGCCTGCGCCGCCTGCGTCCGAACGCCGAGCGCATCCCGGTGACCCAACTCAACTTGGATCGTGCTGCGCTGCACTAGGTGGAAAACGGGCGTCATTTCGCTTTAGCGACGTGACGCCCATCACCGACTCGGTTAACCGTGTTCCTTGATGCGAGTTCTCTTAGCCGCCCTGGGGCTGAGCGCCCTTTCGTTTGCCGCTGGCGTGGCAGGCGACTTGTCGATCGCCTCGCCGTCGCATCCCGAGTCGGTGGTGGTCCAAATCCCGCCGCTGCCGCCGAACGCGGTGCGCGCTCATCCACTACCGCCGCTCACTGACTCAGCGGAAGCGGCTGAGGTCCATGCCGCCCCGGCAATCGCGCCGGCGCACCGCCACAACGTCCGGCGTGCGCATGCGCACCGCACCGCGGCGGTAATCGCGTCCAAACCACGGATGGTGCAGGCCTTGACGGTCTCGAAATTCGATCGCGGCCGCCCGGCGAAGTGGGACATCTAGGGCAAAAGAGTGCGGCTTTGCCGCAACACTGCCGCCTCAGTTTGCAACAGAAGTCTAAAAAGCGCCCAGGTCGGCCCGCTTAGTGGCCGTTCGATGAGCCATTCATCCCGGTCGAGTCTCGCAGCGCAGGGCGCCGCCGCATTGGCCGCGGCGCTCACGTTTGCGGGCGCCGCGGCCCCC
>DASZWS010000120.1:0-3088 GCA_035546515.1 Vitreimonas sp. | reverse complement strand
GGGAGGGAACGTCGTCCGTAGCGTCATGCTTGCGTGCGGGGAGCGGCGCGCGCACACACGGGGCGTGCCGCCGCTCGCCATCGCCGCCGCCATGACCTCCGCCATCATTCACGCGAGTTGGAATGCGGCGTTGAAGGGCGGTCGCGGTGATCGCATCGTCGATGCCTTCCTCATCGCCATTGGCGGCATGATCACGGCTGTAGCGCTGTTTGTAACGATGGGGGTGCCGGCCGCGGCGTCATGGCCCTATCTCGCCACATCGGTCGTCATTCACCTCATCTACTGGACGCTGCTGTTTCGCGCCTACGATCTTGGCGATCTCAGCCACATCTACACGCTCTCGCGCGGCACCGCGCCGCTGCTGGTGGCTATTGGGGCGATGCTGACAGCGCACGAAACGCCGCCGCTGTTGAAGGCGGTCGGCATGGTGCTGGTGTCGATCGGCGTGCTGTGCGTGGGCATTAGTCCGAACGCGCCGGTCAGCGCTAGCGTGTGGGCGATTGTGCTGGGTGTCAGCATTGCCGCGTATTCACTAACGGATGCGCTTGGGGCGCGGTTGTCCGGCAACCCGTTGCTCTATGTTGGCTGGACCAGTGGCCTGATGGGCGTGCCGATGGTGGCGTTCTGCTTCTGGCGTCGGGGCGCGAAGCAGCTGATCGCGGGGTCGCGCGTGGCGCCGTGGCGCGGCATCGGCATCGGCATCTTGAGTTTTGCGGGGTACGGCCTGGTGCTGTGGGCGCAGACCTTCGCGCCGATCGCACAAGTGACGGCGCTGCGCGAAACATCGGTCGTTTGGGGCGCGTTGATCGCCTTCTTCGTGCTGCGGGAGGATCTGGGGCCGCGTCGTTGGCTTGGCGCTATCATTGTTGCAGCCGGTGCGATCTTGATCGCGTTCGCATAGCCGTTAGGTTCAACGCATGGGCGCCCAGCACATCATCCGCATCGACGACGCCAAAGCCTTGGTGCGCGTCGGCGTTCCCGAGCCGGAGCGCGCGACGCCGCAAGAAGTGCGCGTGTCGGTGACCATGGCCCTGGACGACCCGCCCGATTACACCCGCAATGATCGGATCGGCGCGACGCTCGACTACGATCGCATCATCCATTTCATTCGCGACGATCTCGGCGCGCCGGCGCATCTCATCGAAACGCTTGCCGATCGGGTCGCCGGGCATTGTTTGTCGCTCAGCGATCGCGCGCGGTGGGTAGAAGTGACGGTGAAGAAACCCTCCGTGCTGTCGGGCGATGGCATGGTGGCGGTGACGATCCGGCGGGAGCGGCCATGAAGTGGGTGTTGGTCACCGGCGCCAGCAAGCGGCTCGGGCGTGCAGTCGCGCTTGCGATGGCGAAAGCGCAGTGGGGCGTCGTGGTGCATCATCGCAATTCGGCGCCGGAGGCGGATCACGTCGCAACACTGGCGCGCGCCCACAGCGGTGGCGCCGTCGTTGTGAAAGCCAATCTCGATGACGCCGCCGAGCGCGGTGCGTTGATTGGCGAGGCCACCCACGCCGCTGGGGCCTCCCTGGACGCGCTCGTCAATTGCGCGGCGATTTTCGAGCATGACACGATCGACACGCTCACTGAAACACTGCTGCAACGTCATATCGCCACCAATACGCTGACGCCGGCGCTGCTCGCGCGCGAGTTCGCGGAAGCGTTGCCGGAAGAGAAGCGGGGTGCGGTGGTGAATTTTCTCGATTTCAAACTCGCCAGCCCGTACCCGGATCACTTCTCGTACACGCTGTCCAAATATGCCCTCGCGGGCGCGACCGACTTGCTGGCGCGAGCCCTGGCGCCGCGGGTGCGTGTGAACGCGGTCGCGCCAGGCTATGTGTTGGCTGCGCCCGGGCAAAGCGAGGAAGACTATCGGCGTCTGCACGACGAGACGCCGCTCAAGCGCGGGCCGACTCCGGACGACATCGCCGGCGCGGTGCGTTTCCTGATCGAGAATGAAGCCGTGACCGGGCAAACCGTGTACGTCGATGGCGGGCGGCGCTTTCAAAGCTTCGATCGCGACATGGGTTTCATGTGAGGCTCAGTCGGCGGGCACTTTGCGCGGCGGGCGTGAGCGCGTTCGCGAGCCGCGCATTGGCGCAGGAGCCTGCGCACGACATTACCTTTGCGCAGGATTTCGATGAGCTCTGGGGCACGCTCGACGCGCGCTACTGCTTCTTTGGCGACAAGCTCACCGATTGGGGCCGCGTGCGCACCATGTACCGGCCGATGGCGCTTGCGGCGCAATCGCGCGAGGATTTCACGGAGATCGTGCGCCGGGTGCTGACGGAACTCTACGATGCGCACACCCATCTCGCCGATCCGCCCGACGGTGCGCAGCGTTTCCCGCTCTATGATCTATACGCCGAACGTCACAGCGCAGAGATCGTTGTCTGCGCCATCAAGGATAACTCCGCAGCGGCGGACGCTGGCATTCAGATCGGCGACGTCATCGTTTCGGTGGATGAATTGCCGATCGATGTCGCGGTCGGGCAGGTCATGCCGAAATGTTTGCGGCATCCATGTCCAATAGCGGATGGCTATTCCATCAATGCAGCGATCGCCGGACACACAGCGATGCCTCGCGCGATGGTGGTGCGTGGCGCAAACGGGACGGCGCGCGCGGTCGCGCTGCCGCTCAAGCAAAATGCGCCGGAGCCGGATGTCAGCGCACGGATGTTGGAGGGCGGCTTCGGCTATATCCGCATCCGCAGCTTTGCGAATCTCGACGCCGTCGCCGCGTTTGACTTAGCTCTTGAGCCGATGCGTGCGGCGCGCGGTCTGATCATCGATGCGCGCGACAATGGCGGCGGCGACACGGCTGTTGCCCGCCCGATGATGGGGCGTTTCATCACGCAACCCATGCCGTACGCGCACATGCGCCGTCGCGCCGGGCGGGGCTTAAGCGCGCCGTGGGTGGAAAGCGTGGATCCGCGCGGGCCATTCACCTTCACTGCGCCAGTGGTCGTGCTTTGCAATCATTGGAGCGGCAGCATGGCTGAAGGTTTCCCAATGGGGATGCGCGACATTGGTCGCGCACGCATTGTCGGCACGCGCATGATGGGTCTCGGCGCGGCCGTGTTCGCGATCAAGCTCG
>DASZWS010000119.1:0-2474 GCA_035546515.1 Vitreimonas sp. | reverse complement strand
GGCGACGCCGCAGGCATGGCGCTGATAAGTGAGATGAACGAGGTCGCCAAGCGGCACGGCTTCATCGTCGTGTACCCGCAAGGACTCGACAATGAATGGAACGCGATCCACGACATCATGCGTCAGCGCGGGGTGTCGCCGCAGGACGATGTCGCCTTCTTGAAGCGGCTCACCGAGGATTTGAGCGTCGATTTCAACATCGATCGCCGCCGTATGTATCTCGGCGGTTTTTCCAACGGCGGCTTCATGACCATTCGCATGGCGTGTTCGGCGTCTGAGTATTTCGCCGCGTTCGCGTCAGTAGGCGCTGAGCTTTATTCGAGCCTCACCAGCCACTGTCAGGGCGCGCCAGCGCCGATGCTGTTCATTAACGGCACTGCGGATCGCAGCGTGCCTTATGCCGGCGTGACCCAGCAGACGTCGGGCGGCAGCTTCAGCAGCAGCGGCCCGAGCATGCCGGGCGCGAGCGGCATGAGCGGGGGCATGAGCGGCGGCGGCGCGAGCACTGGCGGTGGGCTCGGCGGCATGGGCGGCGGCGGGAGCGAGCCGACGCGCGTCTCGCTCAGCGCACCAGACACCGTTTCGTATTTCATTCGCCGCAATCACTGCAGCATGTCAGGGCAACAGAACCAGATTGCGCAGCGTGGTCAGTCTGAAGGCACGTCCGTTGTGCAGTTCATTCCGCGCGATTGCGGGCCGCACGCCGATATTCAGTTCTTCATCGTCAACGGCGGTGGGCACAATTGGCCTGGCGTGCCCGGTGTTCTTGATCCGGACGGCTTTGGCCTCGTCAACAGGGACATCAACGCAGGCGAGGTGATCTGGGATTTCTTCTCACACCAAGAACTCCCAGATCAGCCGCACTGACGCTCACGCGTGCGCGGGCGCTGCTTGCGGCTGCGCGCGTGCCGCTTTGGGGACAACGCTCGCCACGAGCGCGGCGAGGATCATCAGCGCCAGCAACGCCACCACGATCACAGGGCCGGTCGGTAAGTCGAACAGCATCGACGCAACGATGCCGGCGATGTAGCCCAGCAACCCTACGCCGTAGCCGACCGCCAGCCGCAGCGGTTCAGCAAATCGCTTTGACGCCAGTGCGGGCACGATCAAAGTGGCGAACACTAGGTAGATGCCCACAAGCTGCACCGATTGCGTCACCACCAACGCGAAGAGCACGTAAAAGCCGAGCTTGCCGAGGCGCTGCCGTGCGCCGAACCACACCGCCAAAATGATCGCGTAGAGCACCGCGATCGGGATCAGGTTGGGTAACGACACGAACAGAATTTGGCCGACGAGAAGGTCCTTCAGGTTCTCGCTGCCATGCGGATTGTTGGCGAGCAGGATGAGTTCCGCGCATGCAGCGACGGCGAACAGCACGCCGATCAGCGCCTCCTGCACCTCCGGCCACACCTTTTCTGTACAGGTGAGCACCAATGCGCCGAGCAAGGCCGCGATCACGGCTGCGACCTGCACGTGCCAGTTCTGTGCAAGGCCGGCGGTGATCGTGGTCCAGAGGTCCGCATTGGCGGGCGCGGTTGCGCTCAAGCTGTCGGGCGTGCCGAAGCCCAGCGCGCTTGCGGCGGTCACGCCGAGCCCCGCCACCTGCGCGATAGCGAGATCGATGAAGACAATGCCGCGGTTCAGCACCTGCTGTCCGAGCGGCACGTGGGTCGCGAGCACCAACATCCCCGCCACGAAGGCGGGGAAGATGATGCTGAGCTCAAGGTTCTCTGCGTTCATTGGCCAATTCCTGCGAGCAGCTTGGTGATGGTGTCGTCGTAGAGGCTGAAGAGGTCGTGCGCCTGCGGATCGCCGCCCACGGTGAAGGGCAGCACGACTGCCGGAATGTGTGCGCGCTGCGAGATGAAGTCGGCAGGCCGGTTATCCTCGTAGGCGGCGCGAATGACGAAGCGTGCCGGCGTGGTTTGCAGGCGCGTCAGCACTTGCGCGAGATAGCCGCTGGACGGCGGCACGCCTGGGTGCGGCTCGAGCGGAATGATTTCGCGCATGCCGAGCCATGTTTCGAGATAGATCCAAGCGTGGTGCTGCACAGCAATGGAAATGCCGCGCAGCGGCGCTGCACGTTGCGTCCAGCGGGAGAGGGCCGCGTTCCAGCGTTGCTCAAAATTGGCTTGGCGCGATTGATACACCGCTGCATTGGCGGGATCGAGCTGGGCGAAACGCGCGGCCATCGCCCGCGACACGGGGATCATGTTGCGCGGATCGGTCTGGATGTGCGGATTGCCGCCGGCGTGAATGTCGCCTTGGCTCCGATCGACGCTCGTCGGCAGCTCCATCATGTGCACAGCGCTGGTGGCTTCGAACGAACCGGGCGTGCCGGGTGCGATGTGGGCGTTGCTGGATTGTTGGATGATTTGCGGCAGCCAGCCGACCTCAAGTTCGGCGCCGGTGCACACTGTAACGTTGGCGCGGCGTGCGCTGGCGATCAGGCTGGGGCGGGCCTGCACCTGGTG
>DASZWS010000118.1:0-10520 GCA_035546515.1 Vitreimonas sp. | reverse complement strand
GGGCGCGTTGATGCGCCTGCAATGCGGCGCCGATTGCTTTGACGCCTATCGCAGACATCTATGGGGCGGCGACGGCGCCGCGCCGCCGGCGTGAGCGAGGCTGAAGACAGCGCGCTGGTTGACTTGCTGAGGTTTCTCAAGCGCGGCCGCTATCGTTTCATCACGCCAACGCCGGCCACGCACGCTCGCGTCGTGGCGCGTAAATCCGAGGCGCGCGATGTGCGTGACGTGCTGGGCTGGAGCCTACCGTTTCGAGCCGACGCAATCGATCAAGACATCTTCGGGCTGTTGGAGCGCGGCGGCGTCCTTCAGCGAAGCGAGGAGAAGTTCGTCAGCCGCATCCGCGTTTCCACCTATGGAGATGCGTGTTTCATTCACTCCGCGTATCCCACGCTGGAGGCCGACTCCGTGTTCTTCGGGCCAGACTCCTATCGCTTTGCCAATTTTATTCGGCGCTATCTCGCCGCAAGCAGCGGGCGCGTCGTCGATGTCGGCACGGGAGCCGGGATCGGCGCCATGGTCGCCGCGGGGATGACGCAAGGAAGCGTGATCGGCACCGACATCAATCCGCTAGCCTTGCGCTACGCCCGACTAAACTTGCACGCGGCGAACGCGCGGGCGTCGTTGCATTTGGGCGGCGGACTAGAGGGCGTTGATGGCCCGATCGATGTTGTGATCGCCAATCCGCCCTACATCGCCGATGCGGCACATCGGACCTATCGCGACGGCGGTGGCCTTTTTGGCGCAGAGGTCGCGTTGTCCTGGGCGCGCGACGCTGCGGCGCGTTTGCCGCGCGGCGGGCGGATTTTGCTTTACACCGGCAGCGCCGTTGTTGGTGGCGCGCACGTCCTGGAGGAGCCGCTGCGCGAGGCGCTCGCGGGGTTCGAGATCGGTTATCACGAGATCGATCCGGATGTGTTCGGGGAGGAATTGGAGCGAGATGGTTATGTCGGTGTCGAACGCATCGCTGTCGTTGGCGTAGTCGCCAGGCGGGCGCGGCGACACCAGTGGCGGCGAACGTCAGTTCGTGCACGAAACTCTAGGCGCGCACCATTTTAACCAGCGCATCGGCGAGCAACTGCGTGGCCCTGGCCCGGTCGCGCCAGCTGAGCACGACGGCAGGCCCGGTGTCGGTCTTGTTGACGTCGACGACATAGAGCCGCCCGCTCGCGTGTTCGCGCAGCACATCGAGCCCGCCCCAATCGAGCTTCATTGCCGCGCAGAAGTTTTCCAGCTGCGCAATCTCGGTGGGCGAGAAGACTTCCGCCGGGAGTTTCACAATCACGGACGTATTCTGAATCGAAAACCGCGCCGCTGCCGGCTTCTTCTTCAGAAAAACCACAACCGGTCTGCCGCCGACGCAGGCCGTACGCAAGTCGTAAGCCCAGCCATCATCGCCTTCCGTCTTGATGACGCGCTGATAGGCTTTGCCGTCCAAAGGTGAGAGCGGGCACCGCACCAACTTGCCGTCGTGCAGCCCGTTGCCTTCGCCTTTTTCTACCGCGTCTCCCGTGTGCGTGGCAGGGTCGACAGCGAGCGGATATCCGAATGCTTGCTCCATAATCGCGGCGACCTTGCTCTTCGACACGTCGCCGACGCCGAAATTGAACGCGCGCGCAAGGAGCGGCGCCGGCGGCGCCGCGACGGTTTGATCTTCGAAATAGAATGCAGCGTCAGCATGCGCCGGTGATGGCACGAAGCGCACGCCCGCCCAAACGGCGGCGGACCAGATGATGTACCAAGGCCGCGGCTGATACGGCGTGAAATAGATCTTTGGGCCCGGACGCGTCAGACTCGTCCATAAGCCGCGCAGCCGCACAAATGCGTAGTACGTGAGCCAGCGGCGAATATCGCCCCAGAGCTGGAAATCGTTTTTCATCCACACGCCGGTGGATTTCACGATGATGTAGCCGTCCTGGTAGCGAAAGTCGCCGAGCCACCAGCCTTCTTGCTTGTTATCGCCCGGCGCCAGATCGAGCGAGCCGCGCATGTTTACTGCTGGCTGCGGGTCTGTCCGGCGTTGTGCTGCTGCGGCATCCACGCTTCGACCAGCGAGTCGAGCACGCCGAGCGGGACAGCCCCCGAGCCGAGCACCACGTCATGATAGTGGCGCAGGTCAAAGTCTTGCCCCAACGTATTGCGTGCGCGCTCGCGCAGACGCTCGATTTCGCGGCGGCCGAGTTCGTATGAGCATGCTTGTCCGGGCCAAACGATGTAGCGGTCGACCTCGGTGGCGATGGTGCCGGGCTGATCGCCGGTGGTGGTTGTCAGATAGTCGATGGCTTGTTGGCGCGTCCAATGCTGCGCGTGCAGGCCGGTATCGACCACAAGGCGCGCGGCGCGCCATAGCTGCCAACGCAGATAGCCGATGCGGCCGACAGGGTCGTTTTCGTAGAAGCCTTGTTCGTCAGCCAACTGTTCTGCGTAGAGAGCCCAACCCTCGGCGTAGGCATTGAAGCTGAGCAAGCGCCGGATCAGCGGCACGTTCGGCAATTCTTGCGCAATGGCGATCTGGAAATGGTGACCCGGCACGGCTTCGTGAAAATCCTGCGTCGGCAGATCGATCTTGGTCATCTCGGAGAGATCGCGAAGATTGACGTAATAGACGCCAGGCGATGACCCGTTTAGCGAAGGCGGGGAATAGTACGCGCCCGGCTGGCCCGCCTCGGCGAACGGCGGCACGCGGCGCACTTCCAGGCGTGCGCGCGGCAAATGGCCGAACCATTGCGGCGCGCGCTGCATCACCGCGTTTATGCGGCCTTGGACGTCCGCCATCAGCTGTGCACGGCCGGCGTCGCTATCGTCATACTGGTAGCGTTTATCGGCGGTGAGTTGCGAGAGCCGTGCGCCTACCGCACCATCCGTCAGCCCCACGCGCCGAAGCGCGATATCGAGCTGATTGGAGAGGTCGCGCACGCGGTCGAGACCGATGCGGTGAATCTGATCCGGCGTCAGATCAGTGGTCGTATTGATCTTCAACGCCGCAGCGTAAAAATCGTCGCCGCGCGGCAGCCGCGAAACGCCGGCTTCATCGGTGGCGTTGCCGCGGTCGGCGCGCAGGAACAGCACGGTGCGGTCTTCCGCCGGCAGGATGTTGTCGCGCACGATGGCTTCGCCTTGCGCCAGAATGTTCTGCGCCTGTTGGGCCAGCGCATCATGGTTAGGCGCGCTGGCGTTGGCGGCGACAAAGGCGTCGAGTTTGCGCTTAAGCGAAATGATGTAGGGTTGGGCGTCAAGCTGTTGCGAGCGCATGCCGTCAAGTGCGGCGATGGTTTCGTCCATGATGAAGAGCGGTGGGCGCACGCCGCGCTGTGCGTCGACACGGGCGCGCTCGGTTTCCTGGTCGATCGCCACACCTACCTGCTTCAGGCGCGTGAGATAATTTTGCGCATCGGCGATGCTGTGAATGTCGACGCGCTCATCAAAGAACGACGGCAGCGTGATGAAGGCGCTATCCATCTGGTTGAGCACGTACGGCTCGATGCCGTTCAGCGGCGAGAAGGCGCCATAGTCGAACGCGGCGCCGTCGGCGGCTTCTTCAAACTGCTCGCGCAGCACATCATAGGTCAGGAGTTGGGCCGGGGTGAGATCACGCGTGTTGATGGCGCGGATTTCAGCCTCGCGGCGCAGCGCCGCGCTACGGCGGGAGTCGACCGCGTTGGCGGAGCGGTCATCGAGACGGGACTGGTAGGCGCCGCCGGCTTGCTCAGGGGTCGCGCCTGCCTGGGTGGCGAGTTCGGGGCTATCGGAGAGAATTTCCTGGGTCCAATCGGCGACGCGGCCGTCGAACGCGCTCAGAGGTTGCGGCCGGTTGGGACCGCACGCGGCGAGGGCCAATGCTACCGTCAAGGCCGACGCCCATCCGAAAAACCGCATAACACCTCACGCAGGCAAGGCCGCTCAGACGCGGCTGCCCCACATAGCATGCGCCGCTTACGGGAAAAGCGGCGTCCGAGCAGTGGCTTTGCGCTCCGGTGTTGCGGAAAAGCCGCTTTCGTGGTTGGACACGCCTCCGGATGGTGTGGAACACGCGGAGATCCCCATGACGACCGCCAGTGGCGGCCAGCAGACGCTTGGCAAAATTCTCTTTTATCGCCAGCTTGAGCCGCTCAATTACGAGAAGCATCGCAACCTCGGCGTCAGCCAGGTCACGAATCCGTTCTCGTTCCTGGCGGACACGCATTTGGTGCCGTTGACGGTCGACGAGTTTGGTCTCGCAGCTGTTTGCTATCCGATCATTTTCGACACGCAGACCAAGACGCCGCTCGCGGTAATGGGCCTGCGTCCGGGCATGAACGTGTTTTTGGGCGCCGATGGCTCGCTTGACCCGGAAGTGTATCTGCCGGCGTTCGCGCGCCGCTATCCGTTCCTGCCAATTCTTGCGCCGCAAAACGGCGGTGCGCCGCAAACCGCCACGGATGCCGGCCAAGACGGCGACCGCGTTTTGGTGTGCATCGATCGCGCGGCCAAGATGCTGTCGAACACGCCGGAACTACCGTTCTGGGAAGGCAACAATCAGCCATCGCGCTACACGCAGGAAGCAATTCAGTTCTGCCGTGAGTTCGACATGCTCGGCCGCCGCACGACCGAGTTCGTGAAGCTGATCGAAGAGAACAATCTGTTCGAGCTGACGCCGTTGGCGCTGCCGCGGGCCAAGCCCGACGGCACGCCCGACGAGCCGCAGAAGATCGGTGAGTACCTCCGTATCTCGGAAGCGAAACTGAACGCGCTGCCGAAGGACAAGTACATCGAGCTGCGCGACAAGGGCGTCACCGCGGTGATGCACGCGCATCTGCTCTCCCTCGGCCTGTGGCCGAAGATACTGAGCCGGGCAGCGCGCATCCAGGCCGCTACGCCGCTGAGCTGAGCCCGGTTACACAAAGCACGCTGGCGCGTGCGTCGCATTGGCGGCGCGCGCGTCTGCGGCTATGCGCAGGCTGATGCTGCGGGCATTGCTTTTCGCGTTGGTGCTTGGCGTTTTCGCGCCGGCTTCGGCGCGCGCGCAGACGGCCCACCCCCAGCACGTGCAGGTGGCGCTGGTCTCCGACGCAGCCGCGATTGCGCCTGGCGAACACTTCGCCGTCGGTCTCGTCCAGACCATCGAGCCGGGCTGGCACACCTATTGGCGCAATCCTGGCGACAGCGGTGACGCCACTAAGGTCGCTTGGCATTTGCCGACAGGGTTTAGCGCCGGGGACATTCAGTGGCCGGCGCCGGAGCGCATGCCCGTCGCGTTCTTGATGAACTACGGCTACGCGGGCGAGGTCATTTTTCCGATCGCCATGACCGCGCCGCCGCGTTTGCCGATCGGGCGCGCCGTGACGCTGAACGCCGATGTGTCGTGGCTTGTATGTTCCGATATTTGCATCCCGGAGCAAACGACCGTGTCGTTGACGTTGCCGGTCGCGGCGCAGGCCCAAGCCGATGCGGCAGGAGCGGCGCGGATTGCACGCGTGCAACTGCCGCAAACCTCATCCGCAGAGGCGCACGTCACCGCGGGTGCGCCCAGTACATTGAGCATCGCGCTGGGCAACATCGCCGCCCAAACTCGTGACTTCTATTTTTTCCCATATTCACGCCGCGCCATTGATCACGCCGCGCCACAACCTGTTCGCGTTGGTCCGGAGGGCGTCAGCATTTCGCTGAAAGAAGGCGCCTCGCACGATCTCGGCCAGGCTCCGCTCGATGGCGTTCTGACGTTCAAACAACTGGCAGGGGACCGTGCGCGTGCCTGGGCGCCGGTGTCTCTCGAAGTGCACGCCACACCAGGCCCGGTTATCGCCGGTACGAGCGATACGCCAGCGCAATCCACCGAGAATGATGGCGCGCAGCCGTCATCAAATTCTTCGACGCCAGACATGTCGATTTGGGTCGCCGTACTCTTCGCCTTTCTCGGCGGCCTCATCCTCAACATCATGCCTTGCGTGCTGCCGGTGTTGTCGATCAAAGCGCTGGCGTTCGCCACAAGCGCCGATAGCGCCGGCTCGCGCAGGCAAGGCATTTTCTACCTCCTCGGCGTTGTTGGCGCGTTTCTCGGCCTCGCTTTGGCGCTTATGGCGCTGCGCAGTGCGGGACAGGCGGCAGGCTGGGGCTTTCAGCTACAATCGCCGTGGATGAGCGCGGGCTTGGCGCTGCTGTTCTTCGTTATTGGCCTTAACTTGCTGGGCGTTTTCACGCTTGGCGGCAGTCTGCAAAACGCCGGCGCTGGGCTGACGCGCCAGGGCAAGGATTTGAGCGCGCTGTTTATTGGTGTCCTCGCCGTGGTGGCGGCGACGCCGTGTACCGCGCCCTTCATGGCCGGCGCGATTGGCATGGCGCTGGTGCAGTCGAGCCCCACAACGCTGGCGATCTTTGCCGCGTTGGCGCTCGGATTTGCGCTACCGCTTACGGCGCTCTCTTTCGCGCCGGCCTTGCAGCGCTGGCTGCCGAAGCCGGGCGCTTGGATGGAGCGCGCCAAGATCGTGCTCGCGTTTCCGATGTTCGCCACCGCGGCTTGGTTGGTTTCGGTGCTGGGTGCACAGACAGGCGCGGGCGGCACAGTGAGCGTGCTGATGTTTGCAGCCGCAATCGCGTTCGCGCTGGTCGTGGGGCGCTGGGGTCGCGCGTGGATTGTTGCTGGCGCAGCCGCGATCGTCGTGGCGGGCGTGTTTGCGATCCCGGCGCTGAATGCGCCGCGCACTGCGGTTGCGTCGACCGTTGAGGCGTGGTCGCCCGCGCGCGTGGCGCAGCTCCGTGCCCAAGGCAAACCAGTTTTCGTGAACTTTACTGCGGCGTGGTGCGTGACCTGCCAAGTGAATGAGCTTGGCGTGCTGCGTTCACCGCAAGTGCGCGCAGCGTTTCGCGATCACGGCGTGACGTATCTTGAAGCGGACTGGACCAACCCGAACGCTGATATCGCCGCGGCGCTGGCGGCGCGGGGGCGCGCCGGCGTGCCGCTCTATCTCTATTATCCGCCGAACAACGCAGCGCCGGTGGTGCTGCCGCAGGTGTTGAACGAAGACCTGGTAGTGCTGACGGTCAGTGGTTCTCGGTAGCCGCCGGCGTCGTCGACAGGCTCGGATCCGCAGGTTGGTGGCCGCTTGCGAGTTCAGTCGCGGCCTGCGCCGCCATCGGCGCGATGAGGATGGCGTCAGAAAGGAGCGCATGCAGATCGGTGAACGCGCGATCGCGATCGCCGGGCGTGGCGGCGTGCTGGAACGTGTCGATGCGTTCGTGCGCGTCCTGTGAAATGCCGTGGAAGATGCAAGGCAAATCTTGCGCGACGCCCGCCGCGCGCAGCGACGCGGAGAGCAATTCGGCGTCCGAGGAGAACTGATCGAGGTCGCTCATGAACTCTGTGTTCACTGCGGTGAGCCCGTTGACGCGCCGCGCCTCGGCCTCCACCTGGGACGCTAACGCCGGAATGTCGGCCAACGTGGCGACGTTCAGCACCATTGCGAGACAGGTGATCATGAATTGCTCCTTCGCCCCTGAGGCGAACAGCCCAGGAGCAAGGATCGCGCCGGGCGAGCGTCCGGCTGGTTAACCAGCGCTTGCGCGGCGTCAGCCAGGCGGGCACATGGGCGCCCAATCAGGAGTCACGCGTGACCGCGACAGCCGCCCGCCGCATCGTTCTCAACAAAAACAAGGCGTTGACGCTCGACGACGTCGCCGCCGCCGCCACGGGCGCGACGCGCTACGAGTTGGCCACTGAGGCGGGCGCGTACATGGCGGCGCTCAGAAACAAGGCGGAGGAAGCGCTGGCGGCGGAGCCGTCACGGCGTGTCTATGGGCTCAACACCGGCTTTGGCAGCAATTTCCGCGACTACGTCAGCCCGGAGCGGCTGCGGACCCTGCAGCGCAACCTGATCCTGTCGCACTGCGTAGGTGTCGGCCCGCTAGCGCCGCGCGAAGTGGTGCGCGCCACCATGTTGCTGCGCGCGCGCTCGCTGGCGCAGGGCCAAAGCGTGGTGCGCCCCGTGGTCGTGGAAACGCTGCTGGAGCTATTGAACAAGGATATCGTCCCGGCGGTGCCGCAGAATGGCAGCGTCTCGGCCAGTGGCGACCTCGCGCCGCTCTCTCACGTCGCCGCCGTGGTGATCGGCGAAGGCGCCATTCTGCTCGATGCCAAAGGCAAAGCCGCCTTCGGCGCCGAGAGCGTGCCGACGCCGCGCTATCTTCAGGACGCCGCCACGCACGGCTTGCCGACGTTCACGCCGCTCGTGCTGGAGATGAAGGAAGGGCTCGCTCTCAATAACGGATGCCAATACTCCGCAGCGTGGGCAATCCTGGCCACCATGCGCATGCGCGCGCTCATGGCGACGGCGGCGGTCGCGACCGCGCTCGGCGTGCAGGCCATGGTCGGCATGGGCCGCCCGTTCCGCGCGGATATGCAGGCGCTGCGTCCGCATCCTGGACAAACCACCGTGGCGGCCTGGGTGTGGGACATGCTCGACGGCTATATGTTTCGCAACGCCAGCGCAGATGATCGCGTCGCCTTCGATGGCGAGTTTCAGGACCCGTACAATTTGCGCTGCGCTTCGCAGATATTGGGACCTTGCGAGGAGCTGATAGAACGCGCGGAAACGACGTTGGCATGCGAAGCAAACAGCGTCACCGACAATCCCATCGATCTCAACACCAGCGCTGACACGTATCAAATCGACCAGATCACGTCGGGCGGCCATTTCCACGGCATGAGCGTCGCTGTCGATGCGTTCGGTTTATTGCAGGCCGCCGGCATCATGGCGCGGCTCTCCAACATGCGCTGCCAGCGTTATGTCGATGCGCGGCGCAACAAGGGGCTCGGTCCGCAAGTGCGTGGTGAAGCGCCCGATCCGACGGAGTCTGGTTTGCTGATGGCGGAGTACACGACGGCTGGTCTCTGCAATCAGATCTGGGGCTTGGCGATGCCGTCGCACCTCATGTCGATCTCCACCGATTCCGGCCAGGAAGATCATGTCAGCATGGCCGCGAACGTGGCGATGCGCGCCTACGAAGCGGCGGAGCGCCTGTCTGAAGTGTTGGCGATCGAACTTGCCTACGCCTCGCAAGCGCTGCTGGTGCGCGCCGCTAACGATGGCCTGGTCACGCGCGTGCTCGATCCGAACCTCGGCGGCGCAACGCCGGCGCCGACGCAAGCCGAGTGGGGCGGGCGCAAGCGCAGCGTCGGCTTCGAAAAAACCTGGCGCATGTCGATGAGCGCCAACGAGGTCGCGCCGTCCAAGCTCACCGCACCTGCGATCGCCGCGATCCGCGAAAGCATGCCGCCGCTGACGGGCGACCGCGAACTGGCGTGGGATTTCATGGCGTTGGCCAAGCGGGTTTTGAGTGGCGAGATCGCGGCGGCGACCGGGTACGCGTTCCCGCGACACTGAGGCGGATGAAGTCCCAGACGTTTTCGCCGCCTTCTGCTAAGCTCCGTTTTGAGAATCCGTATGACCGACAAGACACCCTCCCGCGTCGCCGCCGAGAAACCGCGCGGGCTGATTGACCGCTACGGCGATATCGCCGCCGCCGAGCAGCGCATCGTCGCCGCCGCCGGCGCGGTTTATGAGCAATGGGGGTTCGAGCGGCTTGATACGCCGGCGATCGAATTCACCGAAGCGCTGGGCAAGTTTCTGCCTGATCTCGATCGCCCCAACGAAGGCGTGTTTTCGTTTCAGGACGACGAGCGTTGGCTGTCGCTGCGCTACGATCTGACTGCGCCGTTGGCGCGCTTTGCGGCGGAGAATTTTGAATCGCTGCCGAAGCCATACCGTCGTTGGGCGGCGGGCCCGGTGTGGCGCAACGAAAAGCCGGGGCCAGGGCGCTTCCGCGAGTTTTGGCAATGCGATGCCGACACCGTCGGCAGTGCTTCGCCGGCCGCGGATGCAGAGATGATCGCCATGGCCTGCGCGGCGCTGGAGGCGGTGGGGCTGAAGCGCGGTGAGTATGCTCTGAAATTCAGCAGTCGCCTTCTAATCGATGGGCTGCTTGAATCTATCGGTATCGACGCAGGCGATAGTTCGAGGAGACTAGGCGTGCTGCGCGCAATCGACAAATTCGATCGTCTTGGAGACGATGGCGTGGCTCAACTCTTGGGTCCTGGGCGACGTGATGAAAGTGGCGATTTTACTCCGGGCGTTGGTTTGAGTCCGGCTCAAATCCAAATGATTATGGGGCTCCGCTTCGCCGTCGGCGTTGAATACGATCCGCAAGAAGGCGATCAAGTAAGCAATCGTGCGACCTACATTGGTTGGTCCAATCTGGTCGGGAACACACCGTCAGGCGCTAAAGCAATTGCTGAAGTTGATGGAATTCTTTCAGCCCTGGAAGCGCTTGGGTATCGCGAGGAGCGCGTTCAGCTAGACGCCTCAGTAGTACGCGGCCTTGAGTACTACACCGGCGCCGTGTTCGAGGCGCAGTTCATCAACGCCAGCGGCGTGAGCTTCGGTTCGATCGGCGGCGGCGGGCGCTACGATGGCCTCGTTTCGCGTTTTCGCGGCGAGCCCGTTCCGGCGACCGGCTTTTCCATCGGCGTGTCGCGATTGGCCGCGGCG
>DASZWS010000117.1:0-9592 GCA_035546515.1 Vitreimonas sp. | reverse complement strand
CATGTGCTCGAAGGCATGGGCGTGCACCTCGATGCGATGCGCGTGCGCGCATTCCCGTTCTGCGACGAGGTGTTCGAGTTCATCCGCAGCCACGAGCAGGTGTTCGTTGTGGAGCAGAACCGCGACAGCCAGCTGAAATCGCTGCTGGTCAACGAAGGCGGCATCGATCCAGCGTGCCTGGTGTCGGTCAACCACTATGACGGCACGCCGATCACCGCGCGCTTCATTATCAAATCCATCGGCGAAAAGCTGAAAAGCGGCGCTGCGGCGCTGGAGAAAGCGAAATGACCTATATCGCCAAGCCCTCCATGCATCACCCGTCGCTGGAAAAGAACCAGCTTGGGTTCACGCGCCGCGACTATGAAGGGCGCATCTCGACGCTCTGCGCCGGCTGCGGACACGACTCGATCAGCGCCTCGATCATTCAGGCTTGCTTCGAGATCGATCTCGCGCCGCACCGCCTAGCAAAATTCTCCGGCATTGGCTGTTCGTCGAAGACGCCGGACTACTTCGTCAGCCCCGCGCATGGCTTCAACGCTGTGCACGGGCGCATGCCATCGGTGTTGACGGGCGCGAACATTGCCGCGCGCGATCTGATTTATCTCGGCGTCAGCGGCGACGGCGATAGCGCCTCCATCGGCCTCGGCCAGTTCTGCCACGCCGTGCGGCGCGGTGTGAACATGACCTACATCTGCGAAAACAATGGCGTGTACGGGCTCACCAAAGGCCAATTTTCCGCCACCTCCGACAAGGGCTCGAAGGCCAAGAAGGGCGCTGAGAACAAGGATTCCGCGATCGACCTGGTGATGCTGGCGCTGCAGCTCGGCGCGACCTACGTGGGCCGCTCCTTCTCCGGCGACAAAGAACAGCTCGTGCCGCTGATCAAAGGCGCTCTCAGCCACAAGGGCGTTTCGTTCATCGACGTTATCAGTCCGTGCGTCGCCTTCAACAATCACGTCGGCTCGACCAAGAGCTTCGATTACGTGCGCGAACATAACGACGCTGTGAACCGCCTCGACGTGATCTCGCCGCGCGCGCCGATCAAGGCGCAATACGCGCCGGGCGAACTCAAGGAAGTGCAACAGCACGACGGCTCGATCCTGCGCCTGCGCAAACTGGAAGAGGACTACGATTCAACCAATCGCATCGAGTCGCTCTCGTACTTGGCGCGCAAGTCCGCAGAAGGAGAGATCGTCACCGGTCTGCTCTACGTCGATCCCGAAGCTGAGGACCTGCACGACTCGCTCAATACGGTGCCGACACCGCTCAACAAGCTGGCGGATGCGGATTTGATCCCAAGCGTCGACGCGCTGGAAAAGATCAACGCCTCGTTGCGCTAGCAGCTGCCGATCAAATCGCACAGCAGCGCGTGTTCGCGCGCGACGAGTTCCGGGTCGAAGCGGATACGCGGGTCTTCGGCAAGGCCATCTTCGAAGGCGTGCGTTGCGTTTGGGAACATCACCACTTCGATCGGCGCGCCGCGTGCGCGCTGACGTTCGACGGCAAGCCGCGGCACGCGCACGCCGACGACTTGGTCGCGGCCTGCGAGGATGGCGATGCTGCGCGGCGCGATACGCCAGTTGCGCCGGCCCGCAAGGCTCGCCGCGCCCATATACGGATAGACCAGCAGCGTGCCCGAGAGACCTTCAAGCGGTTCGCGCGGCAGATCGATCAGCCCAGTCGCGCGACGCATCTCATCGCCGCTTTCAAGCGCCAGCGCATCCATGATCGCCCACGAGCCGTGGCTCCAGCCTGCGGCAACGATACGGTTCTGATCCGCCCACGGCTGACGGCGCACCCAATTGATCGCGGCATACAAATCACCCGCGCGCTCGCGTCCACGGAAGCGTGCGCCCGTGCAGATGGTGGTGAGTGCGTTCATGCGGCTGATGCCGCGCGGCGCGTAGGAATCGATCTCGATCGCCACAGCGCCAGCTTGCGCGGCGATCTCGGCCATGTCGTCGGTAAAAGCGCGGATGCCGCCGCAGCCGTGCAGCATCAGCACGACGGGAAAGGGGCCGTCACCTTCCGGTTTGCGGATTTTGAAATGCTTGGCGAGCCAATCGCCGCGCGCTGCGACAGTGCGCGGATCGAACCGGACGATTTGCTGGCCCAGCGTGGCAATCGCGGATGGCATACGCACCCTCAAGCTAAGCATCAATTCGGCGCGAGCAAGGCAACGTTTGCGTGTTAATGGCGGAAGTGGCGCATGCCCGTGAACACCATCGCCAGTTCGGCTTCGTCGGCGGCCTTGATCACGTCTTCGTCGCGAATTGAGCCGCCGGGCTGGATCACCGACGTCGAGCCCGCTTGCACCGCCTGCATCAGCCCGTCCGCGAACGGGAAGAACGCATCGGAGGCACAGGCCGAACCAACCGTCATCGGATCGCTCCAGCCGGCGGCGTGCGCGGCGTCCTCGGCCTTCAGCCGCGCGACGCGGGCGCTGTCGATGCGGCTCATCTGCCCGGCGCCGATGCCGGCGGTGGCGCCGTCCTTGGCGTAAACGATGGCGTTGGATTTCACGTGCTTGGCGACGCGGAAAGCGAAGATGAGATCCTTGATTTGCGCTGGCGTCGGCTTCCTCTTGGTGACGACTTTGAGATCGGCTTCGCTGATGCGCCCGTTGTCACGGCTTTGCGTGAGGAAGCCGCCGGCAACGGTTTTCATGAACAAACCAGGCGCGGCGGGATCGGGCAGGCCGCCGGCGATGAGCAGGCGCAGGTTCTTCTTCTTCGAGAAGATGGAAATTGCATCTTCGTCGGCGTCCGGCGCGATGACCACTTCGGTGAATATATCGGCGATGGCCTCGGCGGCGACGCGGTCCAGCTTGCGGTTTACAGCGACGATGCCGCCAAACGCCGAGACCGAGTCACACGCCAACGCCCGCGTGTACGCCTCGATCAAACTGCCGCCCATGGCGACGCCGCACGGATTGGCGTGCTTGATGATGGCAACGGCGGCGCTCTCCTTCGGATCAAACTCCGCCACCAGTTCGTAAGCGGCGTCGGTATCGTTCAGATTGTTGTAGCTAAGCTCTTTGCCTTGCAGCTGACGCGCGGTGGAAATGCCAGGGCGCTTCTCGCCGTTGAGATAGAAGGCAGCCTTCTGGTGCGGGTTTTCGCCGTAGCGCAACGTTTGTTTCAGCCTGCCGCCCACCGAGCGCCAGGTCGGCGCGGCGTCTTCGAGCTGATCGGCGTACCAGGATGAGATCGCCGCATCGTAAGCGCCTGTGCGCGCGTACGCCTTCGCCGCGAGCTTTTTGCGGAGCGCCAGCGTCGTACCGCCGTGAGCTTTGGCTTCGGCGAGAATTTCCGCCATGTCGTCGGCATCGGTAGCGACAGCGACATGGCCATAGTTTTTCGCCGCAGCGCGAATCATCGCTGGGCCGCCGATATCGATATTTTCGATGCAGGTGTCGAAGTCGGCGCCGCGCGCGACAGTCGCCTCGAACGGATAGAGGTTGACGTAAAGCGCGTCGAACGCGGCGATGCCGTGCTCCTTCATGGCTTTCGCGTGCTCAGGTTCGTCACGCAACGCCAGCAGGCCGCCATGCACTTTCGGATGCAGCGTCTTCACGCGGCCGTCCATCATTTCCGGAAAACCGGTGACGCTGGAAACGTCCTCGACCTTCAACCCAGCGTCGGCGATCGCCTTATGCGTGCCGCCGGTGGAGACGAGCGCCGCGCCCAGCGCCGAAAGCGCTTTGGCGTGATCGATAAGGCCCGTTTTGTCGGAAACGGAGATGAGCGCGCGTTTGATCGGGATGATGTCAGCCATGGGCCTTGCTTGGGGATGAGTCGCCCTTGGGTCAATGCGACGGGGTGGCGAAATGCATCGGTTTGTGCTGGTTTCGGCCCGAAATGAAAACGCTGGGGTTCATGGTGGCGATCATCATCGCGGGGGCGACGCTGCTGACGCTGTGGGGCGCGATTTTGGTGGCGGTGACACGCCCCGGCGCCGGCGGCGATACGCGCGCCAGCGAGGTGCCGTACTTCTTCAGCGCCGGCGCGTTCGGGACGATCGTCGTTCTGGGCGGGCTCGTCGTGGTGCTGCGGCAGATCGATAAGCCGCACGCCGGCAAATCTAAGTAGCGCGCGCCAGCGCCCAGCGAATGCGGTTGGGCGGCGAGAGGCCGTGTCCCATCGGGTCGGCTTCGCCATACAGCACGATCTGGTGGCTTTCCGCTAATATGCGTCCGCCCCAATAGATCGACGGTTGAATGGCGATGTTTGGCGCATCCGTGCGCAGCCGCCAGCGCTGTCCGCCGGGCGTTTCCAAGAGCGCCATCTGATGCTCGATCAGGCGCGCGCGCACGCTTGGGTGCAGATGGAAGCGCACCACGTAAGTGAGCTTGCCTTTGAAAGGGCCGCCCTTTTGTTTCACCGGGCGGATCAGTTCTTCGATGCCGCGCAGATTGGTGCCCATGTGATCGATAAAGATGTAGCGCCGGTGCAGCAGCCCAAACGCGTTGCGGTAGCCATCGTGGCGGCCTTGCACAGTGATGCCGCTTTCGTCTGAGGAGCGGCGCACGTCATCGAGATTAGGGCCGATCAGTTGCGGCGGGCCCTTACCGCGACGTGGCTCGACGAAGGTGGCGGAGAGCGCGTCGTTGAGCACCAGCGTCGAGTGCCCATTGGTAGCGCGCGCGGCCATCCGCGCATCCGGCGCCAACTCGCGTGAGGCGCCGACATTGACGATCAGACGCTCGGTCTCGCTGGAAAGTTCAAACGCCAGCGCGCTCGCATGAGCGCGATCAGAGTAGGGCAGGGGCGGTGCGCCGCCGACGTCAAAGATCACCCGTAGCGGGCCAGCTTCGAGGCGCTGGAAGCCGCTGTGGTTTGCGAACTGAAAAGCGCGCACGTCGCCGCTGATGCGCGCGAGCGCTGCGTCGATGGAAGCGGGCCACCCCTCGGAGCCGCCATGGAAGCAGGCCAGCCCACCATCGCCGAGGCGCAGCATGCGCAGCATGTTGGCGAGCTTCGGTAGCGAGTCCTGCAGGATCGGCGAGGGGTCCGCGAGGGCGTCATGCGCCGTCAACAAATCGAACAACGCTTCCGCCAGCGCTTCAGGCGAACGCGACATATGTCCGCCGTCGGGCTGGAATTGCTTGGCGCAGGCTTCGATCAGCAGTTCTTCGCCTTGCTCGCGCAGCCGCTGTTCATCCGGAAACCCAGCGTTGGCTGCGAGGATGAGCGCAGCGCCAGCTTTGAGCGAACCAAGTTGGCGCTCGGCAAGTTCGCTTTCCGCCAGCATCAGCAAACGCGCCTGGCGCGCCGCACTTTGCATCAAGGCGAGGCGTTGCTCCGGCGCGCCCATCTCGAAGGCAGCGCGGCCCCATGTGAGCCACGCGAACAGACGCTTTGCCGTCAGCTCTGGATCCCAGGCAAGATCATCCCATTCCCCGTAACGCGCGACCCACGAGTCGAAGAGGTCGGCGATGCGCGCGTGCGCGGATGGGCCGACGGCGGCGAGATCGATCAGCCAGCTGAATGTGTGCAGGCGCGCCGTGAAATGCCGCGATGGATGTGGCGCATCCCAGGGCAGCGGATGTTCGCCTGCGAGCTTCTCTGCGCCAACGCGCCAGATGCCGGCGCCGACCTCGCGGCCGCGTGCCGCGTCGCCGACGCGCGGATCGGCGCCCCAGGCGAGGATGCGGTCGGGCGCTTCGTCGCCAAGACGGCGGCGATGAAACGGATTGGCGCGCCACGGCTCGCTCGCAGAAGCCACGCGCATGGGGCGGCGGGAGGAGGAGTCTGACGCGCTCATGCGTCAGCTTGAGCCACGTATGGCGCGGATGTTGGCGGCGTATTCGTCGGGCTTGCCGCCATAAACGGCCGAGCCAGCGACGATCGCAGTAGCGCCGGCGGCGATGACGCGCGGCGCGGTCTTTGGATTCACGCCGCCATCCACCTCAAGGATGATGTCGCGCCCGGTCGCGTCGATCTTTTTTCGCGCGGCTTCAATCTTCGGCAGCGCACTTTCGATGAAGCTCTGGCCGCCGAAACCTGGATTGACGCTCATGATCAGCACGAGATCGACAAGGTCCATGAGATTGTCGATCGCGTCGATCGGGGTGCCCGGATTGAGCGAGACGCCCGCCTTCGCGCCCGAGGCTTTGATGGCCTGCAGCGTACGATGCACGTGAGGGCCGGCTTCGGGATGCACGGTGATGATGTCGGCGCCGGCTTTGCGGAAATCGTCGATGAACAGATCGACCGGCGAGATCATCAAATGCACATCGAGCGGCAGCTTGGTGTGCGGGCGGAGCCATTTAACCACCGTCGGCCCAATGGTGATGTTGGGGACGAAATGCCCGTCCATCACATCGACGTGGATCATGTCGGCGCCGGCGGCGTCGACTGCGCGCACCTCCTCGCCCAATTTTGCGAAATCCGCGGAAAGGATCGAGGGAGCAATCAGCGGTCGAGCCATGACGCTGAGTTAGCGGGCGAGGCGCGGCGAGGCAATGGCGCGGGGGTTGTGCATAACCTTGGCAGCGCCCAAATGCCTGCGGGATGCGCGAACGGTGCGCCGGAGCTTATTGCATGAGCGTATTGTTCGAACCGCTGCGTGCGGGGGATTTCACCTTCAAGAACCGGATTTTGATGGCGCCGCTCACGCGTTGCCGCGCCGTCAACGAGCGCATTCCGAACGATCTTATGCGTGAGTACTACGTACAGCGCGCCTCCGCCGGCGTGATCATGACGGAAGCCACTTCGGTGACCCCGATGGGCGTGGGTTATCCGGCGACGCCCGGCATCTGGTCTGAGGAACAAGTCGCGGGTTGGCGCAGCATAACCGACGCGGTGCACGCGGCTGGCGGGCAAATCCTCCTGCAACTTTGGCATGTCGGCCGCATCTCTCATCCGCACTATCTCAATGGCGAACTCCCGGTATCGTCATCGGCGATCGCGCCGAAGGGACACGTGAGTCTGCTGCGACCGAAGACTGATTACGTGGTCCCGCGCGCGCTGCGCACCGACGAGATCCCCGGCGTGATCGAAGCGTATCGCCGCGGCGCCGAAAACGCCAAACGAGCGGGCTTCGACGGTGTCGAAATTCACGGCGCCAACGGCTATCTGCTCGACCAATTCCTGCAGGACAGCGTCAACAAGCGCACCGATGGCTATGGCGGATCGTTGGAAAATCGCGCACGTCTCCACCTCGAAGTGGCTGATGCTTGCGCTTCCGTGTGGGGCGCAGGCCGGGTGGCGATGCATCTCGCGCCGCGCGGGGATTCGCACTCGATGGGCGACAGTGATCTGAAAGGTACGTTCTCCTATCTTGCGCGCGAGCTCGGAAAGCGAAAGCTCGCCTTTCTCTGCACGCGCGAACATGAAGGGCCGGACTGGATCACACCGCATCTGAAGCGCGAGTTCGGCGGCGTGGTCGTGGGCAATGAAAGTTTCACGCAAGTCAGCGCCGAAGCGGCAATCGCGCGTGGCGACGTGGATGCGGTCGCGTTTGGCAAGGCGATCATCGCCAACCCGGATCTGGTAGAGCGGTTCCGCACACATGCACCGCTCAACGAGTGGAACATGGCGACGTTCTACGCGCCGGGTGCTGAGGGCTACACCGACTACCCGTCGCTCGCGCGCACCAGCCGTACGGCATAAAAGCCGTCGAGGCCGCCAATCTCTGGCCATTGCGAGGGCAACGTGCGGAGGTCGCCGTCCGCGGTGATGAATTCATCGCCGCCTTCGAGTTCGCCGCGTGCGATCGGCCGGCGCGTCCAGCCATTTTTGAGCGCGTGCGCTGCGATGGCGGGGCCTTCCTCCGGCTCAAGCGAACACACGGCGTACACCAGCACTCCGCCCGGCCGCACCATGTCGCGCGCGGCGTCCAATAATTGCGTCTGCAAGTCCGACAGTGTGCGGATGTCGCTTGGACGGCGCAGCCAGGCGACGTCGGGATGGCGGCGCAGCGTGCCAGTGGACGAGCAGGGCGCATCCAGCAGAACCGCGTCAAACGGCTCCTTGATGCGCAAACTCAGCGCATCGCGGGCGATGACCTTCGCTGTGAGCTGCGTGCGCGCGAGGTTTTCACGCAAACGGCCGAGACGTTCATCGGACCGATCGACCGCAGTGACGGTTGCGCCAGCGGCGGCGAGCTGCAGGGTCTTGCCGCCGGGCGCGGCGCAGAGATCAAGTACGGTTTTCCCCCGCACGTCGCCGAGCAAAAGCGCCGGCAGCGCCGCGGCTGCGTCCTGCACCCACCAGGCGCCTTCGTCGAAGCCCGGCAGCATGTCCACCGGCGCAGCTTCGCGCAAACGCAGTGATCCGGTTGCGGTGAGTTGTGCGCCAAGCGCTTTGGCCCAATCCCTTGCGTCCGCCTTCGCACTGACGTCGAGCGGGGGCTCGTTGCGCAAAGCGAGCGCGATCGCTGCCGCCGTCTCGCCGCCATAGGTTGCGCGCCAGCGCGTAAATAGCCACGCGGGCAAATCCGTCCCGGGCGGCTGCGCTCTAAGCAATGCCGCACCTTCGGCCGCGATCTTGCGCAGCACGGCGTTGATGAGCTTGGCGAAGCCGCGCGATTTGCTCATGGAATTGGCGGCCTCGACCGTCTCGCCGACCGCTGCGTGCGCCGGCGTGTCCATCAGAAGTAGTTGCGCCGCGCCGATCCGCAGCATGGCGCGGCCGTGCGCGGCGGTTTCCGGCAACGGCTTTTGCAGAAACTGCGCGATCACCGCGTCCAGGCCGCCCAGCCGCCGCAGCGCCGCTGCCGCCATAGCGCGCGCGAAAGCGCGATCGCGGCCGCTCAGATCGGCAAAGCTCTGTGTGTGAGCCAGCGCGTCGCCGAGCGGCTGGCCTTCATCCAGCACCGCTACCAACAGCTCCGCCGCCGCGCGTCGTGCGCTCACGGCGGCGCCGGTGCGTTTTGAGCGGCCGGCGTGGGCGCTGCTGTGCTTTGCGGCGCCGGTTCGATTTCGATGGTGACCGTGGCGCGGTGCCAGTGGTCGAGGCGGATCACCGAAGCCCCGGCGCTGAGCGGCGTTGAAATGAGCACGGGCGGCGCGAACCGCGCCCCCGGCGCCAGCGCGAACCACACCTGTCCATTGCGCACCTGACGATAGCCGCCGTCGCGCTGCTCAAATCCGGCGACCGGCACGTAAGCGAGACTGCATTTGAGCACGTCGCCGCTATAGCCGCCGCCGTAGAAGTGTTCGATGCGGCCGCCTGTCAGCTCCAAACGATAGAGGAAGCGCCCGTCGAACGTGAGATAGCCGCCGCCGCAACGCCGCGTCGCTCCTGCATCGATCGACATTGCGACCATCGTCGAGAGCGGATCTCGGGCGGCGCGCCGTTGCCCGTCGCTGGCGGGTGGCGTCCCCCAAATGCGGTAAGTGGGGTTGATATCGGCCGTCACCGCGCCATCGTCGCCAACCGCCATGGCGATGGTGCGATGTTTGCGGCTGTAATGGTGGTCCAGCACGTATTGGCGCCAGTGGACTGCGTTTCCATCGATCGTGCCGGAGGAGGTGGCCTCGAGGTGTGTGCGCTCGAAGAAATTCAGCAGGCCGCCTGAGGTGAGCGTCACAGTGATATTGTACGCCGCGTCGTCAACGTCGGCGTCGACAGTCATGTTGCCGATC
>DASZWS010000116.1:0-13477 GCA_035546515.1 Vitreimonas sp. | reverse complement strand
TCGAGAACTTGGCCCCGGTACGAGCGAGGGACGAAAATCGCCCAGGACCGAGGAGGATAAAAGCGCATCCGGGTTGAACCGGGTCTGAACGCTTTAATCATGTTGGAAAATGTTAGCCGCCCCAGCTGGCCAGGACTTCCTTGGCGTCTGAAGGACCCTTGGGAGGGCCGCCCTGAACGGCGCCCGGGGTGCGGGAGAAGCGGGGCGCCGCGTTTGGCTGCACGACGCCGTCAATTTCGATGAAGCTCTCGCGCGCCGCGTTGTGCGGGTGATTGGGCGCCTCGCCCATGGTGAGCACCGGCGCGAAGCACACGTCGGTGCCTTCCATCAACTTCGACCATTCGTCGCGAGTTTTGGTTTTGATGACAGCGGCCAGTTTCTCAGAAAGCGCGGGCCATTCCGCCTTTACCATTTGTGCGCCGAATGCGGGATCGTCCTTCAACCCGGTCTTCTCCATCAGTAGCGCATAGAATTGCGGCTCGATCGAACCGATGGCGACGTATTTGCCGTCCTTGGTCTCGTAGGTGTCGTAGAAATGCGCACCGCCATCGAGCATGTTGGCGTCGCGGTCGTCGGTCCAAATGCTGGAGGCGCGCATACCGTACATCATCGCCATAAGCGAGGCGACGCCGTCGGTGATAGCCGCATCTATGACTTGGCCTTTGCCCGACCGTTGCGCCTCAAACAGCGCGGCGCAAACACCCATCGCCAAATAGAGCGCGCCGCCGCCGAAGTCGCCGACGAGGTTAAGCGGCGGTGCGGGCGGACGATCGGCCTTGCCCATCGCGTGCAGCGCGCCGGTGAGGGCGATGTAGTTGATGTCGTGACCCGCCGCTTGCGAAAGCGGACCCGTCTGGCCCCAGCCGGTCATGCGTCCGTAAACGAGCTTGGGGTTGCGCGCGAGCGCCTGATCGGGGCCGAGCCCAAGGCGCTCCATCACGCCGGGACGAAATCCTTCGATCAGGACGTCGGCCTTTTCGATGAACTTCAGTGCGGTCGCCACGTCGCCGGGCTGCTTCATATCCAGGGCCACGACGCGGCGGCCGCGCGCGCCAATGTCCTTGCCGAAGCTACGGCCGTTGGGGCGATCGATACGGACTACGTCCGCGCCCATGTCGGAGAGCAACATCGTGCAGAATGGCCCGGGGCCGATGCCCGCGAACTCGACAACCTTCACACCGTTTAAAGGACCCTGGGCCATGCTCTGCCTCGTTTACCTTGTGCGTTTGTGTCGTGGCGCGTCTGCGCCATAAGTTCAACAGACGCCGCCAGGGCGCCGGAGCGTTAACTGTTGCGATTTGTAGTGCGCTCAGACGACGCCCGCCGGGCGCGCGACGCTCAGGAGGCGCTGCGAGCGGCGCACATCGACGCCGTCGCCCTCCCCGGACCTTATCGTGAAGCGCCGGACGGCGAGGATGTATGCATCGTCGTCGCCGCAGACAGCAGGCCCGAGAGCGCCGCCGCTCTGGCGTCGCGCGCAGCGCTTGTTTCGCTGATTGCCCTGCCCGGGGCTGCGCCGCCGCCGAATGGCTTGCAGCGCCTGCCGCATTTTGGCGGCGCCATCGACATTGACGCGGCGCCGAAGCTACTGGCTGCACAGGTCGAGGCCGCCGTGCGCGATGCGCTGGCGATCGAAGAACGCGCGACGCGCGCCGCAAGCGCGGCCGCGCTCGGAATCGCCGCACCAGTCCCCAGCGAGGCCCGCAAACTCAAGGCGCTCTATATCGGCGCGCCCAGCGCGATGTTCCTTTCGCTGGAGCGCGCACTTGCCGAACAAGGCGGCTTGGTCGCGGCGGCGTTTTCGTCCTTTGCCGGCTTCGACCACTTGCATGACGAACCGTTCGACGCGGTGGTGTTGAACGGCGCGCAAGATGCGATGACGGCGATCTCGCTTTGCGCGGCATTGCGGCGCAACGCCAGTCTCTATCATTTGCCGACCATGCTGGTGACGGCGCCTGACGACGCGAAGACCGCCGCCGCCGCC
Source organism: Vitreimonas sp. (assembly GCA_035546515.1). GTDB lineage: Bacteria > Pseudomonadota > Alphaproteobacteria > Caulobacterales > Aquidulcibacteraceae > Vitreimonas. The sequence continues at coordinate 11,493 of DASZWS010000116.1, read as the reverse complement.
ATCGAACGCGGCGCGGCGGCAGTGGTTGCAACCAATCAAGCGTACGGCCCCGCGTTGGGATGGCTGTTCGAAGCCATTCGGCGCGAACGCAGCCGTCGCGCCGCTGAACACGATATCCGCGCGCTGCGCGACACGATGGGCGAAGCCCGCACCGGATTGTTTAAACGCGCGCCGTTCGAGGCGCACGTGGCGCGTCTGGCCGACAATCATCATGCCAGCGGACGGCCACTGGCCGTCGCGCTGCTGCACGTCACGCCGGCGATCGGCGCGCGCGAACCGAGCCCACAAGCGTGGAAGCGTGGCTTTGACGAAATCGCGAGCCTCGCTGGCCGCCTCATCCGCGAAACCGACAGCGGCGCGGCGGTCGGCGACGATCTAATCGCGCTGGCTATGCCCGCCACTGATGCCAAAGGTGCGCGGCGCATTACGGAGCGCGTGGCCTCCGTCGCCGAATGCACCGCATTCGCTGCGGGCGAAGGCGGCGCGGGCCCACTAATGTTTGAGCAGAGTTCCGCCGAGCTGCAACCCGGCGAAAGCGGCGCAGCGCTACTGGCGCGCCTGCTTGGCGCTATGCAAATCGAAGCGGCACACGCTTAGGCGGCTTTGCGCTGCCCGACACGTGCGAGTTGTTCGAGAATGGTGCGCAGGGTTTTGAGACGCGCCACCGGATCTGGCCAGCCACCCTGCACCACCAGTTTTCCATCGGGACGCATTTTGAAGTCGTCTGGACGCTCTTGGACGTAGCGCACAAGCGCCATCGGATCGGGAAAGCCAGTTTCGCGGAAGGTCAGCACCGCGCCTTTGGGGCCAGCGTCGAGCTTGGCGATCTGGCACTGGCGGCAATAGGCTTTGAGCGCCGCGACCGCGATAAGCTGGCTCGCTTCAGGCGGCAGCGGACCGAAACGGTCGATCATCTCGGCGGCGAAGGCTTCGCGTTCTTGGTCGCTGTCGAGATCGGCGAGGCGGCGGTAGAGCGCCAAACGCACGGTGAGGTCGGAGACGTAGTCCTCGGGGATGAGCACGGCGACACCGACATTGATCTGGGGCGACCATGATTTGGTGCTGACAGTTTCTTCCGCGCCCTCGCGCAACGCGGTGACCGCCTCCTCCAGCATCGATTGATAGAGTTCGACGCCGACTTCGCGGATATGGCCGGATTGCTCTTCGCCCAGGAGATTGCCGCCGCCGCGCATGTCGAGATCGTGGCTGGCGAGCGTGAAGCCCGCACCCAAATTGTCGAGCGACGACAGAATTTTCAGCCGCTTCTCGGCGCCTGCGGTGAGCGTTTGATCAGCGGCGGTGGTGAGATACGCGTAGGCGCGCACCTTGGAACGGCCGACGCGACCGCGCAGCTGATAAAGCTGCGCCAAGCCGAACATATCGCCGCGATAGACGCAGAGCGTGTTGGCGCGGGGAATGTCGAGGCCAGATTCAACGATGGTGGTCGAGACCAGAATATCAAACGCGCCGTCGTAGAAGCGCGTCATGATCTCATCAAGCGCGCTGGGCGGCATTTGTCCGTGCGCGACTTGGAAGGTCACCTCCGGCACATTGCGGCGCAGGAAGTTCGCCACCTCGTCAAGATCGGAAATGCGCGGCGCCACGAAGAAGCTCTGCCCGCCGCGATATTTTTCTCGGAGCAGCGCTTCGCGCACGGTCAACGCATCGAACGGCGTCACGTAGGTGCGCACCGCCATGCGGTCGATCGGTGGCGTGGCGATCACGCTCATTTCGCGCACGCCGGCAAGCGCCAGCTGCAATGTGCGCGGGATGGGCGTGGCTGAAAGCGTCAACGCATGCACATCGGCGCGCATGGCTTTGAGGCGCTCTTTGTGCTTCACGCCAAAATGCTGTTCTTCGTCGATGATCATCAGACCGAGATCACGGAACGCCACTGTCTTCGACAAAAGCGCGTGGGTGCCAACGACGATCTCGATGCTGCCGTCCTCGAGCCCGGCGCGGGTTTCGCTCGCTTCCTTGGCGGTGACGAGGCGGGAGAGCTGACGTACACGGATCGGCAAGCCACGGAAGCGTTCGCTAAAGGTGCGGAAGTGCTGGCGCGTAAGCAGCGTTGTCGGCGCGACGACGGCGACTTGTTTGCCAGTCATCGCCACGAGGAACGCCGCGCGCAGCGCCACTTCGGTTTTGCCGAAACCGACATCGCCACAAATCAGGCGGTCCATTGGCCGTCCGGCGGCAAGATCACTGATGACGTCATCGATCGCAGCCAGCTGATCGTCGGTTTCCTCGTAAGGGAAGCGTGCGCAGAATTCGTCCCACAAACCCTCTGGCGGCAGCACCACTTCGGCGGTCTTGGTGGCGCGCTGGGCGGCGATCTTCAGCAGCTCCTCGGCCATGTCGCGCAGGCGCTGCTTGGCGCGCGCTTTACGGCCTTGCCAGGCGACGCCGCCGAGCTTGTCGAGCTGCGCTTCGGCGTCTTCGGAGCCGTAGCGGCTGACCAATTCGATGTTTTCGACTGGCAGGTAGAGCTTGTCGCCACCGGCATAGACGAGATCCAGACAATCGTGCGGTGCGCCTTGGACATCGAGTGTCTTCAAGCCGTCGTAGCGGCCGACGCCGTGATCCTGGTGCACGATGAGATCGCCGGGCGACAATGCCGCAGCTTCAGCGATGACGGCTGAGGCTTTGCGCCGCTTGCGCGGACGCGCCAGGCGGTCGCCGAGGATGTCTTGTTCGCAAATGAACACCGCGTCGTCGGTTTCGAAGCCGTGTTCGAGCGGCAGGACGATCAGCGCCACCGCTTGCTTCGGCAGCGCCGCGACATGGGACCAGCTTTGCGCGCGCGCCATCGATTCGACGCCGTGGTCGGCAAGCACGCCAGACAGACGTTCCGCTGAGCCGTCAGACCATGCGGCGACGGCGACGCGCTTTTTGGCTTTGAGTAACGACGAGATGTGTTTGCTTGCAGCTTCGAACACATTGGCGTCGGCGGTTTGCCGCTCGGGGGCGAAGTCGCGGCCTGGGCGCGCACCGAGCTTCAGCTGGCGCTTGGCGTCACTATCGAAATGGGTGAAGCGCCGGACCAGGCGATCGCCGAGCGCGGCGCTTAGCGCGTCCTCATCAAGGTAGAATTGCTGGGGCTCGGGCGCACGAAACGGGACAGCGCCGCGCGACATCGGCGCGTTCTTGCGCGCATCAAAATGATCGCGCGCGGTTTCGACGCGCTCTTTGATGGCGTCTTCGGCCAGCGCGTCAAACGCCACCAACGCATCTGGGCCAGCGTAGTCGAAAGCTGTTTCCAGCTTGTCGTAGAAGAAGGGCAGCCATTGCTCCATCCCCTGCTGGCGGATGCGGGCGCTGACGGAATCGTAGAGGGCGTCGCTGACCGCGCCGAAGGCTGAGGCGAAGCGGCGGCGGAAGAGCGTGACGCTATTGTCGTCAAGCAACACTTCGCTGACCGGTGTCAGCAGCGCGGCCTGCAAGGATTTCCTGGAGATCTGCGTTTCCGGATCGAAGGCGCGGATCGTCTCCAACGTGTCGCCGAAGAAATCGAAGCGCAACGGTTCGGCCGCGCCCGGCGGGTAAATATCGATCAGACCGCCGCGGACCGCGAATTCGCCGGGCGCACGCACCGTCGATGAACGCGAATAGCCGTTGACCACGAGATAGGCTTCGAGGTCTTGCATCGAAGATTCTTCGCCAGCCCTCGCTGCGTAGGCGGCGCCCGCAATGCGCGCGCGCGGCGGGGCGCGCTGTGCAACCGCTGAAGCGGTGGCGATCACCAGTAATGGTCCGTCCCTTTCGCCGCGCCGTGCGAGCGCCGTCAACGCGGCACAGCGTTGCGCCGCAACGCCGGGCGCGGGCGAAATGCGGTCGTAAGGCAACGTGTCCCACGCCGGCAGGCGTAGGCTCGCCAGTTCCGGCGCAAAGAATTGCACGGCCGCCTCGAATTGCGCGGCGCGGGATTCGTCACGGGCCACGAACATGGTCACGCCGCCGCGTAATTTCGCCGCCTCCGCTAGTGCGGCCGCGTCGACGCCTTCCGGTGCGCCGGACACCACCAGCGCCTGCTTCTCGCGCGCCAGCGTGGCGATCTGGGATTGGGAGAACACGGCGTCTTTCATGAAAGGCGTTCGGACAACGTGAGTCTAAATCGTTGGATCGCGCGCAATGTGCCGGTCTGAAATGCGGTCGGCGCTACGGTCTGCTCCATGATCCAAGCGAACACGTCCTGATCGGGGGCGTCCAGGAGCGCCTCGAACTCGGAAAGTCCGGCTTCGTCCATGCTGATCAGCGTTTCGTCAGCGAAAGGACCTAGAATCAAGTCAATCTCGCGGAATCCTCGCCGCCAGGCGCGGAATTTCAGCTTCTTGCGGCGGTCGTCCATGACACCTGGGAGAGCAGCGGTTTGGCGGGGGGCCGCGCTATAGCCCATATGGGAGCCCATGTCAGCGCCGCCGAGCCCTCGATGACGGACGCGCCGGAACCCGCGCCAACCGGGCCGCTGGCGGCTTACCTTGCGCCAGCGCGCGCGCCTAAGGGCGCACGCAAAGAGACAATGGGCCTGATCGGCAAAGTGGCCGGCGGCACGCTGGTCCGCGACCTTTTGTTCCTGGCGCCTAATGCCGCCATCGACCGCCGTAACCGGGTGCTGATCGGCGACACCGAAGACGGCGTCATCGCCACGCTCGAGGTCGAGGTCGATGCCCACATGCCGGGCTACAAGAACCTGCCCTACCGCATCCGCGTGCGCGATGAGAGCGGGTTCATGACCGTAGCCTATTTCCGCGGCCACGAGGATATGCTCAGGCGCATGTGGCCTGCCGGGCAGACGCGCTTGGTCAGCGGCAAGGTGACGTTCCACGAAGGTCTGCGGCAGATGCTGCATCCCGATTACGTGGTCGATCCGGCGAAGGGTGAGGCGCCACCACCGGTCGAGCCTGTGTACCCGCTCACCCAGGGCCTGCCCGGCCGCACGCTGCAACGGGCCATCGGCATGGCGCTCGACAGCGCGCCGGAGGCGCCCGAGTGGCTCGAGCCCACCACCATCAAGGCGCATGATTGGCCGGATTTCCGCACTGCGCTCGAACATATGCACCGGCCGGCGTCGCCGGACGACGTGTTGCCGGCGAGCCCCTTCCGCATGCGGCTGGCCTACGACGAATTGTACGCGCGCCAATGCGCGCTTCGGCTGCGGCGCGCCTATCGGCGGCGCGAGCCGGGACGCGCGGTGATTGGCGATGAGCGCTTCACGGCGAAAATGCTCGCTAGCCTTCCCTACTCGCCGACCCACGCGCAAACGCGCTCCAGCGCGGAAATCTTCACGGACATGGCCGAGCCTGCGCCAATGCTGCGCTTGCTGCAGGGCGACGTGGGTTCGGGGAAGACCATGGTGGCGGCGTTGGCGATGGCGCGGGCGGCGGAAGCCGGTTTGCAGAGCGCGATGATGGCGCCAACGGACCTGTTGGCGCGCCAGCACGGCGCGACGCTGGCGCCGATGTTGGAGGCGGCTGGCCTGAAAATGGCTGTGCTCACCGGGCGCGATAAAGCCAAAGAGCGGCGCGCCATTCTGGACAAGATGGCAAGCGGCGAACTCAACGTGGTGGTCGGCACACCCGCGCTGTTTCAGGAAGAAGTCGTGTTTCACGATCTCGGTCTCGTGGTCATCGACGAGCAGCATCGCTTCGGCGTGTCCGACCGCATGCGCATGGTGTCCAAGGGCTTTGCGCCGCACGTGCTGGTGATGAGCGCGACACCAATCCCGCGCACGCTGGCGTTGTCGATCCACGGCGACATGGATCTCTCCGTTCTCGATGAGAAGCCGCCGGGCCGGCAACCGATCGCGACGGCGGCGATGCCGCTCTCGCGCATGGACGAAGTGATCGATGCGATCACGGCGGCGGCGAAGCGCGACGAGCGGGCGTATTGGGTGTGCCCGCTGATCGAGGATAGCGAAGCGGTCGATCTTGCTGCTGTCGAGGATCGCTACGAGGAGCTGAAAGCGCGTCTCGGCAAAGGCGTTGAGCTGGTGCACGGGCGGATGTCCATCAGTGCGCGAGAGGCGGCGATGGATCGCTTCCGCTCCGGTGAATCGTTTCTTCTGGTGGCGACTACGGTGATCGAAGTCGGCGTCAATGTGCCGGAAGCGACCATCATGGTGATCGAACACGCGGAGCGTTTCGGCTTGGCGCAGCTGCACCAGTTGCGTGGCCGCGTCGGCCGTGGCGACAAGCGCGGCTCCTGCGTGCTGTTGTGGAAACCACCGCTGGGCGAGCAAGCCAAGGAGCGGCTCGATGCGCTGCGCCGCAACGACGATGGCTTCGCCATCGCCGAGATCGATTTTAAAATGCGCGGCGCCGGCGACATGCTAGGCACCCAGCAATCCGGCATGCCGCCGTTCCGGCTGGTCGATGCTGAGACGCATTCCGATCTGCTGGGCGCGGCCGATAAAGAGGCGCGGCTGGCCATCGAGCGCGATCCGGAGCTGAAATCGCCGCGCGGCCAAGCCATCCGCATGGCGCTGACGCTTTTTGGATACGCGGACGCCGCGGAACTGGCCCGCAGCGGCTGAACCTCTTGCCTTTTTCGTCCGCCTGCTCTTCCTGCGCCTCGTGACTGACGCCGCCGTCCCCGCCCGCGCGCCGATCTCGTGCTTCATCCGCACGAAGAACGAGGAACGTACAGTCGCCAAGGTGATCGAGGCAGCGCTGAAAGTTGCCGACGAAGTGGTGCTGATCGATTCAGGGTCGACCGACGAAACAATCTCCTTGGCTCAGGCCGCCGGCGCGCGCGTGGTCAACGCGCCCTGGCTGGGCGGCGGCAAGCAGAAGCGACTGGGTGAAGACGCCGCCAAGCACGATTGGGTGCTCGACCTCGACGCCGACGAAGTGGTGACGCCGGAGCTTGCGGCTGAGATCAGCGGCTACTTTGCGCAAGGCGATCCGAAGGTCTCGGTGTTCGACATGCGGATGGTGACCGCGCCGCCTGTGGGCCGGCCTTGGTACGATTTCAACGTCGTCGACCGGCGGAAACTTTACGACAAACGAGTCGTCCGCGCGCCGGATCATGCGAACTGGGATCAGTTCAAAGTGCCGACAAACGTGAGGGTCGGCCGGCTGCGTGCGCCGCTGCTGCATTATTCCTTCCACGACCTCGCTCACCTCGAGGACAAGTTCAATCGCAACTCCAGCGGCCGCGCGCGCGATACCGAGCTGCGGCCCTTTTGGCTGGTGGCCCTGCGGCTGGTATTCGGTGAGCCGCTGTATTTCTTGAACCAATACGTGCGCCGCGGGCTGTGGCGCGGCGGCTGGTATGGGTTCGCGGTGGCGCGCATCGCCGCGCACGGGCGCTGGTTGAAGGACGCCAAGATGATGGAAACCCATCTGCGCGCGCGCGACGCAAACCGCGGCCGCTAGCCCTGTATCAGGTTGAAGCCAGCCCTCTGCGGGCCTAGCTTTGCGCTCATGAATCTTCCAGATGATCCGCTGGTATCCTGCGCCTGGCTCGCGGAGCGCTTAGACGCGCCCGACATTCGCGTTGTTGATGCGACCTGGTTCATGCCGGCCGATCCGCGCGACGCCAAAGCACTTTTCGCCGAGCGACGCATTCCCGGCGCGATCTTCTTCGACATCGATGAGATCGCCGACACCTCGGTCGATCTGCCACATATGCTGCCCTCGCCTGAGAAATTTGCCTCGCGCATGAAGGCGCGTGGCATCGGCGATGGCACGCGCGTGATCGTCTATGACAATCATGGTGTGTTTTCCGCCCCGCGCGTGTGGTGGACGTTTCGCGTCATGGGGCACGAGGATGTCGCCGTGCTCGACGGCGGCTTTCCGGCGTGGGAGCGCGGCGGTTATCCGATTGAAACCGGGCAACCGCAAACGCGCATGGAGCGCCACTTTACGCCGCGGATGCGCAGTGATCTGGTGAAGAGCCTCGACGACGTGCGCCGCATCCTTGATAGCGGTGGCAAAACGCCAATTTTCGACGCCCGTCCTGGACCGCGGTTTCGCGCCGAGACGCCGGAGCCGCGCGCCGGACTGCGCGGTGGCCATATGCCTGGCGCGATCAACACGCCATCCGGCGAACTCGTCGACGCCAATGGCTTTCTGAAATCCGCCGACGAGTTGAAGAAGATATTCGCAATGAGCGGCGCTGATCCCTCCAAACCGGCCGTGTGTACATGCGGCTCGGGACTGACAGCGGCAATCATCGCGCTGGCGCTGGCGCGCACGGGCAAATGGGACGCGAGCGTCTATGACGGCTCCTGGACCGAATGGGGCGGACATGCCGACACACCGGTAGTCACGGGCGCCTAATGGCGGACAAGCCCGATCTTTCCCAGTTCAAGTTGGAGACCCTGCTTGTCCTCGCGGGGCGCGATCCTGCGCGATATGAAGGGACGGTGAACCCGGCGCTGCAGCGGGCGACGACGCTTATTTTGGATGATGTCGACGAACTCTACGGCACGCCGACGAAGACATACGCGCTCGATGGCATGGCGGTGCAAGAGGCGTTGATGCGCGCGCTAGCGGCGATCGAGAGCGGCGCCGACGCCCTGCTCGCGCCTTCCGGTATGGCCGCGGTGACGATGGCGTTCTTGACAGTGGCGCGCGCGGGCGGCGAATTTCTTGTCACAGACGCCTGCTACGGACCGACGCGGCGGCTCTGCGATACGCTGCTCAAAAAAATGGGCGTGAAGACGCGCTTCGTCGATCCGCGCATCGGCGCCGGCATTGCCGATCTTATCACCGATACAACGTGCGGCATTTTCATGGAGTCGCCCGGCTCTATTACGCTTGAAATTATGGACGTGCCGGCCATCGCCGCGGCGGCGCGCGCGAAGAATGTGCCTGTGATCCTCGACAACACCTGGTCGGCCGGCGTGTTCTTCAAACCGTTCAGCCACGGCGTCGATCTTTCGGTGCAAGCGCTGACCAAGTACCAGGCTGGGCATGCTGACGCTTTCATGGGCGCGGTCGTCGCCTCGACACCGCAGTGGGCCAACCGCGTGCGCGCTACTTATAAGCAGCTGGGTTTGTTTGCGTCGCCCGACGACGCGTATCTGGTGCTGCGCGGATTGCGGACGCTTTCAGTGCGGCTCGAACGCCAAAGCGCCTCGGCGCTGAAGGTGGCGACATGGCTGCGTTCGCGCGCCGAGGTTGAGACGGTATTTCATCCCGCGCTCGACTCGCATCCGGATCATGCGATGTGGGCGCGTGATTTCCTCGGCGCCTCGGGGCTCTTCTCGGTGGCGCTGAACCCAGCGGCGCGCGAACGCATCAAGGCCATGTGCGAAGGCTACCGGGTGTTCGCCATGGGCTTCTCGTGGGGCGGCTACGAAAGCCTGATCGTGCCCAGCAACGCCAATATTCGCCGCAGCGCCGCACCGTGGAAGGGCGAAGGCGAACTGCTGCGCCTCTCCATCGGCCTCGAACATCCTGACGATCTCATCGCCGATCTCGAAGAAGGGTTCGCACGCCTCAACGGGGGCTAGGCGCGCAGCGTCGAACTTTTACGTCGGATCGAGGTTCTGGCCTCGTTCGGGGTCACGGCGTCCCTCGCGGATGCGCACGATTTCCTCGGGCTCACGCTGATCAATGTCTGCAAGGGTTTCATCCGGCCCTTCGAGCGCGCGGAGCAATTCATCGAGCTTGGCGTGCAGCGCCTCCGTGTCGCGCCGGTCGGTGCGGAGAATGATAAGCGTCAAATACAACGTCGCCATGGTGGCGACGCCGTGCCAGTCGATGCCGCGTCCCGCGAACATGACCCAGCCCAGTCCGTAGAGCGTTACCAGCGCAAACGTCATCGGATGGCCAAGCCATTCGCCGATAATTGTGATGGCGTGCCGGAACCGCTTTCCCTTCATCGGGACGGCAACGCTGCGCCAGGGTCCCGGTTCCGACGAAGCGCCGCCCGCTGAGCATGCGCGTGTCAGCGCCGCACGGCGCGTCGCTCGATCGCGGCACGAATGAGCGGCAAGCGATCATTGCCGAAATACATGTCGTCGCCGTCGAGAAACATGGTGGGGCTGCCAAAGCCGCCGCGGCGGATCACGTCATCAGTGTTGGCGCGCAATTCGTCCTTTATCGCTGGATCGGCAATGCCCATGAAGAAGGCAACAGGGTCGATGCCCACGCGGCGACAGATCGCTTCCAAAACCGCATCTTGCGATATGTCTTGATCATCGCCCCAATAAGCCTCGAACACCGCCGTCGCGAAGGCGATCATTTGCGCCTCGTCTCTCAACCAGATGCACCCCCGCATGGCCTTGACGCTGTTCACGGGAAAGACCGTGGGCGGCATCTTGATCTTGAGCCCGCTCAGACGCGCACAGTCGCCAAGATCCTTCAGCATGTAACGCTGCTTCGCCGGCACGCCGTGTTCGCGCGACGCGTACACTGACGGGTTCACGGTGTTGAAAATGCCGCCGACGAGAATGGGTCGCCAGCGAATGTCTTCACCGAGTTCTTTCATCAACGGCTGCACGTTGTGAAACGCGAGATAAGTCCAGGGGCTGGAGCAGTCGAAGAAGAATTCCAGCACTGCACCCTCCGCGCCCCGTGGCGACCCCGGCGTGACTCGAACACGCAACCGGCCGCTTAGAAGGCGGCTGCTCTATCCAGTTGAGCTACGGGGTCCGCGTTGCGCTTGGTAGCACGGTTCGCCGCGGAGGTTGACTCAATGCGACCAGGGCTCGCGGCGGCGGAAGGCGAAATTGTCGGCGTAGGCTTTAATGATACGCTTGGCTTCCGGCGGCTCGGTGACTTCGTGCGGCAAACCGTTGGCGCGCGCAAACGCGATCGCCTGCTCCTTGGTGTCGAAGCTGATGCGCACCTGACCGAACGCGTCAGGCGAACTGGTCCAACCCATCAGCGCTTCGGTTTTCGGCGCGCCTGCGGCTTCGAACTCAAGCCGCCACTTGCGCGCGCCGGCCTTGCCCGACTGCATCGCGTTCTTCGCGGGTCTGTAAATTCTCGCCAACATGGCGCCCTCGCTAGCAGCAGCGCGCAGATATGAAAAGGGCGGCCCCGTGGAGCCGCCCCTGTTCAGCCCTGCGGCCGATTAAACCAGCGCTTCCTTGAGCGCCTTGCCGGGCCGGAAGCGCGCACGCTTGCCTGCCGGCACAGGCACTTGCTCGCCAGTTTGCGGATTACGTGCGGTGCGCGCCGCGGTCTCGGAAACGACGAAAACGCCAAAGGCTGGGAGGCGCACTTCGTCGCCACGCTTCAAGGCATGGGTGATCGCGTCGAACACTGCGTTCACCGCTTCCTCGGCCTTCATCTTGGAATCGCTCATGCGCTCGGCGACGTCAGCCACCAGCTCTGCTTTATTCATAGCATCAACCCCCATCTTGCGATCGAAACGAAATATGCCGTTTTCCCAGCTTTTCGGCCGGTAATGACTCGACGAGGCGGGAACGCTAGGAGCATTCCCGCCTCGCAGGCAAGCGTATTACGACACTATTGCAATGCGGCGCCGCCGCACTGTGGCGGAACTTTAGTGCGGCCGCGCACCTTCGCGGTCGTC
>DASZWS010000115.1:0-4527 GCA_035546515.1 Vitreimonas sp. | reverse complement strand
TATGGGCGCCGAAGGCAAGGGGTTTGGGCTTGTCGCGCTGCCGGGTGTGCCGCGCTCACCGATCGTGCCGGGCGCTGTGCTGTACGATCTTGCCAATGGTGGAAACAAAGCCTGGGGCGACGCGCCGCCTTACAATGCGCTTGCGCGGCAGGCTTATGCGGCGCGTGCTGAGCGTGTGCCGCTCGGCAACGCCGGCGCCGGCATGGGTGCGACGGCTGGCGCGCTGAAGGGTGGGCAAGGCAGCGCCTCCGTGGTGAGCGCGGACGGGTACACGGTCGCGGCGCTTGCTTGCGTGAATTGCTTTGGGTCGACGACGATGCCGGGCTCACGCGCGTTTTGGGTCTGGCCGTACGAGATTGCTGGTGAGTTCGGCGGCGTGAGGCCAGAGGCGAGCGTGACTGCGGAGTCTGAGAACTGGGACGGCGCCAAGCTCAATCCCGAGCCGCGCGCCAACACCACGCTCGTGTGCGTCGCTACGGATGCGGCGCTGACGCGCGCGGACGCCAAACGCGTGGCGCAAATGGCGAGCGCGGGCGTGGCGCGCGCGATCCGGCCGGTGTTTGCGCCGTTCGATGGCGACGTCGTGTTTGCGTTGTCGACGGCGGCAAAGCCGCTGAGCGAGCCCAAGCCGCTGGCGCTGGCGCGCATCGGCGCGATGGCGGCGGATTGCGTCGCGCGTGCGATTGCGCGCGGCGTGTACGAGGCGGCCGCTGTCGGCGTGCACAAGGCGTGGCGCGATTAGCGGCCAGCCAAGCGCGCGGCTGCGCGTGTCGTTGTGAGCAGCGCAGCGGATAGGATCACCACGCCGACGCCGAGCATGGCTTGCGTTGGGTCGGCGTTGATGGCGTAGCCGCCCAGGATGAGCAGCAGGCTGGCGTCGAAGGCGAGCGCTGCGCCTAGAGCCATCCGCCGCACGCGATCGCGGCGATAGCGCGCGTCTTCGGCAGCGCGCAGCACCGACAATGTGAAGGCGGCATCGCGCGGTGGCGTTGCGGCCGCCATGGCGCGGTTGAGACGATCGTCACTCATTGTCCGTCTCCAATGCCCGCAGGAGCCGCTCGCGCCCGCGCGCTACGTGCGACTTCACGGTGCCGACGGGCATGTTCAAGGCTGCTGCAGCCTCGTTATGGGAAAAGCCCTCACCCAAACACAGCGCCACCGCGGCGCGCTGGTCCTCCGGCAGCGCGCGCATCGCTGTCGCCAGAGCGATGCGATCCTCCAATGGAGCGCCTTCGACGTGCTCACGCTCCAGCTGCGCGCGCCAAGCAGCATCGCGCGCGCCGGCTCGCAGGCGTGAGCGGCGCGCGTCGCGGGCGATGCGATAGCCGATGCCGGTGACCCAAGTGCGAAAGCTGGCATCGCCTTTGAAGCGGTCGAGCTTCAGCCACGCGGTGACAAATGCCTCTTGCGCGAGATCGTCGGCGTCGGCCCAATCGCCGGTGTAGCGGCGCAGGAAGCCGCGCACGGCGTGCTGATGCGCGTCGGTCAAGGCGGCGAACGCCCGGCTATCGCCGCGCCGGGCGGCGGCGACGAGGCGTTCCTCCTCATCGCTTCTCATCGTTGCGCCGCGCCCCGGGCTTTGCCAGAGCGAGCCACAAGCAGCCAATCGCCGTGACGGTCATGGTTGCAGCGATGATCATGAAGACAGTCTGATGCATGAGCGCATACATCAGCCAAAAGTTGAAGGAGAGCGCAGCGAAGACGACGAACTCGACCCAAGCAGCGCTCGGCTTTTTGCTTTCGGATAAATTTTCGTAGAGCGCCGGTGGTGGCTCTTTGCCGGCGTCCACAGCCGCCTTGATCACATCCAAGGCGCGCATCCGCTGCTTGTGTTCAAGCCAGGACGCCCAGGCCTGTGCCGCCATGGCGATGGCGACGGCTGCGAAGATGAGTGCCGCAACGACCCAGCCTTGCATCACGGTCTCCGTTGTTCTGTCGCTTCGTCGCGGATGGAGCCGCCAAACAGGCGCCGCCGCAGGTTCGCTAGCTTCTGCCGGCGTTTGGCGAGAAATGAAAAGCCCAGCACGCCGGCGCAGACCCACAAGAAGCCCTCGGTCGCGAAGGCGGCGACCGTGGCTTCGGCGGTCCAAAGCGGCAGCGTGGGGTGGAAAAAGAAATAGGTGACGACCATCGTCCCCCACGCTGCAACCACCAACAGCCCAGCCAGCGCCAGGATCAACCATTTGAGCTTCATGCCGCTCTCCCTTGTTCGGGGCTGAGCAGCCACGGGCGGGGCGAACGGATGCAGGTCAGCCTTTAGGGCGTGGGTTGCGCCGGTGTTGGCGGCGTTGCTGGCTGGCCGTTGGGGAGGACAGATCTGTATTCGTTGGCCATCTCGGCAGTTATACGTGCGTACGCGTCGGACAGCTTACGGTCGTAGCCAAAGGACGCATAGGCAGGGCCGTTGTACCGCCTCGCAAACGCCGCCCAGTCATGACGTTGCAGAGCGTCGATCATGTTGTTGGCGCGCGCGTAGCGAAGGATGGATTCGTACTGGTTGGCTTCGGACCGCGACATGTAGCGGACCAATTCGCCGGCTGTTTCGAATCCGAACGCTGAATATTGCATGCCCAGCATTTGGGAAACGCCGAAGCTTGTCGCCTTGAAGGCCGCTTCCGGATCGAGTTCGTAAGCTTCCGCAAGCTGCGCCCAACGGTCAGCTTGCGAGTGAGGATAGCCGCCCGGAGTGGCGCTGGAAACGTTGGGATGACTTTGATCGTATTGATGATTGGTGAGGCGCGAAAACAGGTGGCGCTCGAACAGGATGATCGGCCGACCGTCCGGCCCGAAGCCGCTAATGCCGCCTTCAACAGCGGCGACCGCGCGGAATGTCGCCGCTTCCAGCTTATAGTCGGCGGCGATGCGTACGAAATCGGCTTCGGTGACGTGAGCCGCTTCCGGCGACGCGCGGAGTTCGTCCAGCGTTGGATGAATCCACATTTGCACGGCGATGTTGAGGCGCTGCATGAGCGCCGCATCGACCTCATCAGACACGTTCATGTTCCAGCGATAGCGGAAAAGCCGGATCGCTGCGTTCATCTCATCGTTCTTCGCGCCGTCGATCGGGCCATGGTAAAGCTCCAGACGCTGCAAGATTTGCTGGGCTTGCGCCACCATTTGCGCACTCTGCAATTCGGCTCGGGCACGCGAGACAAATGCGCCTTGAGGCGGCGGGTTGGCGTCCCGCATGTATGCCGATAGTGCGTCCACGGTTCCGGCTGTGTGCGCAATGTTCCACGCCTGGATGTCCAGGCGTGCGAGTTTATCGCGCGCTTCGGCCGCTACGGGATGCCAGGCATTCTTCGTCAGGAATGCGCGGACCTCTGGAATCGTGTCCGCGTTGTTCTGCAAAGTGCGTTCACGCGCCTGCGCGTCGGCGAAATAGAAGATGGCGCCGAGAGAAATGAGCGCAATTGCCGCGACCGAACCGACAAGGCCGAGAAAGCGCAAGCGCTCCATGCGCGGATCGCGCAGGCCGCGTTCGCGAATGAGGCGGCGGGAGCGTTCCGCTTGGGCGCGCCGGCGTTCACCGGTGGCGCGCGCTTCGGCTTGCTCGCGGGCGATGCGCTCGGCCGCGCCTTCGCCTTCGATGAGTTTGATGCGATCCCAAACGGTGGCGGCGAGTGGATCGGCGCCGTTTTCGGTGGCCCAGGCGTGCAGTTCTTCTTTTGAGGCGCCTGCCCGCATCACCTCGTAGTACGTGGAAAGGCCGCGGCGTCCGGTGAGTTCGCCGACGCGCTCGAGCAATTTCAGCCAAGCGGGATCGTCAGGCTGGCCGGCCCAAGCTGTGAGGTTGACCGCGTTCACAAGATTGAAGGGCGGGATGAGCGTGGTGGGTTGCAGCATGGCCGCGGCGAGGCGGTTGCTTTCCTTGCCTTGGGTGGCTTCGCCGCGCACCCATTCCGATTGCATGGCCGCCGGCGTCCAGCAGACCAGCACGCACTTAGCGTCGTTGAGGGCCGCGGCGATTTCCTCGTCGAACGAGCCGCCGGCGCGCAGTTTTGTATCGAACCATACAGACAACTTCAGGTCGCTCAGCGCTGACGCGATGATTTGCACCGCTTCGCGCTCTTCCTGCTTATAGCTGATGAAGACATCGACCATCGCCGTCCCTCCCGCCTTAACCATGCGCGGGCGGCGGTAAACCGCAACCCCCTGCGGTATGGGGGCTGCATTTGTTGTCACGGAAATCTGGCAGTTCTCCCGGCAAGGGAGGGCGCGCCCGATTTGGCACAGAGGAAGGTGCAAATGCACGAGCTGTTGGAGCGCCTTGGCCGCGGCGACACGCGCATTCTGGATATGTGCGCGCGCGCCAATGTGGCGTGGACCGAGTTTTTCACCGAGCTGCACGGCGCCGACGCCGGCACTGTTTCGGCGCGGCTGGGCTTCTTTCAGCCGCAGATGATGAAGCTGTTCGACAGCGCGACCCTGGGCGAAAGCATGATGGCATGGACCGCGTTCGCCAACCTTTACGACACCCAGCGCGGCTGGGGCGACAACGCCAAGCGCGTGGTTGATCTCTACATT
>DASZWS010000114.1:0-41560 GCA_035546515.1 Vitreimonas sp. | reverse complement strand
GCCGATCTTGGCGATTCAGATGCACTGAACGTTGGTGAGTTGGCCATCGCCATGGGCAACCCTCTTGGCTTGCAAGCGACCGTCACCGTCGGCGTCATCTCGGCGCTGCGTCGCACCTTGCGCGGCGAGAGCGGCCGCCTGATCGAAGATGTCATTCAAACCGACGCTGCGCTGAATCCAGGCAATTCAGGCGGCGCGCTCGTCGACGCGGATGGCGCTGTGGTGGGCATCAACACCGCGATCATCGGCGGGGCGCAGGGCATCTGCTTTGCCGTGCCCAGCAACACCGCGAAATCTGTGGTGCCGGATCTCATGCGCAACGGTCGCGTCGCGCGCGGTTGGTTCGGCATTGGCGGGCAAACGCAGGAGCTCTCACGCGCGCTGGTGCGGCGGCTTGGTCTCGACGTCGAGAGTGGCGTGTTGGTGGTGGCGGTCTCCAGCGGCGGACCGGCGGACGCAGCAGGCCTTGAGGTTGGCGACGTGGTGCTGAAGCTCGACGGCTATCCGGTGCCCTCAGTCGATGCGGTCCACAAACTGCTGACCCGGGAGCGCATCGGCCGGCGCGTTGCCCTCAGCGTGCTTCGCAATGGGGCGCTGGTTAAGCTGGACCTGGCGGTGAGCGAGCGACCGGAAGAGCTGCGCCGGGCCTAGGCGGCCAGGGCAATACCCTTTTCAGCCAGAAGGGTTTTCAGTTCGCCCGACTGAAACATCTCGCGCACGATGTCGCACCCACCCACGAACTCACCCTTGACGTAGAGTTGAGGAATGGTCGGCCAGTTGGCGAATTCCTTGACGCCGCTGCGGATGCCTTCGTCGGCCAGGACGTTTACGTCGAAATAGTCGACGCCGAGATGGTCCAGGATTTGGACAACCATGTTCGAGAAGCCGCATTGGGGCCGATCGGCGTTGCCCTTCATGAAGAGCACCACGTCGTGGCCGGCCACGGTGTTGCGGATGGTCTCAAGGGCTTCCGACATTTGAATCTCTCCGTTGGGCCGCAGGTAAGGGCCGCTGGGCGCTGTATCAAGTTGGTTTTGGCCCTGTTTGGAGGGCTAAGGCATGCAAATCGCCACCCATTGCGCCCTTTAGCGCCGCATACACCATCTGATGTTGGGCGACGCGGCTCTTGCCCTGAAAAGCCTCAGAATGGACCACGGCGCGATAATGATCACCGTCTCCCGCCAGGTCCTCGATGGTGATCTCGGCGTCGGGGAAGGCGGCGCGGAGCAAGCCTTCGATTTCATCCGCCCGCATTGTCATACTTCGACCTCCGAGCCCCATCCTCGCCCCAGCGGAGAAGCTCCATTACGAGGCCACCCGGGCGGTTTAGACCACGCCGCTGGCGCAATCAAAACGGCGGAACGAATGACGATCACGAAAGTTTTGATTGCGCGGGGCGCTGGTCTGTGGGCATCAGCCGGCGCTTGGGGCGGGCGATTGAAAGCGATCGCTTACTGCGTGGGAGACGTTGACAAGAGCACCATTTCCTAAAATTTAGAGTGCTGGCGTCGCGACGAGCCGCCGGGGTAAGAAGACCGCGAAACGCGGCGTCCCGGATTGGTGTTGATGGGATGGTGCAAAGTACGGTCACGGATCAGACACGCATCAAGCCATCAGCGCGCAACCAACTAAGAAATACGTCCTTGTTTTGCGCTTTGCGCTACAAGGGCGGAGGACAACACCGAATTCAGGGCAGGCAAAAGGGCAGACCATGACGTTGATCAATTCGCTGCTGATGTTCGCGCAGCAAGGCGGCGCAGCAGGCGCAACGACTACTACCACCGCAACGACGGCGCCTACGCCGACCCCTCCTTCCGCTTCAGACCTTGCCGCCGCGAAACAAAACGCCGCCGCTGCCGCCCAAGAAGCTTCGGGCCGCTCTGAAGTTGGCCTTATCGATCTGGTGAAGCAGCTGAACTCGGTCGAGCTCGGCGTCATGCTCATTCTGGTTCTGTGCGCGATCTACGCGCTCGCTCTGCTCTTCGAAAAAATTTACGTCATGCGCAAAGCCAGCAAGCAGACGCGTGACTTCCTCGCCGCTTTCCGCAAGGCCAATTCGGTTCAAGACGCTGAGAACATCGCGCGCAAGTTGCCGCAATCCGGCATCAAGTCGATGTTCGACGCCGGCATGGCAGAAGTCCGCCGTACGCAAGACCTTGGTCTCTACGCGATGCGCGACGCCCGCGATCACACGATGCAGCGCGTTGCCTCGGCGATGACCACCCGCCAAAACGAGTATCTTGAAGACCTCGGCTCCTCGATGACCTTCCTGGCGTCGATCGGTGCGAACGCGCCGTTCATCGGCCTTTTCGGCACGGTCTGGGGGATCATGGTGGCGTTCGTCGGCATCGCCAAAACGCAAACCACCTCACTCGCGGTCGTGGCGCCTGGTATTGCCGGCGCGCTTCTCGCGACTGCCGCCGGTCTCGCAGCCGCCATCCCGGCGGTGCTCATCTACAACTTCGCCGCCAAGCAGATTTCCAAGCAGGGCGGCAAGCTCGAAGACTTCGCGTCTGAATTCATTGCGCTCGTCTCGCGCGACATGGATAGCCGCGCCGGTTGATGCACTCGCAACATTGGAGGAACGCCAATGGCGGGTAAAATGTCAGCGCCCGGTCACGGGGGCGGCAAACGTGGACGCCTAGAGGTCACTGCTGACCCCAACGTGATCCCGTTCATCGACGTCATGCTCGTGCTGTTGATCATCTTCATGATCGCAGCGCCGATCTCGAGCGTCGATATCAAGGTGAACATGCCGGACTCGAAGATCGATCCGTCCAAGCGGCCGCCACGGCCGACTTGGGTTTCGATCCAGGGCGAAAATGGACCGATGCGCGTGTACGTTATGAACGACGAGGTCACTCTCGATGACCTTGGCGACAAGACGTTCGACGCGGTGAAGGTCAACACACCTCAGATCGCCGACGACGAATACGCGGTGCGCGATCAGCGTATCTACATCCGGGCGGATGCGGATATGCCGTATCGCAACGTCGTGCGGGTGATGAATCGCCTGCAGGACAGGGGCTTTTCTAAGATCGGGCTCGTCGCCGAGGACCGGAGGAGGTAGGCGATGGCCGGCAAGATATCCATGGGAGGCGGCGGGGGCCGCCGGGGGGCGATGGCGCCCAACTCCGACCCCAATGTCATCCCATTTATCGACATTCTGCTGGTGCTTCTGATCATCTTCATGGTCACTGCGCCAATCCCGACGGTCGACATCCGTGTCGATCTGCCACCGCCAAATCCGGTTCCCATCCATCTGGAAGGCTTGAACCCCACTATCGTCGGCATCCGTGAAGGCGCCGGTGGGCTCGAGATTTTCGTGGACGAGGAGACGGTGTCGCTGTCGCAGCTCGGTGCGAAAACCCTGGAACACGCGCAAAGGAACAATCCGGCTCTTGATTTCCGGGATTTGTACGCCAAGGCGCGCATCTTCGTGCGCGCGGACCAGAGCACGGCGTACGGCAACGTGGTCAACGTGATGAGCCAACTCCAAGAGGAGGGTTTCGTCCAAGTCGGTATCTTCTCTGAACTGGCGAGCGAGGGTTAAGCGATGGTACGCCTTCGTCTCATCTCGATCGTCCTTGCAGCCGTGATCTGCACGACGATCATCTACATGGCGGTGATGCACAAATTCAGTGCGATCACTGATCTCTTCGACGACAGCCACGCGGTGAAGGTGGAAATCGAAGAGAAGCAAAAGCCGCCGCCGCCACCACCACCGCCGGATCGTCCGCCGCCGCCGCCGCCGCCTGAGCAGCGTGTGCCGCCGCCGGATTTGTCCGCGCCGCCGACGCCGACGCCGCTTCCCGTGGCGATCGACCCGCCGCCAGCGCCGCCGTCTCCAGTGCTTACTGGCGTACAATGGACCCGTCGTCCGGGGCCCGGCGAGTTTGACCGCTTCTATCCGCCTCGGGCGAACCAGGAGCAGCAATCAGGCCGAGTCAGTTTGGATTGCTTGGTCGCCGCAGACGGACGGATCAGCTGCACAGTGCTGTCGGAAAGTCCTGAAGGTTGGCACTTCGGAGACGCAGCGATGCGCATCTCCCAGTACTTCCGGATGGCGCCGCAGACCTCTGACGGTAGGCCGACATCCGGTGGCCACGCGCGGGTCAATCTGACGTTCACCCCGCCAGGCAACTGAGCCGATACAGGGGCGCCAGGCGATTGCCGCTTGGCGCCCCGTCGCATTTTTGCTGCGTTTCTCATACACATCGCCAAGCGCGAGGCTTGAGCGTCGAGACTCCAGGAGTTCGCAATGAAAGTATTTGTTGGCGCGGCCGTTTCGGCGCTTCTGCTCGCGGGCGCCGCTTTCGCCCAGACGACACCCACGACACCTGCCACGCCGGCGACACCGGCGGCGGACATTCTACCCAGCCAGTGCGGGGCCATCAGCCCGGCGCCGACCATCCCAGACGGCGGCCGCGCCACCGCCACGCAAATGCACACAGCCGACACCACCTACCGCGCTTGGGCGACCGACACGGAAGCCAAGTTGCACTGCCGCGCCGCGGAAGTGGAAGCGGTAAACCGCCAAGTGCAGGCTTCAGTGGTGGCGTATCAGGCGCAGGCCACCGCCGCACGCGCGGTTTCTGACGCCTACAATGCCGCCATTACTACCTTCAACGCGCGCGGTTCGTCGGCGCACGTTGATGACACCCATCACGGTGGCTTGGTTTCGAGCCACGAATAATTTCGGATTTGAAGGTACGGAGCGAGCGCCGGCCGACGTGGCCGGCGCTCTTTCGTTGACGGGAGCTTAACGCTGCGCGTGCTGACCTGCGTCGCGAATGGCGTTGCCGAATCAGCCACGCGCGGAACCCGGGGAACAACCGGCGCCGCTGGATCTCACTGAAGCTCAGGCGCCTCGCGCGCGCGGGGCGCTGGTGCAGCGTCTGTGCGAGTTGGTGTCCTGGCCGGAGAGCCGGATTCCGCCGCACGAACGTCAGTTGGCGGCAGACATCCTCGTCGGCTTGTTGCGAACCAGTAACGTCGAGGTGCGCCAGCGCTGCGCGCTTGGACTCGTCCGCATCAACGACGCGCCCAAGACGCTGCTGCGGTATTTGGCGCGCGATGAGATCGCTGTGGCGCACGCATTGTTGGAAAACGGCGTTGGCTTCGATGAATCCGATCTGATTGCAACGGTGCGCGCTGGTGTGATCGCGCATTGGCTGGCGATTGCGCATCGGCGCGGGCTGTCGGAACCGGTCTCCGACGCCTTGCTGCAAACGGGCGAGCCGCACGTCATCGAGGCAGTGCTGCGCAACCAGACAGCGCGGCTGTCAACCAACGGCATCGATGTGGTGGTTGCGAGATCGCGCCAGGCGCCGCAGCTGCCCGCGTTGCTTGTTCCGCGCCCGGAATTGCGGGCGACACAGGCGCTGGTGCTGTTTTGGTGGGCGGGTTTCGAAAGTCGCGTCCACATTCTCCGCCGCTTCGCGGTCGATCGCGGTGTGTTGTTGCAGGAATTGGGCGACGTGTTTGCCTTGGCGGCTGCAGAGGGCTGGGCCGACGCCGATACACGCAAAACCTTGCAGGTGATCGAGCGGCGGCAGCGCAATCGCGCGGCGGCGGCGCAGAGCGCCTATGGCTCGCTGGAGGGCGCGCTGTCCGCGGCTGAGCATGGTCTTGATCGCGCGCTTATCAACGAAATCGCGCACTTAGGCGGCATTAAGCCCACCACAGCGGCGCAGATTTTTGCTGATGCGGGCGGCGAGGCCATCGGGGTCTTCTGCAAAGCCGTTGGTCTCAAGCGACCCGCCTTATTGGCGCTGTGGCGCGCGCTCCGCCGTCCCGCTGGCGATCCTGATAGCCGCGACAACGCGTTGGGGCGTACAGCTTACGTGTTTGACACATTGGCGACTGCCAAGGCGCAAACCGTGCTGCGCTATTGGAATTGGTCCTTCACGGCGGATGCCGTCGGCATCGAGCGCGTCGCGTTCGATGACGAAGATTTGGAAATGAACTTGGCGCGTCGCAACGCCGCGCTGTTATTCCACCGAAACGGTTAGCGTCGCAGCGGTCGAACTGGCGAATCCTTGGCTCTGAGGCTAGTCCTGAAGACGCGCGGCTGACGCGCGCAGAGGCGGATTGATGCTTCGTGCCGCGGCGGCATTTGTTGGCTTATTTTTGATCTGGCTGCTGACGACACAGCACGTTGGCGCAGGTGATTTTGCGATCGCTGCGCTGGCCGTGGCGGGCGCGCTGTTGCTTGGCGCACATTTTGGCGGCGGCGTGTCCGGCGGTTTCTGGCACGCGCCGCGTCTTGTGTTGCTAGGGCTCTCGCGGGTGAACACGGTGCTGGCTGGCGCCGCTTCCACCATACGCGCAGTGCTCGCCGCGGATGTTGCGCTCACGCCGGGGCTCGTGCGCCTCAAGACACGCAGTGCGGATGCGGAAGCGCGCGCCGATTTGGCGACCCTCATAAGCACGTCGCCTGGCGCCGTCGTGGTCGAAGCAGACGCCGAAGGACTGCTTATCCATCTCATCGACGAGAGCGCCGCAGAGGCCAGCGATCTTGGTGAGCTAGAGGCGCGGGTGCTCGGCGCCCACGGTCTGAAGGCGTCCGCATGACCGCCATATTCATCGCTATCGCGCTGGCGGTCGTTCTGCTGCTGTCGGCGCCGCGCCTGTTGCTGGGGCCGACGCTCTATGATCGCGTTCTCGCCGGCGCTGCAATCTGCATACACGCGACCTTAATCGCGGCCGCATTGGCCGTGTTCAGCGGCCGCAGCGACTGGATTGACGTCTCGTTCGGATTGATGGCTGCAGCGATGGTGTTCGCCGTCGCGGTGCTGAAATTCTTCCGCATGCGCACATTCCAAGCGCCCTTGTCTGGCGCAGGCGAGGCAGGCTGATGCAGGCGGTCGAACTCTTCGATACCGCGCGCACGGCGCTCGGAGGCGCCGTCGCCGCGGTCGGAGTCGCGACCTTGGCCGTCGGCGCCATCGGTGCGTTGCGATTTCCAGATTTTTACACGCGTCTGCACGCAAAACATGCGGGCCACATGATTGGCGCGCCCCTGGTGTTGGCCGGTTTGGGACTCATGGCGCACGATTGGGGCGCTTTGATCCGGCTTCTATTGCTGATGGCGCTCATTATTGCCGTGGCCCCGGTGCTGTCGCACGTTCTCGCCAATGCTGCTCACGCGGCCGGCCTCGCGCCCATCACCGGCAAGTATGTGTCGCCGCGACCGGGAGAGCGCAGGTCATGACGGGCGCCGCGCTGACCCTACTGCACTGGCTTGGCTTCGGTTTCATTCTGTTCGCTGTTGCAGTTGCAATTGGTGCTGCAATGGCGCGCACCCACTTTGCGACGACTGTGTTGGTCGCCGTGGTGGCGGTGTTGGTGGCGCTGGCGCTGCTGTGCTTCGGCGCTGGTGAAGCAGCTCTGGCCGTGACGCTGTTGGGGGTGGGTATGGCGCCGGTGCTTTTGCTCGGCGGGATCCTGCTGAGCACGCCGGCGATCCGCGGCAAGCGCCGCCCGTCATGGCTGGCGATGCTGGCCATCGGCGCGACCAGCGTGGCGCTGATCTGGGCGACGCGTGACGCCGCCGCGCCGCAGATTGCCTTGACCCCGCCGCTGGGGTTTGGGCTGTGGCAGGCGCTTCTGGTGTTTGTCGCGGCGCTCGTTTGTGTGGGATTGCTCGGTTATGGCGAGCGCGGTGCGCTTGGGGCGGCGCCCACGAGGCCTGAGCGATGAAGCAGGCTGTCCATCTCGTGCTCGCTTCGGCCTTGCGCTTCTACGCGCCGTTGTTCGCTCTGTTCGGATTCAGTCTGCTGGCGGCTTGGCCGGTCGATTCCGGCGTGGGATTGGTGGCGGGATTAGCTTTGGCGCTTTTGCTCGCCTTGCATGCACTCGTGTTCGGGGCCGAAGCGCTTCGGATCGCCTTTCCGCCGTTCATCGCACGCGCAACGGTTTCAGTTGGCGTGCTGACGGCTTTGTTCGGTGCGGCGCTGCCTGGATGGTCCGGTAGCGGCAAGGGCGTGGAGGCCGGTCTTTTTCTCGTCACGGTTGGCGCCTCCGCTTTGGTTCTGATTGTGTTGGCCGGCCGGGCGCCGACTCTGCGCGACGAGGATTGGTGATGGCGCCTCTCGTGTCGGCGCTTCATCTCGCATTGGCGGCGGGAATTGTGCTGCTTATGTGCGGCGTTGCGCTGGGGTGGGCGTCGGTCAGCGTCGCCAAGCGCGTGGTTGGCGTCATCGTCGCGTTGTTGGGTGCGATCGTTGGGCTCGCGGCGCTTGGGGCGCCGCAAGCCATGATGATCGCCGGCGCGGCTGCCTTGTTTGCGTACGTAACGATAGGCGCAGGCATCCTTGCGCGCTTGCAGGAGGCCTACGGCGCAACCGATGTCGCCGACATTGATCGCGGCGACGCGGACGCAGAGCCGGCGGAGCCGTCGGCGTGATCGAGGGTTATATTGTTCTTCTTCGCGCACACGCACCGTTGCTGGCGATCGCGGTCCCGCTAGCAGTCGCGGCGCTCACGGCGCTCATCGCGTCGCCGCGTGTGGCGTGGGTTGTGGCTTCATTCGGCGCGCTCACCACGGCAATGATCGCGGTTGATATGGCCGGCCGTATTTTGCTGGGCGGGACGCAACCGCTGATGCAGGAAGGCGTGGGCCTCGGTGTCGATGCAGTGGGCGCGTTCGGCGCTGCAATCGTGTCGCTCGGCGCGCTTTTGGCGGTGATCGCCGCCGGCGCAACGCTCAAGGACTTTGGCAAAGCAGCGCCGTTCGCGTTGGCGACGGGGCTGGCGGCGAGCGCGGCGTGGTCAGGCGTGGTGTTGGCGCGCGACTTTGTCGGCCTGTTCGTGGGAGCGCAGGCGGGTTGGCTCGCAGTGGCGGGTGTGGTGGCGTTGGCGGCGCTGCGTGATCGCGCTGGCCTGAACGGGGCGCTACGGATGCTAAGCGCAGGCGGCGTTTCAGCTGCGCTCATGCTTCTTGGCATTGGACTGCTGGCGACCAGCATCAACGGCGTTGAGCTATCGGTGTTGGCCACGAATTGGCATGGCGCGCCCATCTCGGCGGCGACAGGCTTGGCGCTGATCTCCATCGCGCTCGCCATCTGCGCAGCCATTGCGCCGCTGCACGCTTGGGCGCCGATCAGCTACGCGCGCGGCGGCGCGTTTGCCGGATTGTTGATCGGCACAGTCGCGAGCGCCGGCGCACTTTGCGGCTTGGCTCGGCTCATCGCGTTTGGCGTCGCATCGCCGGAAGTCGGCGGCGGTGTTTCGTTGGCGCTTTCGGTACTGGGCGGCGCATCGGTGCTGGTTGGTTCCGCGCAAGCGGTGGGCGCGGCCAGTCTGCGCAGGCTCGCCGCGTATGCGGTGGCGGTGCAGGGCGGCTGCATTCTGCTGGGCATCGCGCTTGGGTCTCCGGCGGGTTTTGAAGCGGCGTTTGTGCAGTTGTTCGGGCTTGTCGCATCTGTGCTTGCTCTTATCGGCGGCGCGGCTGCGGCCGGCGGCGACACGCTGGGCGCGCTTGACGGCCTTGGTCGCCGCGCGCCGCTGGCGAGTGTCGCCATCACCGCCGGCGCGCTGAGTTTGATGGGAGCGCCGCTCAGCATCGGCTTCTTGGGACGCTGGCGCTTGATCGAAGCAGCGCTGGGCGTCGGCTGGTGGTGGGTGGCCGCGGTGGCGATCGCCGCGTCGCTGGCGGGCGTGTTCTATGGCGGGCGGCTGATTGAGCGGCTGTACTTCCGCCGCGCCAGCACCGCGGTGGCGGCAAGCCGAGATCCGTGGCGCTTTGCGTTGGCGCCAGCCCTGCTATCGGCCATCGCCGCGGTCGCGCTTGGATTACAGCCAATCGTGCTGCTGCACGCCGCAGAGAGCGCCTCTCAGTTGGTCCTGGGGCGTGCGGAATGACGCCGGCTCTCGCGCTGACCGGAATGTTCGTTGTGCCGCTGGTGCAAGCGATCTTGGTTGTGCTGCTGCCGCGGCCGCCGGGCTTGCGCGATGTGCTGCACATTGGCCTTTCGCTGCTGACGGCAGGTCTTGCGGTCTATCTTCTCAACACGGTCGCGCACGGCGTGCCGGTACGAGTGGTGTTCGCACAGCCATTGCCCAATGTGGACCTAGCGTTTTCTGCGGAGCCGCTCGGCGCGCTTGTCGCGGTCGTTATCGCCGGACTCAGCGTGCTGCACGCTGCGCATACTACGGGTTTCGTGCGCGCGACCGGTGAAAAGGCCGCGTCTGGATTGATGGCCTTCAACGCGCTCGCGGCGGCTGCGGCGATGGCGGTGGCGTACTCATCAAACTTGTTCACGATGTTCGTCGCGTATCAGGCCTTGGCGTTGGTCGCGTCGCCGCTCGCCGCGCGCCGGGACGACGAAGATGCGGGCAGATCAGTGCGGACGTTCCTGGCGACGATCCTGGCGCCGTCGATGGGACTGTTTCTTCCCGCCATGGTGTGGACCTACACGATCGCGGGGACGGCAGAGTTTCAGGCTGGCGGCATCCTCGCGGGGCGTGGCTTGGATGAAGGCACCGCCAACGTGCTGCTGGTGCTATTCGTGGTTGGGCTCGCCATGTCGGCGATGCCACCATTTTACCAATGGCTCTCCGCTACCAGTGGCGCGACTTATCCTTCGCTGGTCTCGATCCAGGCGTTGGCTGTTTTGCCGGCGGGCGGGCTTGCAGTGTTGAAGATCGCGGCCTTCGTGTTCGGATCGGAGTTGAACGACGCCAAGCTCGCCGCGCACGCGCTCGTCGCCATAGCAGGGGTCGGCATGTGTATCGCGGCGCTCATCGCGCTGTCGAAGCAGGACTTGCGCGAGCGACTGGCCTATTCCTGCATGGCGCAAGCGCTCGCAGTGGTGATGGGGGCGTTGCTGGCGTTGTCGGCGGGGCTATTCGCGGCGGCGCTCCAGATCGTCGCCACAATGTGCGCGGCCACAACGTTAATGATGGCCGCAGGCACGACCGCCGCAGTGACCGGCCGGCGCAACGCAGCCGACTATCCGGGGTTGGGGCGGGTGATGCCCTGGACGTTCGCGGGCTTCGCCGTTGCTTCGGCAAGCATGATTGGCATGCCGCCGTTCGCGGGCGCGTGGGCGAAGGTGTGGCTGATTATTGCAGCGGCGACGCCGGGTGCTGGGCTGATTTGGGCGGCGGTGCTGATCGGCGTCGCAGCGGTGCTGACGTTCGCACATTTGGGTCCGCTGGCGGCGGCGGCGCTTGCGGCGCGTGCGCCCACTGACGCGTTCAAGCGGCCTGACGGCGCATCAATCTTGCTGGCCACGCCAGTGATCGTGGGTGCAGCGGCAACGCTGTGGCTGTTGGTGCTGGCCGATCCGCTTGCCTCGTTTCTCTCGCCGGTGTGGACGCCCCATCCATGACCAAGCCAATTTCCCCCTCGCGCGGCGGCATCGCCGGCATGCTGCTGCTGTTCTGCGTCGCTGGCGGCGGGGCGGGGCTGGCGTTCGATTTTCTGTCCGACAGTGGTCAGGATTTTTGGATTTTGCAGGCGCCGGGAATGCGCGCGTTGATCGGCGTGGCGGTCGCGGCCCTACTGCTTGTCGCTGCGCACATCTTGCGCTTGCTGCTTGGACGCAAAGTCAACGAAGGAGAGCCGCGTGCTGGCCTTCGCCCTTAACCCAGGCTTCTTGCTGATCGTCGCGGCGTTGATTTTGCTTGCCGCGCCGCGCAATGCGCGCCCGATCATCATGGGCGTCGCTGCCTTGGCGGCGATCTGGTTGATGCTCGGCGGCCAATTCGGCGTTCGCTCGGCGATGGCGCAGATGGGCTTGCCGGTGGTGCTGCTCAATCTGGATGCGCTCAACCGCATCTTCGGCATCGCCATGCTGATCGCGCTGGTGATCATCGCCATCTACTCAAGCGCGCGCCGCAATCGCTACGAGGACGCCGCGATTATGTTACTGGCGGGCGGGGCGGTGTCGACGCTGTTTGTCGGCGACCTCGTGAGCTTTGTGGCTGCAGCGGAGTTAGCCGCGCTCGGCGCCGCGTGGGTGGTGTTCGTTTCTCCGCTGGAAGGCGCCAATCGCGCCGGCGTGCGCTTGCTGGTGTGGCACGGCCTCGAAGGCTTGTTGTTCTTGGTCGGCGTGGCGCTGCATTTATCTGCGCATCAGGGCAACTCAACCCTCGACCGGCTCGATATTCACGTCATCGGAGACGCCTTTATTTTCGCGGCCTTGTTGGTGCGCGTCGGCGCGCCGATTGCGCATGTCTGGTTGAAAGACGCCATCGCCCACGCGTCGGCGACCGGCGCGCCGGCGCTGTCCGCATTTACGACCATGCTCGGCGTTTATGCGTTAGCGCGGCTATTTCCCGCCGAGCCGCTCTTGATGCCGATCGGCGCGGCGATGAGCGTGATCGGTGTTGCCATGGCGATCGGCAGCGATGACTTGCGGCGCTCAGCGGCGTACGGGTTGATGGCGGTCACGGGTGTATGCGTAATGCTCGTTGGCTTTGGTTCGCCGCTGGCCTTGGCGGCCGCGGAAGGGCACGCCTTCGCCGGCATTGTTGCGTTTGTCGCGTTGCAGATGGCGCTTGGCGCCGTGGTCACGCGCATTGGCAACGCTTACGCGGCGAACATGAGCGGCTTGGCGCCGGCGATGCCGCTCAGCGTCGCGCTTATCTTATTCTCCGGCCTGGCTGTCGCGAGCGTGCCGGGTGCTGCCACCTACGCGACGCATGCGGTGGCGCTTGAAGCAACCGCGCAATGGGATTTGCGCGGCGTCTGGACGATTATCGCCGCAGCGCCCGCGGCGCTCTTTATCTGTTTTGCCCTACGCCCGGCATTGACAGCGCACCGCGTGACGGAAAATGCGCGCGCGCGTCCCCCCGGCGAGACGCCGTTTCCAGTTTTGCTTGGAACAGCGATCGCCGCGTTCTTCTGTTTCTCCGTTGGTATCGCGCCAGGATGGCTCTACGGGTTGATGCCGACTGAACTGACATTTCAGCCGTTCGACGCAGATCAGTTGCCGCCGCATCTTGAGCTGCTGGGCGCCGCGGGCGCAGCGTACATTGTCTGTTGGGCGCTGGGTCTGGCGCCGCGCGAACGTCCGGTCGCGTTGCTTGATCTGGATTCCTTTTATCGCGGACCTGTCGCCGCGACCGCCCGTTGGAGCGGGGTGCTGGCGCTTAGAATCTATGGCGCCGGCCAAGTCGCTATCGCCGCCACGGGCGAAGCAGTGGGGCGTGGGCTGGCGCGGTTCAGTCGCGCCTGCGACCGCCCCTACCGGCAGAGATTCATCAGCTTTGCTCAGTTTATGATGATCGCCGTGATCCTGGTCTTGTTCATCATAGGCCGACAACTGTGACATGCCCGTGAATTGTCGGCGCCAGTATTTGCGGCCCTAGAGAAAAACATTCTTCTATATTAGCGCGCTATTGACACCCCTAAACACTGATGTCATGGCGTTATTATCGCAAATCTCACTTTCGCGACGGTGGGCGGAGATGGACGACAGAAAAGACTTGTCCGCGTTGGTGGCAGACATCGTGTCTGCCTATGTGTCTTCAAATCAGATTCCCCCGCAGGATTTGCCCGCGCTTATCCGGACTGTGCACAGTTCGCTTCGGGATATTTCAGCCAGTGGCGTCGTCGGAACCGAGACGTCGCAAGAACCGGCGATCGCTGTAAAGAAGTCGGTGACGCCCGATTACATCATTTGCTTGGAAGACGGTAAGAAATTCAAATCTCTGAAGCGTCATTTGCGGACCCGATACAGCATGACTCCTGACGAATACCGGTCGAAATGGGGTCTGCCGCACGATTATCCGATGGTGGCGCCTAACTACGCCAAGGAACGCTCGAACCTGGCAAAGCGCATGGGCCTGGGGCACGCGCGCAAGGGCGTATAAGAGGTGATCAGGAAAAAAATCCTATAATAGGTAAAAAATCTATCCAACACATGAACGGCTGCCGTATCCTCCGAAGGGCACGGGGTGTGGGTCGGACGTTGGAGAGGTTGGATGGAAGTTTTCAAATCGCGCTTGGCCGACTTGGCTTGCGCTCGATTGTCCGCCGGTGCGGCGGGTTACGCCCTGGGGGTGTCCGAGGATCAGATCGTAGATGGCGGGCGAGGATCTGCAGAGGTGGCGTTTGCCCGGCAGGTCGCCATGTACCTTTGCCACACGGGCTTCGAATTGAGTTTGGCGCGCGTCGCGACGGCGTTTGACCGCGACCGCTCTACCGTGGCGCACGCTTGCCACATGATCGAGGACCGACGCGACGAACCTCATTTCGATCTATGGATCGGCGCATTGGAAGCCATGCTGCGCGAGGCGCCGGCGCCGCATGCCACCGCGGCGGCGCGCGTATGACGCCAAAAATGTTGCGCAATCTGCGGCGGCTTTATGCAGCTGATGCGCCGCTCACGACGGCGCGCACGGGTGGAGGGCTGGCGCTTTATCCCAACGGTGACCGACGCCGCCGTCCAACTGTGCGATTCAGTGATGCCGAAGTCGGAGAATTGATGTCCGAAGGCGTTTTGGCCGACGATGGAGGCGGTGTCGTTGTCTCGGCGGCGGGACGGGCGCTGTTGCGGCGTGAAGCGGCGCCGGGCGGGGAGGCGTTCGCCGCTCAACACGGAGTGATCGTTGATCGCGCTGTGATTGTCGGCGATGGCGCACTCAAGACTGTGCGCGGATATGACGGCAACGCGCGTCTGAGGCGTTTGCATGCGCTCAAGGATGGGACGGGCGCGGCGTTGCTCGATGCAGGCGAACTCGCTGCTGCTGCGCGGCTCGTGGCCGATTGGGACGCTCAGCAAGCTGGCGTTGTGCGCGGCTCCGATTGGACGGCGGCGCCGCTCGGAAGCGGCGGGCGCGGCGTGAGCAACGCGCAAGAACGCGCCATGGCGTCTCGGTGCGACGCCCAAGCCCGCCTCGCGCGTGTGCTCGATGCGCTGGCGCCGCCGCTGCGGCGCGCGGTGGAAGTGGTGTGCCGCGACGATCAGGGCTTGGAGGCGCTCGAGCGTATAGAGAAATGGCCGGCGCGGTCGGGCAAGCTAGCGCTCAAGCTGGCGCTGGCGCAGGTGGCGACGGCATTGCGCTCAGGCAGCGGCGGCCGCGGCGAGGCGGATGCGATCCATCATCGCGAAGAGGCCGTTTGAGCGCTGCATGGTCAGCGCCTCTTTGAGGCCCAGGCGATCGAACAGGGCCCGGGGATCTACGGAGAGGATTTCCTGCGGCGTCCGGCCGGAAAAGATGCGCAGGAGCAACGCGATTTCACCCCGCACAATGTGTGCGTCGGAATCGCCGCGGAAAAACAACTTGTCAGGTTCACCTGGGCGCCGCTCGTTGACGAGCCACACCTTGCTCGCGCAGCCGCGCACGCGCGTAGCGTCGTTGCGCTCGGCGTCGCTCAGCGGTTCCAGGGTCTTGGCTTGATCGAGCAGAAAAGCGATGCGCTCCTCCCAGTCCGGGAGGAGCGCAAATTCTTCCTCGATATCCGCGAGCGTACGCTCCAATTCAGCCATCGCGCAGACATGCGCCCGCGCGAGGAAGCCGGCAAGGGCCGGCTATTGCCGGTTGGCCGTTCCACTCGGGATCGGCGTCATGGCCGACGTGTCAGGGGTAGCGACAGCGCCTATGCAGGTGCCGATTTCGCGCAGCCCGTGCTCGGCCAAGCAGAACGAGTTCTCATAGCGGAAGTGCGCCGCCGACATGCACTGGTAGAGCTGCAACTGCGCCATCTCGAAGCAGTCGTGAGAGCGCGGATCGTTAAGCAACTGCGAGACTTGGCTTTGTGGGGTGTTCACCGCGTCCAGCGCTTCGAGCGCCGCAACCGCGGCCATGCGGTCAAGCGCGGGCGCGCGCGGCGGGCTGGCGCGATAAGCGACCGGATTCGAAGCTACCGCAACGACATTGCCGGCGCTGGCGCCGCCGTGCACGGCGTCCCAGAAACGCTTACCGCCGAAGGCTGTTGGATCGCTGGACGGGGAAAGCGAAAGCATCGCCACGCTGAGGCGCGGCGTCATCGCGTCCGGCAGCGGGACGGCCGGGGCGCTCGCGGCGCCCAGCGAACGGATGCGCTGGACGCGCGCGGCTTGTTGCGGAGCGACGGCGTTGGCCCAACGTTGCCGCTGCAGCGAGTAGGCGAGTTCTTTGTATTGATCGGCGACTGCAAGGATACGGGCTGAATCCGCGGTCGCGGAATCGAGCAGCATGCGGGTCGCTTCCTGGCCGCCGCGGAGACCGCGCGCGTAGGAGGGGTCGACGGTGACCGCCCAGATCACCGCATCGCGTCCGTAATAGGCGGCGGCGTCGCGAACGCCCTGCACGAAGGCTTGCGACTGCGCGGCTGTGGATGCCCCGTAGGCGATCCAGCCGCGCGTGAGGTCATCGCGGTTGTGGCGGGCCACCCGATCGAGCGCCGTTTCCAAATCCGCAGAAGCGCCGATGCGAGTGTCACGCAATTCGCTGACGTCGTTCTGGTACGACGCATAGCCTGCGATGGCGGTATGCAGGTCGGCGCCGGAAGGCGCCGTCGCCGCAGCCGGCGTGGCTGCGGCGGCCGTAGCGCCGCCCGGCGTCGTATCCGCTGTGGCGGCTGCGCCGCCAAGGAGGGCAATCGCCGCGGTGGTCGTCCAGACCGCAAGGCTTCGCATCTGCACTGCTCCTGATCCTTAGATGGCGAGTCCGCTTTCAGACGCGACTCGGAGCAAGCACGATGTCCCCCGTCGCGTTAATAAGTCTTTTACTCGCGGGCCCGCTTCGAGTGTCAACACAACAGGTCGTAACGCCAGCTGCAAAAGCAGCGCCAGACGCAGGGAAGCTGTTGCTTGCCTGTTGGTTTTGGCTCGCTTCCGTGGCGGCGGCGGCGCTTTTGGCATGGCTCGGCGGCGCTGCGCAGAGGTCAATCGCAGTTGCCGCAGCATTAGCCACAGTTCCCGCATTGGTTTGTTTCGCACTCGCACCCCGCCTGCGCGGCCGCGAAGCTTACGCGATTGTTGCGGTATGGCTTGGAGCGGCCGCGGGCTTGGTGGGGATGTCGGGCGGCGCCGGCTCCCCGTTGCTGGTTTTGCTGGCGGCGGGCCCGCTCCTGGCTCTGGCGTTGTTCCGTGACGCACTGTGGCCCAGCGTCAGCGCGGCGGCGTTGGCCGCGGCGCTGGCGATCATATTGGCGCGCGCATTCGATGCTGGTTCGCTTGGCGTGTTTCCACAGGCGCTGGCTATCGCCGGTGTGGTTCTGCTGATCGGCTTGGCGATGCTCGGTCGTTCGACCACGGCGCACGGCGTTAACTCCGTCAGCCACAGTATCGCCGAGGTATCACACGAACTGCGGACGCCGCTGACGCACATCCTCGGTTTCAGCGAGATGATTGAGCGACAGATTTTCGGTCCGATCGGTGATCGCTACGTCGAGTATGCGGGGCTCATACGCAGCAGCGGCACGCACCTTTTGGACATGGTCAACGATCTGCTCGATCTCTCGCGTATTGACGCTGGACGTTACGACCTCAAGCTTGAGGTGTTCGATGCGCGCACTCTTGTTGAAGAGATCGTGCGGCAGTTCAGTCTCTCAGCTGAGAAGAAGTCCATCGCGCTCGGCATGACCACCCCCGAAGCGCCGTTGAAGGTGCGCGCTGACGAGCGGGCGTTGAAGCGCATTCTCATCAACACGGTGGGGAACGCCATCAAGTTCACGCCGGAGGGCGGGCGTGTGATCGTCAGCGCCGTGTCTCGAAGCGGCGCGGTTGAGTTCGATACGATCGACAACGGGCCCGGCATTCCCGAAAGCGAACGCGCGCGCTTGGGCGGCGCTTATGAACGCGGCGCAAGCGGCGAAAGCGCGGAGGGCACCGGGCTCGGTCTATCGTTGGTGCAGGCGCTCGCTGGATTGCACGGCGGATCGCTGCATTTTGAAGAGGCCCCGGGCGGCGGCGCACTGGTGCGGGTGAAGCTGCCGATCCTTGCCGACTAGTCGGCGCGCGTCGCCAGAAAGCCGGCCGCGGCGGCGATGTCGCCGACCTCGATGAGGAATCTCTGCGACCCGCGTGGGCCACTCAAGTCGACAGCAATGCTTTCACGTGGGTCGAGTTGGCAAAGCATGCGGAAGGCCGCGTTTGGGAAGACGTACACGACTTGCGTCTGAAACCAGCCTGGATGTTCGATGCGGCGAGCACCGTTGATCGTCATTGCGTTGGCGGGCCCGGGCGCGCCCGCGTCCAGACCGCCGGCGATGCGTGTTGTCAGATCGAGGGCGCCTGCGGGCAGCGCGGGATTGCGGAGCACGATTTGCGCGGACGGCGGTGCGGTTTGATCGTTTGCGCTCGACAGCATCAGCACCAGCTCCTCGCGGCCGTTGACTTGGCGCACGCCGAAGATCGCCGGGGCAGGGGTGTTGATGTCTTGGCGCAAGCGCCAGCCGTCGCTCCCGGCGACACGGCGGGCCGACCATGCGCGCGCCCAGCCCGGAAACTCCATGGCGTTCGAGCGGAACGTCGTATTGTAAGCCGCCCGCGCGACGTTCGCGGCGGAGAGCGTGCGCGGATCATTGCAAGCACGCTCGCGCGCGGCTGCCACCGTCGCCTGTTCGAGTTGATCCATTTGCGTGATGGACCAGCCGCCGCGCAGCAGCACGCCGCGCGCCTGCATAGCGGTGACCTGCAATGCTGCATGCACCTCTGGTGTGAGCAGGCGGCACTGCGCGTCGGCCTCCATCAGGCCGCGGCGCTCGACGTAAACGTTGCGCGCAGACGGCGCTTCAGCGCTCGCGACGGTTGTCGAAAGCGCTAGGCCGGCAGCCACGAGAATGATGAATCCACGCATGAGCGCAAAAGGTTAAATTGACGAACGTTTCGTTCTGGTGAATGCGGAACCCGGCATGATCGAGCTGAAAACCGACTTTTGGGTGAGCGCCTTGATCCGGCGCGCTCAAATTGAGGGCGTGTTCGCAGGCGTTGTCCGCAAGGGCGACGCTGACGCGGGCGCGGTGCTGGTCAAGGTCGCGACGCTGGATGGCCGAGCGCGGCTTTACGCGCCGGCGCGGGCCGGGGGCGAGGAGCGCGTCTGGCTCGATCTTTCAGCGGGCTCGCTCGGCGACGAGGAGCGCAACGTCGACGCTTACGCCCGCAAGCGCGCCGAGTCCGACCCAGACCTCTGGGTCGTCGAAATCGAGGACAAACAGGGGCGGACTTTCCTTACAGAGCGCATCGACAAAAGCGGCGTCTGAGCTTACATGCGGCGCTTCTCTTAGCCCTAGAAACCTGATGTCCGCCGATCCCGCCACCGAGGCCGCGCGCCGCCGCACGTTTGCAATCATCTCCCACCCCGACGCCGGTAAGACGACGCTGACGGAGTCGTTGTTGCTTGCTGGCGGCGCCATCCATTTGGCGGGAGCGGTCGCGGCGCGTGGACAAGCGCGGCGGACAAAATCGGATTGGATGAAGATCGAGCGCGAGCGCGGCATCTCCGTGTCGTCCTCCGTGATGATGTTCGAGCACGAAGGACTGGTGTTCAATCTGCTGGACACGCCGGGTCACGAAGACTTTTCGGAAGACACCTATCGCACGCTGACGGCGGCAGACTCCGCCATCATGGTGCTCGACGCTGCGAAAGGGATCGAGCCGCAGACCTTGAAACTGTTCGAAGTCTGCCGTCTGCGCGATATTCCCATCACCACCTTCATCAATAAAATGGACCGCGAGGCGCAGGATCCGTTCGCGCTGCTGGATGAGATCCATTCAAAGCTGGCGATGGACACGGCGCCGATCTATTGGCCGGCTGCGTCGGGACAGCGCTTTGCCGGCATGCTGGATTTAGAAGCCGACGAATTTGTACCGTTTCGCCGCTTGGAAGCCGGCGAACAGGGCTTCGCCAGTGAGCAGCGTCAGCAACGCGGCGACGGTGATTTCCTTGTCGGCGTGCCCGACGACGTTCGCCAAGAGCTGGAAGAAACCGCCGAGCTTGCGCGCGAAGGCTTGCCCAAGTTTGATCTGACGGCGTTTCGCGAGGGGCATCTGACGCCGGTGTTCTTTGGTTCGGCGTTGCGCCGCTTCGGCGTACTGGAACTGCTTGCGGGCCTGGCGGCGCACGCGCCGGCGCCACGCGCACAGAAGGCCGTGGTGAAGAACACAGCGACGGAGATCGCGCCGGGCCGCGAAGACGTCTCCGGCTTCGTGTTCAAGATTCAAGCAAACATGGACCCCAAACACCGCGACCGCGTCGGCTTTTTCCGCATTTGTTCAGGCAAGTTCGAGCGCGGGATGACGCTGAAAACCGCCGCCGGCAAAGGTTTCAACGTCCACAATCCGTTGATGTTCATGGCCCAAGAGCGCGAAATTGCGAACGAGGCGTTTCCCGGCGACGTCATCGGCATTCCGAGTCATGGAGGGCTGCGGGTCGGCGACTCCCTTTCCGAAAGCGGAGATGTGGTGTTTCAGGGCATTCCGAATTTTGCACCGGAAATCCTGAAGCGCGTGCGCGTGCGCGATCCTCTCAAGCAGAAGCATTTGCGCAAGGCGCTGGAGTCGCTCGGCGAAGAGGGCGTGACGCAAGTCTTTAAGCCGATCATCGGCGCCGACCTCGTGGTTGGTGCTGTCGGCGCGCTGCAGTTCGACGTGCTCGATGAGCGAATGAAAGCTGAGTACGGGCTTGAGGTGATCTTCGAGCAATCGCCTTACCAGGCCGCGCGCTGGATCAGCGCCGACAATCGCGCTGATCTCGAAGCATTCATCGAAAAATCAGGCGCGCAGATGGCCGAAGACGTCGACAATGCGCCAGTGTTCCTCGGTAAAAGCGCGTGGGAGATCGGCTACGTGCAGGAGCGCAATCCGAAGATTCGCTTCAGCGACACCAAAGAACGGGCGGCTTAGGCGGCGGCTTTGCGCACCTTGAAGAAGCGCACGGCGCGCTGAGCGGCTTCCACCGGCACGTTGTTGTACATGCGGCCGAATTCTTCCGCGCGGCTCATGGCTTCATCACCGCCGCCCGCGAGCACGGCAAGCGTGACGAACAGCGGGCGCTCGATGTTGGCGGCGCGGCAGATCATGGCGAGACCGTCTATGTCGCGCCGATCCAGGAGGCTCTGAACCGTGTCTTGATCGACGTTGGTGAGTTCAGCGAGGCCGAGCAGGAAGTGCATGCGCTTGGCTTCGCGGTAGAGCGAAACCAACAAACGCGCGTTGAGCTCGCCATTAGCTTTCTTGGATTGAATGAAAGCCATAGCATTCTTGGTCTCGGCGCTAGCTTCGCCGGCCGACTGGCGAACGCGCGTGCGCGCCTTTGACAAGGCCGCGTCAAGCGTGGCCGGATCGACGCTGGCGTTGCGCTGCATGATCTGATCGCGCAGCCGGGTCTCGACCACGAAATACATCTCGTTCAAGAGATCGAGCGGAAGGTCGTGGCGCTTCACCACCGCTTCGTGCAGCACGGCGCTGCGGCGCGCGCGGTCAACCGCGTTTTCCATGCTGCTGCGAGATATTCTTGCGCCATCGTTGCGCATCAGCGCGTCGACCGCATGGTCATCGCCGACCCGCACGATGGCGTCGGACAGCGCTTCGCTCACGTCAGGACGTTGGGCGACGGCCTTGATGTGCGCTTGGCTCTTGTTGTTGACGACGCCCAACAGAGTCTTCTCATCGAGCACCGGGCTGCGCTTCAGCACCGGCCCAGCAATCTCGAAGGCATGGTTGGCGAGGTCGTGCATGAGCCCCACTGGCGCATCCTCGGTGTCGGCGAACATTTCCGACAGCTCGACAAGGACGCTCTCCTGGACCTGCTTCGCCAACAGCTGCAAAACGTCATCAAAGAGCGCGGACTCGTTGGCGGTCCGATGGCCGGAGGTTTCGATAAACAAGTCAGTAACCTCGCGCAGCAGCGAGCGACGGCGCTCGCTGTCAGACGTGCGCGCGAGATCGACCAATTTCGCGAAGCGGGACTGGATCATTACGCTAGCGACTCCGTAGAGTCGGAAGCGTACTGTTCGAATTATAAAGAACGATTACCGCACTCTTAGCAGAGGCCTTAGCGGACTAGTCACCGATACGAGAGCGCAAACCGTTGCGATCGGTGTCCGGCGCGCCAAGTAGCACGGCAGTTTGGCGTGGCCGGCGCGGCGGCGGTGACGGCGGCAGCGCGGCCGCGGAGGCCACAGGCGCCACAACGACGACATTCGTTGCACGTGCAAACTGGGGCGCGCGCGGGCTGACGCCGGCGGCGACGGCTTCCAAGTTGCTTACCACGCTTGCGCGCAGTTCGCACATATTCGGGGCGCGATAGACCCACATCATGCACAAGCCGTCGTCGGCGCAGCGACGCGCGCAAACGTCAGCCGTCGCGGCTTCGGAAGCCGCGTAGGCGCCAGACGTCGCCGCCAATGCGGGCGACGTGAGAAAAAACACAGAAGCGAAAATCAGAAATAGGCGGCGCATGCGCGCGAGTATCGTTGGTGGTGGTTAACAATCGATTCATTCCTGTATCGAAAGTCCTTCACGGCGGAGCTCGATCTCCAGCCATTCGGCTTCGCTGGACTCCATTTCGTGACGCGCTTGCGCCAGACGCGCCGCAGCCTTGTCGAATGCGGCAGCGTCGCGCGCGAAGGCGGTGCTGTCGGATAGCGATTTCTCAAGGCGGTCGATTTCGTCGCGCAACTTCGGCATCAGAGCCTCCAATTCCTGAAGCCGGCGCTCATCCTTGTAGCTCAACTTGGTGGCCCGCTTGGCCGCTGTCAGCGGTGGTGCGGCGGGCGCGCGGGCTTTCGTCTGGCGCGGCGCGATCGCGTTGGGATAGGCGCGTTCGAAATCGGCCCAACCTCCAGGCGTCTCCACCCATCTGCCATTGCCCAGCGGGCCGATGATCTGCGTGGCGACACCGTCAAGGAAGGCGCGGTCGTGGCTGACCAGAAGGACGGTGCCATCGTAACCTGCGAGCATGTCCTCAAGGACGTCAAGCGTGTCCATGTCGAGATCGTTGGTGG
Source organism: Vitreimonas sp. (assembly GCA_035546515.1). GTDB lineage: Bacteria > Pseudomonadota > Alphaproteobacteria > Caulobacterales > Aquidulcibacteraceae > Vitreimonas. The sequence continues at coordinate 18,672 of DASZWS010000114.1, read as the reverse complement.
GTTCGTCGAGCACGAGCAGGTTGGCGGGCTTCGCCAATGCCACAGCGAGCGCCAGGCGATTGCGCTCGCCACCAGACAGCGCGGATACGGGCTGACGCAATTGCTCTGGCCCGAACAGGAAGTCGCGCGCGTAGCCGGCGATGTGGCGAGGCTCACCGCGTACCATCACCTGGTCGCCGCCTTGCGGCGCGAGCGTGTCCCAGATGCTGGCGCTGTTGTCGATGAATGCGCGCGATTGATCGACGTAAGCGACCTGCAGGCCCTCGCCGAGCTTCACGATGCCGGCATCCGGCTCGCGCCGGCGCAGCAGGATCTCCAGGAGCGTTGTCTTCCCCGCGCCGTTGGCGCCGACGATGCCGAGGCGATCGCCGCGCATCACGCGAAGCGACAGGTTAGAGATCACCGGGCGGTCGCCGTAGCTCTTAGAAATATCCTTCGCGTCGATGACAAGACGGCCGGACTCGCCGCCCTTGTCGGCGATCAGCGCAGCGCGATTGACTTGTGAAAGCGATTTTCGCTCACGTCGTTCGCCGCGAAGCGCTTCGAGCTTGCGCCGTCGTCCTTCGTTGCGCGCACGCCGCGCAGTGACGCCGCGGCGCAACCAATGTTCTTCCGCCTTCAGATGAGTTTCGAGACGCGCCAACGCGCGCTCTTCCTCGAGTTCAATGGCCTCCGCCCACGCGTCGAAGGCAGCGAAGCCGCCCTCCGATTTCAATGCGCGGCGTTGGCGTAACCACACGGTCGCCGTGGAGACACGCTCAAGAAAGCGCCTGTCGTGGCTGACGATGAGACACGCCCCACGAAACGCGCTGAGTTCGTCTTCCAGAAGCTCGATGGCGGCGATGTCCAGATGGTTGGTGGGCTCGTCGAGCAGGAGCAGGTCGGCGTCGGCGGCAAGCGCCCGGGCCAAGGACGCGCGGCGGCGCTCACCTCCGGACAAATTGATGGGCGGTCGTTCGGGATCGAGCCCGTATTCAGCAAGCGCAGCGTCGGCGCGGTACGCCGGCACATCGTTGGTGCGGCCGTCGAGGGTGGCGGACGGCGATTGCACATAATCGCGCAAAGTCGCGGACCCGGAGAGGTCCGGCTCCTGGGTTGCGAAGGCGACCGTTACGCCGGATGCATAGGCTATCTCACCTGCATCGGGCGCTGTCTCTCCTGCAAGCATGCGCAGCAAGGTGGATTTGCCCGCGCCGTTGGCGCCAACCAATGCGGTGCGCTCACCTTTGTGCAGTACGAAATCGACGCCATCGAAAAGCGGCGCGCCGCCGAGCGTCAGCCGTAGGCCCTTGACGTGGACAAGCGCTGGTCCGGCAGCCATGCGCTAGTTGAAGATGTCGTGGATGATGTTGTGATCGTCGTCGTTGCCGCTGTTGCTATCCGGCTTGCCGCCGAAGGCGTTGGCGAGATCGTCAAAGAAGGTCGCCATCTCCGTTTCTTCGGGCGAGCGTGCGGGTTGCTCGATTCCCGGCAACGGGTGCGGATCAATGCCGCGGTGCGCGACGCGCATCGTGTCGGCCCAGATTTGCGCCGGGATGGTGCCGCCGGTGGTGCGGCCCATGGAGGTGAAGTCGTCATGACCGACCCAGACGCCAGCCGTATAGTCCGCCGTGTAGCCGACGAACCAGGCGTCGCGCCAATCTGAGCTGGTGCCGGTTTTGCCGGCGACATCGCGGTCGCCGAGTTGCGCCGCCGTGCCGGTGCCGCGCAACACCACCGCACCCATCATGCTGGTCATGCGGCGCACGATGTCTTCATCGAGCACGCGCTGGCCTTGGTAAGGCGGGCGCCGATAAAGAACGTGCCCGGCGCTATCGGAGACTTGCTGGATAATGTGCGGATCGACACGGACGCCATCGTTCATGAAGGTGGCGACGGCCGATGTCAGGTCCCACAAATTGACCTCGATCGACCCAAGCGCGATCGAATTGGGCACGAACTGCCCTTGTGGCGGCATCGTGGTGACGCCGAGCCGGCGCGCGACCTCAGCCACGCGCTGTGGGCCGATCTCGTGGGCGACCTCAGCCGCGACCGTGTTAATCGAAAGCGCGAACGCGGTGCGAAGCGTGACCGCGCCGCGATAGCCTTCGTCATAGTTGTGCGGCTGCCAACCGTCGATGACCACGGGTTCGTCGTAGCGAACGTCCTCGGTGTCGAGGCCGTTCTCAAGCGCGGCGGTATAGACGAAGATCTTCATCGCTGAACCGGGTTGGCGCCTGGCTTGCGTCACGCGATCAAATTTTGACGCGGCATAGTTGGTGCCGCCAATCAGGCCGCGCACATTGCCCTCGCGGTCGATCGCCATGAACGCGGCTTGCAATGGACGCCGCCCGAAGGCGCGGTTGCCGAGGCGGCGGCGGATGGAATCCGCACCCGCATCCTGAACGCTTCGATCAATGGTCGTCTGAATGACGAGGTCCGGTGTGTCGCGACCGACTTGCTGGCGTGCTTGCGAAATAGCGAGGTCGAACGCGTACCCCATGCTGCGCTCGACCGGTGGGCGCGGCACGACGCGAATTTGTTGCGCGCGCGCTTGGTCGCGCTGTGCGGCGGTGATGTAGCCAGCCTCCACCATCGCATCGAGCACGACGTGCTGACGTGCTGTAGCGGCCGGCAGACTTTCAGTTGGCGCATAATTCGATGGCGCCTTCGGCAAGCCGGCGATCATCGCCGCTTCGGCAAGCGAAAGCTGACTCGCAGGCTTGCCGAAATAGCGGCGCGCCGCTGCGTCGACCCCGAACGCCTGGTCGCCGAGATAGACGCGGTTCAAATACATTTCGAGGATTTCGTCTTTGGTCAGACGACGCTCGATACGCGAGGCCAGCACCATCTCGCGCAGTTTGCGGTTGATGGACTGTTCGGGCGTGAGGAAGAGGTTGCGCGCCAGCTGCTGCGAAATGGTGGAGGCGCCCTGCACGGTTTCACCCGCGCGCAAGTTCGCCAGCATTGCCCGCAGAATGGCCATGCGATCGACGCCTTCGTGTTCGTAGAAACGGCGGTCCTCGATGGCGATGAAGGCCTGGGGCACGTAGGCCGGCAGGTCGGTGAGGTGCACGCGCTGGCCGTAGTACGGGCCGCGCACGCCGAGAACGGCGCCATTGCGGTCGAGGAACATGATCGAGGACTGGCGATTCACGGACCAAAGCGCGTCGGCGTTGGGAACCGCCGGCAGGCCCCAATAGATCCAAATCCAAAGTCCGAGCACCGCAACCAGGACGAAACCGGCGACGACACTGGTAATCGTGCGCCATGTGTAGCGGGAACGGTCACCCAGGGCGCGCGTGATGTGCTCGCGCGCGGCGGCGGCGCGCAGCTTCGCCCAATCAATGCGGCTTCTGAAATCAGGCTGGTTGTCGTCACTCAAGCGAGTCTCCGGAGGGTGTGTCCAATAGAGGTGTGGCCGAATTCTGGCTAGGGTCGCCTCCAGGAAAACGCGGATAGCCGGCTTGCGTATCCATGCTTTTTCGAGCGTCTCCGCCTGACATTGTTCGACTTTTCAAAAATCAATCCGACCGCGACGGTTCGGCGCTATGGTTTTGGCACGGTCGAGAAATGAGATTTGAGATGAATGACGGGGCGGAAGCGCTGGAAACTCTAATGCGGCGGGTTAAATCGGCGATGAACGAGGAGTTCGGCGAGATTGAGCGCGGCTGCAAGGCAGTGTCCGCCTTGATCAAGGCGGAACAAGACAAAGCGGCCTTTGAAGCAAACGCCGCCGCCCGCGCCGCCGAAACCGATGAAGAAGCTCTTCGCGCTGAACTGCGCCGCCGCATCGCTGCGTTTATTGAAGCCGACCTCGGCGGAGCTTCTGACGACGAGCTTCGGGCCATTGCTCTGGCGGCACGTCCTCAATGATTGGTGGTTCTGGGGCCGGCCCGATCAATTGCCGCCGAGCGGCGCTTGGCGGACCTGGGTGTTTCAAGGCGGTCGCGGCGCCGGCAAGACGCGCGCGGGCGCCGAGTGGGTGTCATCGTTGGCCCGCTATGGCCACGCAAAGCGCATCGCGCTGATCGGGCCGACGTTTCATGACGTGCGCGAGGTGATGGTCGAAGGCCATTCGGGCCTGCGGTCGTTGCCGGACGAGCGTCCGCAGTACGAAGCGAGCCGGAAACGCCTCGTCTGGGCGAACGGCGTGCAGGCGTACTGCTTCTCGGCGGAGGATCCGGAGTCACTGCGCGGACCGCAGTTCGACGCCGCTTGGGCCGATGAATTGTGCTTTTGGAAATACGGAGAGGAAACTCTGTCGACGCTGGAACACGCGTTGCGCCTTGGCGCTGCGCCGCAGCTGATGGTCTCGACAACGCCGCGCCCAGCCCCGGTGTTGAAGCGGTTGTTGGCGCGCACCGACACTGTCGTGACCCGCGGCGCCACCTTCGACAATCGCGTGTACCTTGCTGCGGACTTTGTCGCGGCACTGCACGAGCGCTGGTCCGGGACCGCTCATCAGCGCCAGGAGCTGCTGGGCGAACTTATTGACGATGTGGAGGGCGCGTTGTGGACGAGGCGGGCGCTGGAAGAATTACGCGCCACGGAATTGCCGGCGCTCGACCGCGTCGTTGTAGCGATTGATCCGCCGGCGAGCGTCGGCGCCGGCGCCGATACTTGCGGCATCGTCGCGGCAGGCGCCTGGGGTGAAGGCCCTGCGCGCCGCGCCATCGTGCTCGCTGACGCCAGTGCACAGGGGCTTGCGCCGCACGCATGGGCGTCGCGCGCGGCCAACCTGGCCCGCGCTGTCGGCGCCTTCGAGATCGTCGCCGAGGCCAACAACGGCGGTGAGATGGTGCGCGCGGTCCTACAAGCGGCTGCGCCCGATATGTTTGTGCGGCTGGTGCACGCCAGTCGCGGAAAGAAGGCCCGCGCCGAGCCGGTCGCGGCTTACTACGCGCAGAAGCGGGTGTTGCATGCGGCGGCCTTCCCGGCGCTTGAAGATGAGATGTGCGCGTTTGGCGCGGAAGGCTTCAGCGGCAGCCCCGATCGCGTTGACGCGTTGGTGTGGGCCTTGACGACCTTGTTCACCGGCGCGTCGCCGCGAGCGCGCGCGCTCTAACGGTAGGAATTCATGTTCGATTGGTTGCGGAGACTCCGCGCGCTTGCGGGCGCGGAGCGAAAACTGCTGGCTTGGCATGCGCTTGGGCGCCCCGTGTGGTCGCCGCGCGATGCGAGTGTGTTTGCGCGCGAGGGGTATGCGCGTAACGCGGTCGCCTATCGCTGCGTGCGGCTCATCGCGGAAGCGGCCGCAAGCGCGCCACTCAAGATTGGGCCGGACGATCACCCGCTGGCGCGCTTGTTGGCAAAGCCCAATCCGGAACAAACGGGCACGGAGCTTCTCGAAGCATTCTTTGGGCATCTGCAGGTTTCTGGGAACGCGTTCCTGCACGCCACGAGCCTTGATGAGAGTGCGCCGTCTGAACTTTATGTGCTTCGTCCCGATCGCATGAGCGTGATCCCCGGCCCGGACGGCTGGCCGATCGGCTGGGAGCACCGTGCCGGCGCCGACGTGCGCCGTTTCGAACGTGATCCGCTCAGCAACGACGCCCCGATTCTGCATCTGAAGCTGTTCAATCCAGCGGACGATTGGTGGGGCCTGTCGCCAATGGAGGCGGCGGCCTACGCGATCGACATCCACAACGCCGGCGGCGCTTGGAACAAGGCGCTGATCGATAACGCGGCGCGGCCCTCTGGCGCGCTGGTGTTCACCGGCGCGGGCGGCGCCGATCGGCTGAGTGAAGAGCAATTTCAGCGCTTGAAGCAGGAATTGGAAGACATGCACGTCGGCGCCGCCAACGCCGGCCGGCCGATGTTGCTTGAGGGCGGGCTTGAGTGGCGGCCGATGTCGTTATCGCCTTCGGAAATGGACTTCATCGAAGCGCGCCACGCCGCCGCGCGCGACATTGCGTTGGCGTTCGGCGTGCCGCCCATGCTGCTCGGTATCCCCGGCGACAACACCTATTCGAACTATCGTGAAGCCAACTTGGCTTTCTGGCGCCTCTCGGCGCTGCCATTGGCGCTCAAAACCGCGCGCAGTCTTGAGATTTGGCTCGGCGATCGGTGGCCAGACGCGGGACCTGCAGCGATCAGCGTTGACCTTGACGCCGTGCCAGCGCTCGCCGCTGAACGCGATGCGCTCTGGGCGCGCCTAGCGGGCGCCGACTTTCTCGATGAAGCAGAGAAGCGGCGCATGGCTGGCGTCGAGGCGCCGGAGCGGGCGCAGCAATGAAATTCGATCCGCGCATCACCTTTGCGCTCATTGTCGCCCTGTTCCTGGAAACGGCCGGAGCGCTGATTTGGACCGGACGAGCGGCTGCACGTCTGGACGCGGTCGAGCGCTCCGTCGAGACGCAGCCGGAGGTGGCCGAGCGCCTGGCCCGGCTTGAGGGGCAGATGAGCGACGCGCAGCGTTCGCTCAATCGTATCGAACGACGGCTCGATGATCGTTGAAGGCTACGCCGCGTTGTTCGGCGTGGCGGATCAAATGCGCGACGTGGTGTGGGCAGGCGCGTTCGCGTCCAGCCTCGCACACCGCCGCGCGCCGTTGCCGATGTACGTGGAGCACGAACGCCGTTTGCGCGCGGGCGATTGGGATATGGCGCGCGAGGACGGCCGCGGCCTCTTCGTACGCGGCGTCATTCGCGACGAGCTGCCGGGCGCGGCGCACGCCAAGCGCATGCTCGCGCGTGGCGTTGACGGCCTCTCCATCGGCTTTGTGCCGTTGGTTTCGCGCAAGAGCGCCGGTGGCCGCGTGCTCGAACAGATCGATCTTCTGGAGGTGTCGATCGTGACACACCCGATGCAGCCGCTTGCGCGGCTGTCGCTTGTGCGGGGCGGCATCCGCGCTGTGGCATGAAGGAGCAAAGAGTGAAGAAGGAAATCAAGGCCGCGCCCCTTGGGGCGGCGGACGCGCTGATGCGCGCGTTCGAGGAGTTCAAGGCGGCAAACGATGCACGGCTTGCGGCGATCGAAAGTGGTCGAGGCGACGTTGTGTTGGACGAGAAGGTCGACCGCATCGATCGGGCGCTGACTGAGCAGAAGTCGCTGATCGAGCGGCTGGCGCTGGCGGGACGCCGGCCCAGCTTGAGCGCAGACCCGGTACAGTCCGAGCACAAATCGGCATGGAGCGCCTATCTGCGCCGCGGCGACGTTTCAGCGATGGCGCAGTTCGAGGCGAAGTCATTGGCGGTTTCGACCAACGCCGGCGCCGACGGCGGCTACGTCGCGCCGCCCGAGCTTGACCGCATGATCGAGACGCGGCTGCGCCAGGTTTCGCCGATGCGCGAGATCGCCACGGTGCGCACCACCGGCGCGAACGTGTTCAAGAAGCCCATCAGCATCACCCAAGCCGGTTCGGGCTGGGCCGCTGAGACAGGCGCGCGCACGCAAACGGACTCGCCGACGCTCTCACTGATGGAGTTTCCCACCGCGGAGCTCTACGCCAATCTCGCCGCGACACAGACCCTGCTCGACGACAGCTTCGTCAATCTCGAAGAGTGGATCGCCGGAGAAGTTGAAGAGGCGTTCGCCGCACAAGAACGCGCTGCTTTCGTCGCGGGCGACGGCGACAATAAGCCCAAGGGCTTTCTTGACTACGATCTGGTGGCCGACGGCAGCTACGTCTGGGGCAAGATCGGTTACATCGCCACCGGCGTCGATGGCGGCTTCGGCACAACGCCCGTCGATAAGCTGATCGATCTCATCTACACGCCGAAAACGCAATACCGGCAGAACGCGCGCTTTGTGATGAACCGCAAAACGCTCTCGGCGGTGCGCAAGCTGAAGGACGGCGACGGCAATTATATCTGGGATCCGGGTGATGGATCGGGCGGTTCAAGCCTGCTCGGCTATCCGATCACCGAGATCGAGGACATGCCTGACGTCGCCACCGATGCGGCGGCGATCGCCTTCGGAGACTTTGCACGCGGCTATCTGATCGTGGATCGCGCCGGGGTGCGCGTGCTGCGCGATCCGTATTCCGCCAAGCCTTACGTGCTGTTCTACGTGACCAAGCGCGTGGGCGGCGGCGTGCAGAACTTCGACGCGATCAAGGCGCTGAAGTTCGGCGATAGCTAATGTCCATCACCACTGTAACGCCACCGGCGAGCGAGCCTGTCTCGCTCGCCGAGGCGAAGCTTTTTCTGCGTATCGACCAAGACGTGGAAGATACGCTCATCGCGACGCTGATCGGCGCTGCGCGCACGGCGGTGGAAGCCGCCTGCGGGCGCGCGCTGATCACCCGGCGTGTCCGCGAAAGCCTCGACATTTGGCGCCGCGACGCGGTTGGCGGCGCGGTGCTTGGTCTCGGACCGGTCGTGGATGTGATCGCGGTGCGGCTTCTGGCCGACAATGGCTCGCAGAGCGTCATTGATCCTGAGCGTTACCGGCTGGAAGGCAATCGCGATCGGCCGCGCCTGGTGTTCGCCGCTGGCGTGCCGGCAACATTGCGCACGGCGGGCGGCATTGAGATCGAGTACGACGCGGGCTTCGCCGACGATGCGAGCGACCTCCCGGTCGCCTTGCGTCTCGCGACGTTGCAGGTGGTCGCCTCGCTTTACGACGCGCGCCTTGGCCAAGCACCGATGCCGGAGACGGCGCGGGCGCTCGTGCGTCCATTTGCGCCGGCGCGGCTATGAGCGACGGCGTCGGCGCCATGCGCGCCCGTATCACGCTGCAGCAACCGACGCGCATCGCCGATGAAATCGGCGGTGCGGCAATCCTGTGGCAGAGCGCGGGCGACGTGTGGGCGGAGATCGCCGCGACAGGCGTTGGCGATGGCGCGGATTACGACACCGCGCGGTCTGTCAGTGGTTACACGGTGGTCATTCATCGACGCGACGACGTGCGCGCCGGCTGGCGCGTGTCGTGGGGCGCGCGCCGCCTGCGCGTAACCGGCGTTCGCGACGATGGCGCCGCGCGGATCACGCTGGTTTGCGAAGAGGAAATGCTATGAGCGCCGAAGGCGCCTTGGCGGCCGCTATCCGCGGCGCGTTACTCTCGAACGCGGGCGTGAAAACCACGCTCGGCGATTCGCCTCGCGTGTATGACGACCCACCCCCTGATCCGACATTTCCGTATCTCACTCTTGGGCGTGTTGAAAGCAAACCTGCGGACGCGAGCAGCGCGCCGGCGTTGGAGCACGCGATCACGCTGCATGTGTGGTCGCGTTATGGCGGGCGGGCTGAGGCGATCGAGGTGATCGCAACGGTGCGCGCCGCCCTGCACGATGCGGCGCTGAGCGTCGAAGGTTTGCGGCTGGTGTTTTTGTTCGCGTCGTTCGCCGACGTGTTTCGCTCGGGGGACGGGCGCACGACCCACGGCGTGCTGCGGCTGCGCGCGATGACTGAAACAGTGTAGCAAGGAACCTCTCATGGCAGGCCAAAAGGGACGCGATGTCCTGATCAAGATCGGCGATGGCGCTGATCCGGAAACATTCAGCACCGTAGCGGGCGTGCGCGCAAAGACCATTTCGCTCAATGCCAAGATCGTGGACGGCACATCCGGCGAGAGCCCGGACGCCTGGCGTGAATTGATCGCCGGTGCGGGCTTGAAGTCGGCCAGCGTCAGCGGCGCAGGGGTTTTCAAGGACGCCGCGTCCGATGCGATCATGCAGCAAATCTTCTTTTCGCAAGCCGCGCATAATTTCCAGCTGATCATACCCGATTTCGGCGCGCTCGCCGGCCCGTTCCTGGTGGAGTCGCTCGATTATTCCGGTGACCACGACGGCGAAGCGGCGTTCGCCATAACGCTCGCGTCCGCCGGCGCGCTGACTTTCACGGCGCTCTGATGCGTGAACCTCACAACCGTGCGCGCGGGGAAGTTTTGCTGGAGATCGACGGACGCGCACGCAGGCTTTGCGTCACGCTGGGCGCGTTGGCGGAGCTGGAGGCGGCGTTCGATGTTGGTTCGATCGCCGAACTGGGCGAGCGTTTGGCGCATCTCACCGCGTCCGACCTCATCACCGTGCTTGCGGCGCTGACCGCTGGCGGCGGCGAAAGCTCAAGCACTGCCGAACTGGCCGCCGCGCAGATCGACACGCGCGAAGCGGCAATTGCCGTTGCTGATGCCTTCAAGGCCGCGTTCGATGAATGACGCCACGCCATGGGCGGAGATGCTAAGCGCCTCTTTGCGGGCCGGCCTCGCGCCGCGCGCGTTTTGGCGCCTCAGCGTCAAAGAATGGCGCGCTGCCGCCGGCCTGCGTGCGGCGTCGCCGCTGCGGCGTTCCGACTTTGACGACCTGTTCGCGCGATTTCCGGATAAACGCCGATGAGCACACCCATCGACCTCTCCGGTTTTGAAGGCGAACTCGCCGGCGCTTCCGCGGCGGTGCAGGAGTTCGCCAACGGAACCGCCAAGCGCGCCGCCGACGATGTCGGCGCTTCATTTGAACGCGCAGGCGAACGCATTGTGCGCGCGCTCGGCGGCGCGGCGAACAAGGGCGAGTCCGCCTTTGCGCAGATGGCCAAGGCGATCCTCGAAGAACTGGCCAAGCTCGCGCTGGACCGCTTCTTCAGCGGCAGCGGCAACGCGATCGACTTCTTCGGCGCACGCGCTGCAGGCGGTACGGTCAATCCGGGCGGCGCTTATCTTGTGGGCGAAAACGGACCGGAGCTGTTCGTGCCGCGCCAGGGCGGCGACATCGCTGCGGCGGGAGGCGCGGTAGCAATCCACTTTCATTTGAATGGCGGGGCTGACGCCAACGCCATCACGCGCAACCAAGGTCAGATCGCCGCGGCGATCGCCCGCGCCGTCGCCTATGGGAGGCGCAACCTGTGACCGCGTTTCACGAGGTGTCGTTGCCGCTCGCTTTCGCACTCGGCGCCAGCGGCGGGCCGGAACGGCGCGTCGATATCGTTGCGCTCGCTTCTGGGCGCGAGGTCCGCAATACGCCGTGGGCGCATGGCCGCCGCCGTTACGACATCGGCGGCGCGGTGCGAACGCTCGACGACCTGCATACGCTCACCGCGTTCTTTGAAGCGCGGCGCGGCATGCTCTACGGGTTCCGCTTCCGCGATCCGTTCGATTGCAAATCCTGCGCGCCATCACGGACGCCTACGCCAATGGATCAGGTGATCGGCGCCGGGGATGGGGCGACGAACACCTTTCAACTCTCAAAGCTCTATGGCGCTGATGATGCCGCCTATGCGCGCACTATCGCCAAGCCCGTTGCCGACAGCGTTTTGATTGCGGTGGACGGCGTGCTGCAGACCAGCGGCGTCAGCATCGACGCTACCACTGGCGTTGTCACCTTCGCCGTCGCACCTGCGTCCGATGCGGTTATCTCCGCCGGATTTAGCTTTGATACGCCGGTGCGGTTTGACGTCGATGCCCTGGATGTTTCGATGGATGCGTTCGGCGCCGGGCGCGCGCTCTCGGTCCGTCTGATCGAAGTCGCCATCTGATGCGCGACGTTCCTGGAAGCATGACCGCAGCGCTCGCGGACGGCGCGACTACGTTCGCGCATGTGTGGCGGGTTACACGCGCCGATGGCGTCGTGCTTGGCTTCAGCGATCATGATCGCCCGCTCTCGCTTGACGATCTTTCCTGTGATCCGATCAGCGCGGCGACGCTGGGCGCTGTCGAGAAGTCGACCGCGCTCAGCGTCGATACAGCGAGCCTCAGCGGCGCGTTGAGCGCAGACGCTATCACTGAAGAGGACTTGCGGAGGGGCCTGTGGGATGGCGCGCGCGTGGACATCTTCCGCGTCGATTGGCGCGACACGCGCGTACGCGTGCACCTTTTTGCGGGCAATATTGGTGAGGTGAGACGCGGCGTCAGTGCGTTTGAAGCCGAACTGCGCGGTCTGCAGGCGCCTCTCAATGTGCCGGTGGGGCGCGTATTCTCGCGGTTCTGCGATGCGGATCTCGGCGATGCCCGTTGTAGCAAGGACATTTCAAGCAGCATCTTCAGCGGCGCTGGCGTGGTTAGCGAGGTGCTTTCACAGACGTCGCTGCGCGCAAGCGGTCTCAGCGCGTACGCCGAAGGCTGGTTCGCACGCGGTAAGGTCGTCTGGTCCGACGGCGGCTCAAGCGAAGTGGCCGCGCATCACAATGACGGCTCGCTCGCGGTGCTGGAACTGCTGGATCCCGCTGGCGACGTCCTGATCGCTGGCGCTGCGTTCACCATCTACGCGGGCTGCGACAAACGCATCGAGACCTGCCGCGCCAAGTTCGCAAACACGGCCAATTTTCGCGGCTTCCCGCACATGCCGGGGAACGATGCGATCCAATCCGGCCCTGTGCCGGGCGACAAGCTCGACGGCAGCTCGCGCCTCTCATGATATCGCGCCAGGCGATCCTCACGGAAGCGCGCGCGTGGATCGGCACGCCTTATCAGCATCAAGCCAGCGCCAAAGGCGCAGGCTGTGATTGCTTGGGGCTGGTGCGCGGCGTCTGGCGTGCGCTTTACGGCGACGAGCCGGAGGCGTTGCCTCCATATTCACCAGATTGGGCGGAGCGTCGCGGGGCTGAAACGCTGCTCAGCGCGGCGCGGCGGCATATGCAGGAAGTGGCGATTGAGTGCGCGGCGCCAGGCGACGTCCTGCTGTTTCGCATGGACGCACAATCTCAAGCCAAGCACGCGGCGATCCTCGATGAGGAGGAGCGCCTGATCCACGCTTATTGGGGCAATGCGGTGGTGCGGTCACGCTTTGCCTCTTGGTGGCGATCGCGATGCGCCGCTGCGTTTGTCTTTCCGGGAGCCAAACCGTGGCCCAGTTGATTCTGTCGGCGCTCGGTCAAGCGGCGGGCGAAACGTTTGGGGCCATTGGCGCCGCGCTTGGCCGTGTCGGCGGCGCCGTGCTGGGCGCCAGCATCGATCAGCGTCTGTTCGGCGCGACGCGAAAGAGTGAAGGCCCGCGCCTCACTGATTTGCACATTCAAGGCTCGACCGAGGGGGCTTCCATCCCCGCGGTTTACGGACGCGTGCGCATTGCCGGGCAGGTGATTTGGGCTGCGCGCTTCAAGGAGCACCGTCAGACCCAAAGCGTTGGCGGCGGCAAAGGCGGCCCACGCGTAAAGAGCACGACCTACACCTACTCGCTATCGTTTGCGGTTGGATTGTGTGAAGGCGAGATCGCACGCATTGGCCGCGCGTGGGCCAACGGCGCAGCGTTCGATCTCAGTCAAGTCAACTACCGCGTCTATACGGGGCGCGCAGACCAGCCGGTCGACCCGCTGATTGAGGGCATTGAAGGCGAGGACAATGCGCCCGCGTTCCGCGATGTCGCCTACATCGTGTTTGAAGATTTGCCGTTAGAGAATTTTGGCAACGGCGTACCTCAGCTCTCATTCGAGATCGTGCGGCCCGCGCCAGCGCGCGCCGGTGAAGTTCGTCTTGAGGAGCAGGTGAAGGCGGTATGCCTGATCCCAGGATCTGGCGAGTTCGTCTATGCGACTGCGCCGGTGTTCCGCGATCTCGGCCCGGGTCAGCAGACGGCGGAGAACGTCCATGCCGAGCGTGAGCGCGCCAATCTGCTCGTCTCTTTGGATCAGCTCGCCGCGGACCTGCCCAATTGCGAGACCGTGTTGCTCGTGGTGAATTGGTTCGGCGACGATCTGCGCTGCGGATCGTGCCAGATCAAACCGTGTGTCGAGATCGCCTCCAAGCAAACGACGCCGCTTGCGTGGAGCGTTGGCGGCACATCGCGCGGAAGTGCGCGCGTTGTTTCCCAGTACGATGGGGCGCCTGCGTACGGCGGCACGCCGAGCGATGCGAGCGTGCTGCAGGCGATCGCGGAGCTCAAAGCACGCGGCTACAAGGTTGGTCTTTATCCGATGATGCTGATGGATGTGCCGAGCGGCAACGCCTTGAGCGATCCGTACGGCGCGGCGGAGCAGGCGGCCTATCCATGGCGCGGACGCGTCACGCTGCATCCGGCTGCGGGTCAACCAGGCACGCCCGATAAGACTGGAGCGGCTGCGACGCAGATTTCGGCCTTTGTCGGCGCCGCCGCACCTGGAGATTTTTCGGTAGCCAATGACGCGCCGCACTATTCCGGGCCAAGTGAATGGTCGTATCGGCGCTTTATCCTGCACTATGCCAAGCTGGCGCAGATTGCCGGCGACGTGGATTATTTTATCATCGGCTCGGAGCTGCGCGGGCTGACCACGGCGCGTAGCGGCGCATCGGCATATCCGTTCGTCGCGGCGCTGCAAACCTTGGCAAGCGATGTCAGCGGCATGCTGGGCGCGAAGCTGACCTACGCCGCCGACTGGTCTGAGTATTTCGGCCACCAGCCCGACGACGGTTCCGGTGATGTGTTCTTTCACCTCGACCCGCTGTGGGCGGATGCGAGCATCGATGCGATTGGCATCGACTGGTATCCCCCGCTCACCGACTGGCGCGATGGTCACGGCCATCTTGATGGCGCGCTCTCGGCCAACATTTACGACCTCAGCTATCTGCAAGGCAGGATCGAGGCTGGTGAAGATTTCGATTTTTTCTACGCCAGTGATGCCGTTCGCACCGCGCAAGATCGAACGGCCATCACCGATGGCGCCTATGACGAACCTTGGATATTCCGTGCCAAGGACGTGCGGAATTTCTGGTCACGTGCACACTATGACCGGCCGGCCGGCGTCCGCGCCGGATCGCCGACGGCGTGGGTCGCAGAGTCAAAACCTATCTGGTTTATCGAATTGGGTTGCCCCGCAATCGACAAAGGCTCAAACGCGCCACATCTCTTCACGGACGGCAAGAGTAGCGAAAGCGCCGCGCCGCCCTTTTCGGGTGGCGGACGCGACGATCTGATTCAGCGTCGCACGCTCAACGCCTATCTGCAGTACTGGGCGCAAGACGGCGCGTTCAATCCCGTCTCCTCGATCACCGGCGCGCCTATGATCGAGATGATCTCGATTTGGTGTTGGGATGTGCGCCCCAATCCCGCATTTCCTGCGCGCACCGATGTCTGGACCGACGGCGCCAGCTGGCGGTTGGGTCACTGGCTAAATGGGCGCGCGGGCCTCTCCGATCTCGGCGACGTTGTCGCCAATCTGTGTCTGCGCGCGGGTGTGGAAGACGCCGACGCGAGCCGTTTGCTCGGTGCGGTGAGCGGGTTTGTTCTGGATTCGCCATCAGTGGCCCGCGACGGCATCGAAGCCTTAGCCGCGGCGTACGATTTTGCGGCGGCTGAGCGTGAAGGCGTCATGGTCTTCTTTCCGCGTGGCGGCGGGGTGATCGCTGACATTGCCTTCGACCAGTTCTCCGCTGACGGCGTGTCGCAAACCTACGCAACGCGCAGCGACGCAGCCGACAAACCTATTGAAGCCCGCGTGCGCTTTTTGGATCCGGCGCGAAATTATCTCCTGGCCGACGTCAGCGCGCGCCGTCTTGATCGCGCGCGCGGCGGCGTCGAGACCCTGGAGGCGCCGCTGGTGCTTGAGGTCGAAGCGGCTGAGGCGATGGCGCAAGCTGTGCTGGCGGATCGGCGCGCCGCGAATGAGACGTTGCAGATCGAGGTAGGTCCCGCGCAACTGGCGCTGGAGCCCGGCGATGTTGTCACTCTCGGCGCGGGCGACGATGCCTTCGAGATCACACGCGCTGACGACGCAAACACGCGCAGGCTGGAGCTGCAACGCGTCCGCCCGCAGCTGCCTTTGCAGGTGCGTTTGCCGGAGCAAAACCCTGAACAACCGCTTTTCGCGCCGACACCGCTGTTCGCGGTGCTCGATCTGCCGCCCTTGCCCGGCGCGGAAGACGACGACCGGCCGCTTGCCGCGGTGTTCGCCTCGCCTTGGCTAGGTGTTCATGAGCTTGATGCGGGCGCGGTCGTCGATCTGGAAACGCGGCGCGCCAGCGTCGTGCAGCCTGCAGCGATGGGTGAGTTGGTCTGGGCGCTTTGGCCCGGCCCTGTGGACCGCTGGGACGACGGCAACCGCGTGCGCATCAAGTTGTACGATGGCGCGCTCGCGAGTGCGAGTGAAGACGCCGTGCTGAATGGCGCCAACGTGTTCGCTATCTCTGGTGGCGATGGGGAATGGGAGATCGTTCAGGCGCGCACCTGTACGCTCACCGGCGCCGGAGAATACGAGCTGGCAGGTCTCTTGCGCGGCCGCCTAGGCTCAGGGCACGCGATGCAGTCGCCGCACCCCATTGGCGCCCGCGTTGTCGTTTTGGACGCGGCGCTCACGCGTATCGACATGCAAAGCCACGAGTGGGCCGAGCCGCTCGATTTCACCGTCCCTCCGAGTGGCGCGTTCGTGACGGACCCGCGTGCTGCGCAACAAACACTGACGCTGCCGCATGCGGCGCTGCGGCCTTGGGCGCCAGCGCATTTGCGGGCGGCTCGTGCGGCGAGCGGGGATGTGCGCGTGTCATGGGTCCGTTGCGCACGGGTTGGTGGCGATGCCTGGGGCGCCGGCGAGCCGCCGCTCGGGGCCCAAACGGAGGCCTATCTGCTTGAGATTGTGGACGGGACCGGGGCTGTCAAAAGAAGCGTCGTCGTCACCGCGCCTGCCTATCTTTATAGCGCCACGGATCAGACGGCCGATTTTGGCGCTCCGCCCGGTTCGTTGCGGCTCCGGGTCGCTCAATTGGACGATCGGGGCGCCACAGGCTTGAACACGGAGTTAACCCTAACATTATAGTCCGAGGGCTGGCCTCGGGGTGTGATTCCAGGGTTTGGCTTGGAGCGGTAACGCTGCCACTCTCCACACGGGCAGAAGGCCGGAGCGCGACTGAGATTTGAGCTGGGATCCATACTCCTCAGTGGGCGTCGGCCGCACCGCTACCGCGGACGAAATTCGTCGCGCCTACCGCAAGCTCGCCAAGGAGCTGCACCCTGACGTGCGCCCTGGCGACAAGGCGGCGGAGGAGCGCTTCAAGCGCGCGACAGCAGCGTTCAATTTGCTGTCCGATCCGACCACCAAGGGCCGCTTCGATCGCGGCGAAATCGACGCTGACGGCAACGAGCGCGCAGCGTTCCAGTCGCGATCGCGATACTCGAGTTCGCGCGCCCACGCTGGCGCCGGCGCCGGCGCGTCTGGTCAGGGCCCATTTGGCCCGGAATCCGCCTTCGATCTTGGCGACATTTTCTCAGATCTGTTTGGCTCCAATGTCGGCGGTGGGCGTGGCTACACGCGCATGCGCGGACGCGACATTCGCTTCACGCTGGAGATCGAATTTCTGGACGCCGCCAACGGCGCCAAGCGGCGCATCTCGCTTTCCGAGGGGCGCACGCTGGACGTCAACATTCCCGCCGGCGTCGAGAGCGGTCAGGTGCTGCGCCTCAAGGGACAAGGCGGCTCGGGTGTGCAAGGCGGCCCGGCAGGTGACGCGCTCGTCGAATTGAACGTACGCCCACATCCGTTCTTCCGGCGCGAGGGCCAAGACATTCACATGGACCTGAACGTGTCGCTCACCGAAGTGGTGGAAGGCGCGCGTGTGCAAGTGCCAACGCCAAGCGGACCTGTGGCGTTAACGATCCCAGCTGGCGCCAATACCGGCAAAGTTCTGCGCCTCAAAGGCAAAGGCGTGGCCGGCCAGGGCGATCAGTTTGTACGTTTGCAGGTGGTTTTGCCGGAAACGCCGGACGACGAATTGAAGAAATTCGTGAAAAAATGGGCCAAACGCGACTATGTGCCTACTCGGCCGAGCAGCTGACTTTAGCCTACTGCGAAGCTAAGATTACATTCAGCGCACATTCACGGCGTGGTCGCTAAACCGGTTCCACAATGTGGCTCAGGACTCTCCTTCTTGCCGGTTCCCTGGCGCTCAGCGTTGGCGTCGCGCCAGCGATGGCGGCGCCGCGCCAGCAAATCTTCGAGCCGAACTACTTCCAGCCCGCCGATGCGCGTGGTCATCAAAACATTCTCTCCGTGCGCGAAGTCGCCGAAATTCTGCGCGGTCGCTTCGGCGGGCAACTGAACAACGCCCGCCTTGAGGGCGGTGACAGGCCGTTTTATGTGATCCGTTGGGAGATGCCGAACGGCGACTTCCGCGATTTCACGGTCGACGCGGTTTCCGGTCAGGTCCGCTAGCGCCAAAGGACAGGGAGAGCGCATGCGGATCTTGGTGGTCGAGGACGACAAAAACCTCCGGGAACAGCTCGCCGCAGCGCTCGGCGACGCCGGCTACACGGTAGATTCCGCCGACAACGGCGAAGACGGCCAGTTTCTCGGCGAAACCGAGCCGTTCGATCTCGCCATCCTCGATCTTGGCCTTCCCAAGGTGGATGGGCTCACCGTGCTCAAGGCTTGGCGAAAGCAGGGCCGCAACATGCCGGTGCTGATCCTGTCCGCGCGCGATCGTTGGAGCGAAAAGGTCGAGGGCCTCGATCTCGGCGCCAACGACTACGTGACCAAGCCTTTCCACATGGGCGAGATGCTGGCGCGCGTGCGCGCCAATGTGCGCCGCCAAACCGATCATCAAACCGCGGTGATCGAAGTCGGCGAACTTCGGCTGAACTCCGCCACCGGCCAAGTGACGGTCGCCGGCGCGCCGGTGAAGCTCACCGCGTATCAATACAAGGTGCTGGACTATCTGATGCACCACGCCGGGCGCATCGTTTCCAGATCAGAGCTCACCGAAAAAATCTACAGCCAGGATCACGAGCGCGATTCCAACACGATCGAAGTGTTCATCGGCATTCTGCGCCGGAAGATCGGCTCCGACCGCATCATCACAGAAAAGGGCCTGGGCTATCGGCTGATCGATCCGGCGACTGAGCTGCAGTGACGTTTTCGC
>DASZWS010000113.1:0-7645 GCA_035546515.1 Vitreimonas sp. | reverse complement strand
GGCGCGGGTGACGCTGACGTGGGCTTTGCCCTTTACCGGCGGCGGCACGTTGCCGCCGTGGCCTTTGTTCTCGGCGCTGGGGCTTTCGACGCGCAGCAGTTCGAACGGAATGGCGAACTTGGCGCCGTCATCGAAGGCGATGTTGAGCGTGTGGGCTTTGGTGTCGAAGCTGAGGTCGGTGGGCCAGGCGCGGGCGCTCACAGGTAACTCCCCGACTCCATCCACGCTCGTGCTCCCCCGATAGGGGGAGCTGTCAGCGAAGCTGACTGAGGGGGAAGCACTGACGTTTGCACACGTTGGCGCCCGCCCCTCCGTCGCGCGCCGCAGCGCGCGCCACCTCCCCCTGGCGGGGGAGGACGAGTGGGTGACAAGCTCATCATTCTTCCGGCCCCAGTTCGCGCGCCTCATCGATCAGCATGATCGGCACGCCGTCGCGGACGGGGTAGGCGAGGCGCGCGGCTTCGCTGATTAGTTCGCGCTTGTCGCGGTCGTAGCGGAGCGCCGTGCGGGTTTGCGGGCAGATCAGCACTTCTAAGAGCTTCGGATCGATGTCGTCGCTCATTGCAGCGGCTGCTCGCTGGCTTCGTCGGGCGCGCCCCATTCCAGAAGCGCGATCAAAGTGCGGCAGCGATCTTCGAGCGATTGCGCTTCGAGCAATGCTTGCTTCGCCACCGGATCGAAGGGGCAGAGCTGCGCGGCGACATTGATGACGGTCTCGGTCGGCGCTTGCTCCACGGAATTCCAATCCACCTGAAAACCATGCAACGCTGCGTACTGTTTCAGTGAACGCATCAGTTCGGGGCGATCGATCGTGCCGCCGGGCGATTGCACGAAGTCGTCAGCGAATTGGTCGTAGCTGACCAGCGCCTGCCGATACGGCGTGCCGGCGCTGAGTTCGCGTTCCAAGGTGAAGCGCGACACGCCGGTGAGGGTGATGAGATAACGGCCGTCCTCGGTTTCCGAGAACATGGTGATGCGGCCAACGCAGCCAACCTCCGAAAGCTCCGGCGTGGGATTGTTCTCTTCGCCGGCGCCCGGCTGGATCATGCCAATGAGGCGATCGGCGGCGAGCGCGTCATCGACCATGTTGAGGTAGCGCGGCTCGAACACATTGAGCGACAGCACCGCGCGCGGGAAGAGAAGCGCGTTGGTCAGCGGAAACAGCGCAATGGTCTGCGGCAGGTCCGCGGGCTTGCGATAACCGAAGGCGCTCATGCGAACAGGATCGCCGAAAGTTTGCGGCGGCCTTGCTTGGTGACGTCCGAGGTTTGGCCCGCGGCTTCGAACACCTTGAAGAGCTGCTGGCGCGCGGCGTCCTCGTTCCATTCCTTGTTCTTGGCGATGATCGCCAGGAGCTGATCGACGGCGCCTTCGAAATCGCCGTTGGCGGCGAGCGCGGCTGAGAGATCGTAGCGCGCCTGGAAGTCGTTGGGATTGGCGGCGACCTTGGCTTTCAGCGCCGCGCTTTCGCCTTCGTCCTTCGGATTGGCGGCGAGATCGAGTGCGGCGCGGACGCCGGCGATGTCGGGATCGTTGGCCTTATCTTCGGGTGCGTGCGCAAGGATTTCGCGCGCTTGTTCGGCATCGCCCGCATCCAGCGCAATGCGCGCCATGCCGGCGATGGCCTTGGTGTTGTATTGATCGAGCTGCAGCACCGCCATGAAGCTTTGCGCAGCGCCGCCGATGTCTCCGAGCTTTTGGCTCTCGGCGGCTTGTTCGAGCAGCGCTTTGATGTCCTCTTCGCTGGTCGCGCCGGCGAGGCGATCTACAAACAGCTTGATCTGGCTCTCCGGGATTGCGCCGGTGAAGCCGTCGACCGGGCGGCCTTTGTCGAACGCGTACACGGCCGGAATCGAGCGCACGCCAAGTTGGCCGGCGACGCCGGGGTTCTCGTCGATATTGATCTTCACCAGCCGCACTGCGCCGCCTGCGCCACGCACCGCCTTCTCGATCATCGGCGCGAGCGTCTTGCAGGGGCCGCACCAGGGCGCCCAGAAATCGACGATCACCGGTGTTTCACGTGATGCTTCGATCACGTCGGCCATGAAGCCTTGGTCGGAACCGTTCTTGACGGGGTCGGAGATTGGGGCGGCGGCGCCGTCCATAAAAGTCATGTGATCCTCTTTTAGCCGCTTACATGGGCCGAAGCGGCGCCGGGTTCAATCAAGCGCGGTTTGCCGTCCGCGTCGAAGGCGATGCGGATGGCGGCGCGGCCAAGGCTTTCGATGAAACGCAGCATGTCGGCCGGCGTGATCGCGGTGGTGGCGTCGTTCCGGAGTGGGTGAAAGTTGACGAGGTCGTAGCTGAAGAAGCCGTCGTCAAGCAGCAGCGTGACGTTGCGTTGGGGATCGTTGATGAGCGCAAACAGGGTCACTGAGCCGGGCGTGACACCCAGGTGCTGCATCAGCAGGTCGGCATTGCCGAAGCTGAAGCGGCCCGCGCCGATCAGTTTGGAGACGGCGTTCAGGTCGATGACGCTGTCGCCCAGCGCGCAGAGGAGGAAGAGTTTCCCTTTTTTATCCTTCAGGAACAGGTTCTTGGAATGGCCGCCCGGCATGGCCGCCTTGAGATCCGCCCCTTCCTCTACGGTGAACACCGGCCGGTGCGGCGTGTTCGTGTAGGGGATGCCAAGCGCGTCGAACCGCGCGAACAAATCCTCTGAGGTCGCAGGTTGGTTCATGCCTCTCCCTAGGCCCTCTGGGCGCGGCTCTCACTTGGCGTGAATGGGATGGGTCGTCTAGGGAAGGTCTATGAAACTGACCTGTTATCAAGTCGATCCGCAGCCGGCCGAACTCGTCCCGGGCTCGCCCGACCGCGAGTGGATGGACAATTTCGCCGATCGGCACCCGTATCGCTGCTTGCCGCTGGTGGTGGCGAACACGACAGGGTGGGCGCTGTTGTCGCCGGTGTCGTTCACCGCGAGCTGGAATGGCGGGCCGCGCAGCGAAGACATCCGCCTCGATCCCGACGGCGACACCACGCGCGAACAACTAACGCGCTGGGCGGTGTCGCACTTTTCCGGCGGCGTGCTGACGTTTCACACCGGCTATCTTTTCCGCACCGAAGAAGGTTGGGACTTGTGGGTCGGTGGTCCGCCCAATCATTTGAAGGACGGCATTCAGCCGTTGGTCGGTGTGGTGGAGACTTACTGGCTGCCGTTTCCTTTCACCATGAACTGGCGCTTCACGCGTCCGGGCATGATCTCGTTCAAGAAGGGCGAGCCGTTTTGTTTTGTGTATCCGATCCCGCACACGGAGATCGACGCCACGCAGCCGATCGTCAAATCCATCCAAGATGAGCCTGATCTGTTGCGGCAATATCAAGCGTGGGGCGAGAGCCGCACCAAATTCTTGAACCGCTTGACCGACCGCGATTCCGAAGCGGCGAAGCAAGGCTGGCAGCGCGACTATTTCCGCGGCCGCACGCCTGAAGGTCATTTGGCGCCGGATAGCCACGTCAATCGCCGGCGCCTGAAAACGCCACGTAAGGCTGAGCCGGGGGAATAGCGCATCTGATTTGCGTTGCCGGCGCATCCTGAGTGCGACTTGTGAGGAAAAGCATGGACCGTAGAGAATTTACGCTGGGCGCGAGCGCGCTTGCTATAGCGACGTTGACGCCAGCCGCGCGCGCTGCGCAGAGCGACGGCA
The DNA here is from genome assembly GCA_035546515.1 of Vitreimonas sp. Lineage (GTDB taxonomy): Bacteria > Pseudomonadota > Alphaproteobacteria > Caulobacterales > Aquidulcibacteraceae > Vitreimonas. Next base: position 3,998 of record DASZWS010000113.1, on the reverse strand, counting down.
TTTCCAGCGCGGCGCGGTCGTTATGGCGGCGCGCGACGGTGGTGGATTGCAATATCGGCCCGCAGATCAGCGCCGATACATTCCCGATGGGCCAGGCCGATCTCGATGTGGCGCGTGCGTCCGGCCTGACGGCGATGAAGAACTCGATCGGTGGCTTCAACGCCTCGTTCGAGGATACGGTGGGCGAGCTCAGCTTCTATCAGCGGATGATCGAAGCGCATCCCGATGTGTTCATGCAAATCCGCAACGTGGCGGATTTCGCGACGGCGAAGCACACCAACAAGGTAGGCATCATTTTCGGCTTTGAAAGCGCGACCGCACTTGGCGACAAGCTCGATAACATCACCATGTTCCGTTATCTCGGCGTGCGGGTGATGCAGCTCTCATACAATCTCACCTCGCCGTTCGGCGCCGGCGTGCTGGCGCCGGCGGATGCCACGCTGACCGATCTCGGCCGCCAAGCCGTCGCCCGCATGAATGAGGTGGGCGTTGCGCTCGATCTCAGTCACGCCAACCCGGCGACCACCGCCGCGGCGATGGCCGCCTCCACCAAGCCGGTGATCATGAGTCACGCTGGCTGCATGAGTGTGCACCAAAATCCGCGCAACAAAACCGACGAGCAGATGCGCGCGCTCGCCAACAAGGGCGGCGTGATGGGCATCTTCGACCTGTTCTATCTGGCGCCCGCGGGCGTGCAGCCGACGCTCGACATCTATATGCAGCACATGACGCATGCGCTCGATGTGATGGGCGAGGACCATGTCGGCTTCGGCAGCGACACCACATTCGGCGCCACCGCCAACACCGAGCAGGACCGGGCGGAATGGAATGCGGAGACCGCGCGGCGCGTAGCCGCTGGCGTCGCGGCGCCTGAAGAGGACGGGCGGCTCCCGTATGTCGAGGGCCTCAATCGCCCCGACCGCAGCTTGGTCATCGCCGACGCACTCATGAAGCGCGGCTACCCGGCGCGGGTGGCCGAAAAGGTGCTGGGCGCCAACTTCGTCCGGGTGTTTGGGGAGATTTGGTAGGAGGCGCGGATGAAGGCGCCGCTTGCCAATTGCGGGCGGGGCCGGGCTCTGCGATATGAGCGCCCCTCAGGCGGCCCGGCGCGAGCCGGTTTCGTCACCCAGGATGCGGGCGTAGCTCAGGGGTAGAGCACAACCTTGCCAAGGTTGGGGTCGTGAGTTCGAATCTCATCGCCCGCTCCATGTTTTTCCGGCCGTCACATGCAAACTCCCGATCCTGAAGCCTGGCGGCTCGCGCAGGCGGCAGGGGCGGCGTTTGCACGGCGCGATTTCGCGGCGGCGCGGCAGCTGGCGCAGCAGGTGATCGCGCGCCGGCCGCTGGACGCCAACGGCAATCAGATCTTGGGTCTGGTGGCGATGGAAGAGGGCGATTTCGCCGCCGCCAAGCGCCATCTCGAACGCGCCAACCAGGCCGCGCCCAATCAGCCGCACATTATGAACGCGCTGGGTGTCTCGTTGCGGCGCTTGGGCGACGTGGAGGCGGCGCGGCCATTGTTCACGCGCGCCGGCGAAGGTGGGCTGATCGACGGCTGGCGCAATCTCGGCAATCTGGAAAACGGCGCGCGCAATGCCGAGGCGGCGATGGCGGCATATCGGCGGGCGCTGAAGATCGCGCCGAACGATGCAGCCGCGCACGCAGGTTTAGCGCGCGGCTACGAGGCGGGCCACGATCTTGCGAAAGCCAAGCAGCACGCAGAAGCGGCGCTGAAGAATGACGCCAACAATGAGATCGCGCGTATCGCCCTGGCGCAGGTGCTGATGCGCGAGAAAGATGCGGCGGGCGCGGAAGCGGCGGCAGCGCCGATCGTTGCGAACCGCGGCGCGTCGCCAACCAATGCGGCGCTGGCGTGGGGTATTATCGGTGATGCGCGCGACCGGCGCGGCGCGGCGCACGCAGCGTTCGAGGCTTACACCAACGCCAACCAGATTTTGCTGAAGCAGAATGCGGCGCTGCTGAATGCATCACACTTGCTCTATCACCCCGACGGTGTGGCGCGGATGAGTGCTCTGGTGGCGGCGAGCGATATAGCGTCTTGGCGGCCGGCGGCGGCGAGTGCATTTCCAGCGCCGGTGTTTCTGGTCGGCTTTCCGCGCTCGGGTACGACGCTGCTGGATCAGATACTCTCCTCGCACAGCGCCATTTTCTGCATCGAGGAGCGCGAGCATTTCGCCAATGCACTGGCGAGCGTGATCAGCGATGAAGCCAAGCTGGCTGGTTTTGCGGCGCTGTCGGACGCCGAGATCGAAGCGGCGCGCGCGGAGTATTGGCGGCGGGTGCGGGCCGAGGATGCGCCGCCTGCGGATGCGCTGGTGGTCGACAAGCTGCCGCTCAACATCGTCGTGCTGCCGCTGATCAAGCGCGTGTTTCCGGACGCCAAAATCATCTTCGCGCTGCGCGATCCGCGCGACGTTATTTTGTCCTGCTATGTTCAGCGCTTTGGCATGAACGCGGCGATGGCCCAGTTCCTGGAATTGGGCAGGGCGGCGCGCTACTACGACGCGGTGATGCGGCTGATGAGCCTGTGCCGCGAGAAACTGGCGCTGCATCTGCATCAGGTGCGATACGAAGACGTGGTCGCCGATATTGGCCGCGAAGCGCGTGCGCTGGCCGATTTTCTCGGGCTGCCGTTCGAAGAGGCGATGCTGTCGTTCCGGGAAACGGCGCTGGCGCGCGACATCAACACGCCCAGCGCGCGGCAGGTGATCGAGCCGATCTATACGCGCTCAGTGCAGAAATGGCGGCGCTATGAGGCGGAGCTGGCGACGGCGCTGCCGCTCTTGAATCAATGGGCCGCGCGTTTCGGCTATCAGACGTAAGCCATCGCTTCGGCGACGGCAGCCTCGGCGGCATCGAAGTCATCGGGCCGGTCGCGCAGCATTTGATCGGCGCGCTGAAGCGACTGCAGGCATTCGTGCTTCCCGGTGCGCGTGGCGAGGTCAATGCCGGCGGCAAGCAGATGCAGTGCGCGTTCGTGGGCGGTTTCGCGCACCGGATTGCCCAGCAGAACGCGAAGTCTTCGCAGCGTCGAGGCAAGCGACGGCGGCTCGATGGTGTCGTCGGCCTGGCGGCGATTGCGCAGACGCCCGCCGCGGCCGTCACGCCGGTCCGGTCCGAAATAGTCGTTATTGTCGACCCACTTATCCTTCATGGGCCGAACGTAACGCAGATCACCTAATACGGCTTTAGCGATGCGGTAACGCATTGCGTCAGCGTTTGCGCATCAGGCCTTCTTGCGCCACCGACGCGACCAGCACGCCGTCTTCGCGATAGACCGCGCCCCGGTTGAAGCCGCGCGCGCCCGACGCCGAGGGGCTGTCCTGTACATAAAGGTGCCAGCGCGCGAAGTTGGTGGGCCGATGGAACCACAAGATATGATCGAGGCTGGCTGTCTGCACGCCAGTCAGCCAGCTGACGCCGTGCGGGCGCATGGCTGAGCCCAGCAACGAGAAGTCGGAGGCGTAGGCCAGGAGCGCCTGGTTCATAACCATGTTGTCGTCGCCGAGATCGCGCTTGGCTCTGAGCCAGACCATGTGTTCCGAGGGCGCCGGCTCAGGCTTTACCTGATTGATCGGATTGACCGGGCGCATCTCGATCGGCCGATCGCGAATCCAGCGCGCCAGCTCTTTGGGTTGATCTTTGAAAGCCTCACGCCAGCGCTCGTTTTCATCCGCTACGTCTTCGGGCCGCGGCGCGGCCGGCATGGCGTTCTGGTGATCGAAGCCGTCTTCGGGAATCTGAAAGGAGCAGGCGAGGTTGAAGATTTGCTCTCCCTTCTGGATGGCGATGACGCGCCGGGTGGTGAAGCTCTTGCCGTCGCGCGAATGTTCGACCTGGTAGAGCACCGGCAACAGCGGGTCGCCGGGCCGGATGAAATAGCTCTGCAGCGAATGGCAGACGCGGCCTTCGACGGTTTGATAGGCGGCAAGCAGCGCCTGCGCGACCACTTGGCCGCCGAAAATGCGGAAGCGCTC